>JAZRXT010000195.1:0-13993 GCA_045600365.1 Kiritimatiellia bacterium | reverse complement strand
CGGGTGGACGTCGTTCTTCTTGGGCTTGTTGAACTCCATGACCGTGGTCTGGGCGCGGTCGCCGTACCAGCTGTGCGACGCGCCTTCCTTCCAGCCGTACAGGCAAGGTTCGTGAATCCACTGGTAGTCCTGCCTTCCGAGGACGAGGGCGTTCTTCTTCCACACGAGGCACTCGCGCACCCGCAGCCCCACGTCGAAACACGCGCCCCGGAAGTTGTAGCCCTCCGAGTCGGCGTGGAAGACGTAGAACGCCGCGCCGGGCTTCATCGCCTTTTCGGCGCACCCGAAGGCGTTGCGCAGGAACTCGCGGAACTTCGTGTCCTCCATCGAGTCGTTCTGGATCGTGAGACCGTTCGACCCCTCGTAGGACACATTGTAGGGCGGGTCGGTGAGCCAGCAGTCGACCGTTCCGTCGCCCGCGACCTTCGACACGTCCTCGCGCCTCGTCGAGTCGCCGCAGAGGAGGAGGTGCTGCCCGAGGACGTACACCTCGCCCGGCTTCGACACCGCGACCTCCGGGGCTTCGGGCGCATCGTCGGGATCGGTCTGCCCCATCTCGTCCGCCGTGCCGCCGAGGAGTTCGTCGAGTTCGGAAGTGTCGAACCCGAGCGCACCCATGTCGAAGCCGGCCTCCTGCAGGGCCTTCATCTCGGCCTTCAGCAGATCCATGTCCCACTTGGCGACCTCGCCGGTCTTGTTGTCGGCGATGCGCAGGGCCTTCTCCTGCTTCGGGGTGAGGTGGTCGACCACGATGGCGGGAATCGACTCCGCGCCGATCTCCTTCATGGCCTTCACGCGAGTGTGGCCGTTGATGATCACGAGGTCGCGGTTTACTATGATCGCGCCGATGAACCCGTACTCGCGGATGGACGCGACCACGCCGGCGACCGCCTCGTCGTTCACGCGGGGGTTGTTCGGATAGGGCTTCAAGTCCGCTATCTTCAAGTTCTGAACCGTTGGCATCTTCCTTCTCCTTGCGCGGCCCGCCTCGCGGCGCAACCGCCTGTTTTCTGCCCCGTTCGGGGTTTCACCCGGTAAAACAAACTCTCGTCAGTAGTCCGGCTCCTTCCCGCGCCCTCTTCTCCAGAGACCCCAGGGGAGGAACCGCGGCCGATTTTCGAGGATCAGCCGAGGTTGCCCCACACGGGCTTCCCTTCGGGGGGAGCGGGTGGTGCGGCGGGCTTCACGCGGAGCGGACACGGGGCAACCTGGGCGGCATCCGGCGCGTTCTGGTCGGGCGCGAGGGCTGCTTCGGTTGTCCGCAAGGTGCTGACCCGCCGCAGGGATGGTTATTGCCGAGCGCGTGGAATTTTCAGTTGGGAAAGCGGCGCGGGGAAGTGTCGGTGTCCTCGCGCGCGCGAACGCGCTTGCACAAAACCGGGCGAAAATGCGTGGCGCGAGTGATGCCCATCGACATACCGACAGATGGGTGTGAGAGTGGATAAATATAGATAATTCGCCAACATTTACACACTAAAACACAACCTATCCGCTCGTTTATCTGTCGGTCTATCTGTCGGGGATTTGTCGGGGAAAACCGACAGATGGGCGGCTTATCCGTCGGCATCCGTCGTGAATCCCCGACACTTACCGACAGATGACCGACACATGAACCGACACATGAACGGACACTTGACGGCCGCATTTCGTGTGCGGTTTCCGATTTAGTTCGAGAGTCAGTTTTGATATAATATGCGACTGAACCTTCAATTGGAGACTTTCGTTATGCGCAACATTAATTGCACTATTCTGCTGTTCATTGGAGTTGCTTTCGCAGCGACCAATATGGCTCATGCAGAGTTCACTTATGTGAACGGCAACAATGGATACAGTGGCACGGCGCAGAAAATTGGAAACTTCACATATTACAATGACAGCGAAGGCAACCATGTCACAGGGCAGAAGGTCGGTAACTTCACGTATTACACAGACAACAAGGGGAACACAACAACAGCCAACACCATTGGCAACTTTACATACTATAACGGGAGTGACGGTTACAGTGGGACAGCAAATAAAGTAGGGAACTTCACGTACTACAACGACAACCGTGGCAATAACGCAACCGTTCAACAGATCGGCAATACCACCTATGTCAACGGCAATAACATCAACGGCAATGTACAGCGGTTCGGGGGTCAGACGCAAGTCAATATTCAGAATCAAAACTCCCGCTGGCGCAACACCATGCCACGTTTTCAGGATGACGAGGATGAGGTCGAGGAGCCCGCAGTCATCCCAGTTCAAGGCAATTCTCGCTATGCGAGACGCCAACCCTACAATGTGCCTGCACAGCCAAACAGGCAATATGGACGTCAACAGAACTACAATGCACCCGTGCAGCGTAATCAGACTAACAATCGTTCTGATGATTTTTCGGTCGGCTCCGAATCCGTGCTGGACACCAAGGTGCAATCCATTTTCCTTACGCGGCGCGAGATCGAACTTGCCTCCGGGGACAAAATCAAGTTCACCGAGAAATCTCTGCAGATGGTCAGAGGATGGCGTAACAATGACCTAATTGCAGTCTATGAGATTGAAAGCAACGGTTCAGTCATTGGGTATCAGCTTTACAATGCCACCCGCAGATCATTCGCAACGGGAACAATCACCAAGTGATCAAATGCGAGTAGCAAAGACAAAAGAATCGCGATGGGGCTGGCGACACTCTCGCTGGCCTTTTCTTTGCACACCCTCGATCCCAACGCCAAGTCCGAGGGTTGCCCGTGCGGGAAATGCGAAGATTAAAGATAGAGGAGATTTATGATTAGCGACAAATTTAACGATGAGGAGCGAATCACCATCGACGCGATCCCCGACGGAACGCAGCTTCTCTTCGGCGACCAGTACCGCATCTGGGAGTATGTGCGATGAGATTGAATGGAAAACTTAAACCGTTCACGTTCCCTATCGAATCGGTGGGCGAAGCATTTTTCGAGGACGCGATGAATGCGGCCTATGATGAGAATAAGGATTTTTACTGGGCACGTTATGGTGGACTGGACTTCGAGTTCTGCAATGCTGTCGGCGAACAGAACAATAGCGAACCTTGGAAGAATCCGAACGGCTACGAGGGCTTTTTTATCTCCAGTGCCATCAAAACCGCATTTGTCGAATCCATATTCGCCTTTCTTTCCAACGAATGCATATCGCCCTATGCCGTGTACATCGTCGAGGGTATTCTTCGCCTTGCACCGAAAGACATCACAGGTTGGGACATTCTCCATTCAAGGGTTCGAACATATCTTGCCTCAAAGCGAAACGAGATAGAACACAATACGGGATGGGCCTTCGACAGGATTGCCGAATGGCTCGTTATAGAGGAATTCGCAAAGGACAAGTACGCTGACCATTTCGGCATCTGCCAGGCCTTTTCAAAGCGATTCGCGGAACTCAAGTTGAAGTGCATCCATGATCTCGAAGAACTGGACGTGAAAGAGTGGCTGGACAATGAATGAGACGGGAACACAGCGGGACAAGCTCATCGAGGAGCTGAAGCGCACGGACGCGCTGCTCGAGTACGCCGTCCGGCACGGCGACGAGGAAGAAGCGGAGCGGCTTCGCGAGAAGATGCGCAAGCTAACGGAATTACTATAAAAAAGGACGGAGAGCCGAAGCCCTCCGTCCTGACTGAATGTGCTTTCGATGCCGTCAGTCTTCAGCATCATCTTCTGCGGGATCGAGTGTACGACCACAACCCTCGTTCGGGCAGATCGGACGTCTGTCCTTCGTGTAGTCGACGAGACGATGATCGGTCTCCTCGAAGTATTCCTCGCAGTCTTCACAGTACCAGCGCATGGTTTGTTTCCTTTCTTTTTGATTACCAATGAGACGGAATCTCGGCGGTCACCCCGATGTCGGGAATGAACACCGCATCGCCCACCCGGACGAACTTGTGGAGTCTCGGATAGCCGTTCTCCGCGCCATGCAACACCCAGTCGTACTGGAGATCGAATTCGTCGAACTCGTCCCTCGAGAGGATGTGGTTGCCGCGAAGGTCGGCCTGGCGGAGCATGATCTCGTCGGCGGTCACGCCTTTCTTCGTGGTCGTGATGCGACGGTATGCTTTCGGCATTCGGTAGAATCCCATGAGGTAGTCATAGACGTTCTGCCATTTCTTTTCCAGAAGCCATCCCCACATCTTGTGATCGATGTAGAGGAATCTCCTGATGCCGAGACCATCGAGAGCATCGACGATCCCCTTGATCACGCGTCCTTCGGTATCGGCGAACCGTTCCTGCGCGATGATGTTCGCCACATCGAGAGACAGGCCGGACAACGCCACCTTGTTACGCAGCGCGTCCGTGTCTTCGACGGTGATGAACTTGCGCGGGTACGGCTTGAGATTCCAGCCGAAACGACCGAGGAGATCGAGCGGCGGCTTCGCGCTCTTGAGGAAGCATTGCTTCCCCGAAAGTGTCAGATCAACGCCGTTGCTCGGAATCCCGTAGGCCGAGAGTGCCTCGGTTGTCACCCTGAACATCGACCCGACCGGCGCGGGTGCGTTCTGCGCGTAGGCGTAGTGCATCTCGTGCTTGTCGAGCCAATGCTCCCCGTTGTGTACCGCCAACTTGACGACGGAGTCCTCGTGCTGCTCGTCAATCCGGTAG
This sequence comes from Kiritimatiellia bacterium, assembly GCA_045600365.1. Classification (GTDB taxonomy): domain Bacteria; phylum Verrucomicrobiota; class Kiritimatiellia; order RFP12; family UBA1067; genus RUG572. The sequence continues at coordinate 9,383 of JAZRXT010000195.1, read as the reverse complement.
TAGAGGTCGAAAGTATACGATTTCACTCGTCGCCTCCTTCCTCGAAGTCTGGAAGCTCGTTGATGAGAAAGCCCCATGAATCGAGCCGCCCAGTGGACGGATTGAGATGCGCGTAAAACACATCGCCGCTTGTTGCATTTCTTACTTGAACCTTCATGACTATTTTTGTTGCCATGATTACTTTTTCTTTCGTTAACAATCCTTCGTTCCGGCGCGTGGGCGCACTTTCTCCATCGGATTGCGGGTTCGGTTCAAGCGTTCGATTGTCGAAAAGTCCTGCTTCAGTAACACGGATGTAACGGCGCGAAAGTAATGGTTAGGGTTGGATATTAAGCATATCGTGGGAATGAAAAGGGTTGAATCTCGCGCAGATTCCACGGGGATCGCATGGGAATCACGTATTAATTACTTGCCTCTATCACTATATTGGTCTCAACTAATCCAGCTGAGTCAATACCGCGTTGGCGAGTCTCAACCACGATTCTAGGCACGCCGTTGGTCTGATCGGCCAGGGCTTTGGCCCGTGCCAAGCGCTGGGCACGGAGCTGGAGCGCGCGATCGGACGGTGTGACGGATCGCGGCGGCGTCCAGCGATTGGTCCAAGCATAACCGTCCTCGTGGTACTCAATGAGCCGCAGATCGTTGGTTTCGACCACGCAGCGTACCACCGGGCCGTGCCATGCGCGGCGACCGCTGGCCGTCTTGACATCGCGGTGGTACTTGCGATTTGTGAGCTCGAGCGCCGCCTGGAGATCGGCCGCCGTCCACGAGTTTGTGGTGCCATCCGAAAAAAGGGTGACGGCCACCGGAGCGTCTGGGACTGCCGCTGAAGCAACGAAAATGGCAAACACAACGATGATGAACCTATTCATTGTTACTCCTTTGTGGTGGGGCAATGGTATTGCCGTCCTCGATGACATGAGTACGCAGCGGTACGCCGAAAATGCGCGCCCCGGTCAGGCCCGGCACACCTCGCCAGGTCGAGTGCAGTACGCCGTTTGTCTGTACGCTCGGTCCAGGTTGCCAGGTGGTGAATACGATCCAGTCGTAGTTTGTGGCCGCCGGGAAATCAATCATGACGGGCGACGGTGAATCGCCAATAGTCGTTACCAGTTGTGCCACCCAGTCATCGTCGTTGGTATTACCCACGTGTCGCCGCCAAACATTGAGGTCGGCAGCATCGGGGAGAATGAGGTGACGGGTGTAACCTACGCGGACGACGTCGTTAGAAACGTAGCTCGTACCATCATCGGCCAATAACACCATCTCGGAATTGGTACGTGGAAATGTTAGCGATTTAGATCCTGCATAGTAGACCATAGCAACAACCATGACGGCCGACAGGATACCGCCCACGCAGGTTACATCAACCCGCCTCCTTGCTGCCCGGCTAGATCGGAAACCCCGGCAGACGGCCAGAAACACCAGCACAGCCGCCAAAAGACCAAAGCTAACGACGGCTAATACTCTTTGGATGTTGGCGATAGTTTCGATCATGGTACGGCCTCCAGAGTCATGACGCTGTGGCCGGAGATAGTCGCGGTACCGACGGTGTACTCGACGTTGCCAATCTTTATTTTACCGAAATCCACTGCCGCCCCGCCGTAGCTCACCACCGTTCCGCCGCCGGTCCAGTACGACGAACGAAGGAAGCCGCTGGCATGACTGCCTTGCGGAATAGTGGCTACCCATGCACCGCTCTGACCTGTCCAGGTGGCCGGTCCGAACGGCGCACCTGTCGATCCCGGCTCGTACCATGTGCCACCGCCATCTAGAGTAGACGAGCACTCGATCGTCGGGTGATCAGCGCTTTCGATGATATAGGTGATGACTATATTGCCGCCTTGCACCGTGATCGCGTCGACAGGGGCTGGGACAAGACGCTTGTCGCCCTTGCGTACCGTTATCGCCGCGTTGCCGCTGGAGTCTATGATCTCGAATACGCCATTTGTCCCCGTGCGGCAGAGCGATGGATCAGTGGAGGACAGCACCCAGTACTCACCGCCGCCGGCCGCGACCGACGTATAGCCCATCCCGCCGCCAATCATGAGTCCTCCCTCGGCGGACACTTGGACTATTCCGTCTGGCGCTGGCAAGCCCGTGGTGGAGTCATAGTGGCCCCAGGCACGATTTTCAGGCCTGGCAATCTCATCTTTGGCCGCCCGGATCGAGTCGTTAGTGGCCGCCCGGTGTGTACGCATTAGGCCATTGGTTTCCGCCCAGACGACGCGAAAACTCTCGTTAGTGCTCATGCGATATTCATACGATGCCTCCGGGGCATGGGTGGTGGAGTCGTAGTTGGTGACAACGACACGGAAGTTCTCGGCCATGAGGAAGTTCCATAGCTGGCCAACCTGTGACTGTTGGGACGATATCGCATCTGCCACCTTGGCGTCAGTCTCACTGTCGAGAGATAGGTGGTCGGTAATATCACGGCGGCTAAAAACCAGGTCCCAAACGACTATTTCCGTGGCGTATGGGTCCTCGGACACCCTGTGCGTGCCTGGACCTACTCCGTAATTGAGGTACCATCCCGGACCAATCCACTCATCCTGCGTGCCGAGCCAGGAAGATTCCGCCGCCTCGTCATAATCTGCAAACCATGCTAGTGAGGCATTCGGCCACGTCACCGATTGTACAATCCACTCGCTGAATCTCCTACTCCCCCAAACGCGATCGGCAAGGTCTCGCTTGTTATTCAGGGACGCCGCATCTGCGGCATGCATTGCGGCATTTGAGACGGCATCATAGTTGCCCGGCGCGGGGGCGTACGCCTCAATCAGATTGAGCACGGTATTGGTATCGATGCCGCCACCGCCGCCGGATATGCCGAGGCCCTCGACATAAGATTTGGTGACGATATTCGATACGATTCCAGGCGCGCGCGGATCGCTCTCCTCCTGGCTCCTGGCAGCGACCCATTCCGCGAGGTTGGTGCCGTTGATGGTGGGCGAACCGCTGAGGGCTGCATTGTACGACACTGGTGGCAGTGGCAGCACGTTCGGCGTGCCCCCCGGAGAGTCATGATAGCGAAGGCGGAAGAATGCACGATATGTGGATGCCGTGCCACCTAGAAAACAGTTGAGACTAGACGCGCCAGGGTCGAATGCTGGCGCGAATACAGCCGATATCGTATTGGACATTGCCGTTGCCGGGATGGACCACCATACATTGCCCATGCCGTTGGTCTGATAATACAGAGCTGCCGGTCCAGGAAACTCTATTACCCGCCCATAGCTCTCAAACGACGCCACTAGATCTAGTGTCTCGCCGTGGTATGCGTCGAACAGCGCCGGGGACATACGTGACGTCTCGACGGTCCAACGCAGTGGGACGGCGGCAGTTGTCAGATTGAGAGCTGCGTAAGACACACAGAGCATAGACAAGATTACAGGTGAATTACTGTGCATGGCATAGTCCATTGTTCGATTGTTCAGATTGTTCGATTCTAGGTTATTTCTATCTCGATGCCTCGGTCGTCGTGACCTGGCCTATTAGAGTGTCGGCAGAATAAGAGAATCCATCACCGATAACATATCCTCTGCCATCGTTTGATCTCGTGTTTGGGTGTGCGCTCCCAGTGTTTGACATTGCCATGCTGTCACTCCTGTCATGTGTAGTTGGTCCGCGTCATTGATGCTCTGAATATGAGTTCGGCGCGCTGGAAATATCCAGTCCAGGTCGCTGCAACTGCAAGGCTCGAGCCGCCACTGGTGGATTGTCCGAAGCCGTTGCTGGGCGCGAACCCCATCCCTATCCAGACTTCTCCCGTGGAGTTAATCTGTGATTTCATCTCGGACAACAACGTACCTGACAGTTGGAAGTCGGAATGGTATTCTGCGAACTCTGCCGCCCCCGCCGCATCTCGCGTGTAGACCACCACGTTGCGCTGCGCGTTATATGACAGGTCGTCGCTGTCCCAGCAATCGAGCAGTCTGGCGCCGTTCTGCGTACCGTCGCCTGTCGTGCCAGAAACGCGGCCCTCGCATGAATGGTCGAGTATCGAGAACGTACCCGTGGGCGTGTCAATGTCGGAAGGAGACATATCACCATCGCCTATGCGGACGTTCACCCAATGGACGTTGTTGTAGCTCCACTTGGGCGACATGATATGCATATTGGCCGCCTCAGGACTGGAAAACCCCGAAGATCCGCACCAAATGCGGAGGTACGCCGAGAACGACGAACATTGGGCGATCGGAAAATTGAAGCATCTGAAGCGCAGCAGAACGCGAGACTGGCCGATCTCCATTCCACGGTTGGACGGGCGACCGATCTCCATCAGATAAGACCCTCCGCCACGGGCGTAGTAGGAGAAGACGCCTCGCTTGCCCGTGGTCCACGAGGTCTTCCCCATGCCGCTCCAGACGGACTTGATGGCATTCGTTAGCGCTGCCCCGTCCTGCGTCACCTGCCCGCCTACCACGTTATACGCCGAAGATTCTCCGTACACTACGGCGTTGGCATATTTCGTGGTGGTCGGCGAAACCACAAGCTCCTTGTTAGTCCACGTAGTGAGCTTCTGCACAATGAGCAAGTGGTCATCATGCGCCACTAGGTGTGTCGGCGAGGTGGTGTAGGTGAGATGCGGCATGCTGGCTCTAGCTCCACCTGATGAGCGTTGCGGTGTCGATGACGCCGGCAGCGGATTCCGTTCCGGCATTGGTCAACACCCCGTGGGTGAATGTCAACGTTCTAGTCTTCCGGGTCAGCCTGTGGTTCGCAGAGTCCCAGTCTACCGACGTTACTACCGTGATAGACGCGCTGGCGACTGGAGCGGTCGAAACGGCAGATAGGTGTCCGCTCGAATCGGTCATTACTATTCTGCCGCTGGCTAATCCGAAGGACACTGCACCGTCAGAATCTGGCGAATGGCCATCCACGCTTTTCACCGTCCCTGCCGCGCCGGCGCCGAGCAAATCACGCAGAGCGTCAGCGTCTATCGAGAGGCGGATCGGGTTTTTGACGGGATCCGGGAATTCTGGGATAACAAGATTCAAGATGTTGCCCTCCACCGTCCAGGAGGCACAGAACGCGCCGATCCGCGATAGCCACGCGCGCGGTACGCCGAACATCTTGCCGAACAGGCCGAAATCTCTGCGGATGGAGAACATCAGAACGTCTCCTTCGTCCAGCCGCCCGTGTGGGTGACCGTCGTCGCGACGTGTGTCACGACCACTCGCCACATGTCCGCGTCGTTGATCCGTCTGGCCTCCGCAATACACTCCGCGCCTTCGCAGTCCGGCGTCGCCATCCAGCTGCCGCCGCCGCTGCGGAACCTCACACCGTGCTTCGCAGTGTAGTTGTAGTCGTCGGATTCGGCCATGTCCATAGCGTCGGTGCGCGAGAGACCACGGAACTCTACAACGGTCGTGACGGATTTGGCCACCATCCTGTAGGTGATTCCGCCTACCATGTACGAGTTTATCACGGCGACGTTCGGTGTCTTCGACACAATGAACGACGCTTTGTCGGAAGAGTCTGTCGGGGTGTACTGGCTCATGGTCCTACTCCTCCGCAATCGCCTCGCGGATGCGTTCGAGCTCCTCCGCGGCCTTGGCGGTGTTCGCGGCCGTCTCGGCCGCGGCCTTCTTCGCGGCGTCCTCCTCCTCGCGGGCGACACCCACGCGCCGCACGGCCTCCTCGTCCACCGAGAGGTTCTTCGCGGTGCGCCAGTCCCGCCGGAACGTCAGCTTCGCGAAGTCCTTCTCGAACTGCCTCTCGGCCTCCGCGTTCGCCTTCTCCTCGTCGAGCTGCGCCTTGAGCGAGTCCTTGTCACGGTACCATCCCCAGGCCTGCTGCACTGCGGCACGCGCGGCGGAGAGACGATCCCGCGCGGCGGCGGCCTCCGCCTCGGCCTTCTGCTGGGCCGCGGAAACTTCGGCGACGTTCCGCATCCGTTCGTCTCTGATTCTTCCTGCACTTTCAGTCTCTAGTTCCTCGATGCGTCTCACGCGATCCTCCTCTGCCTTCTCCCGCTCCTTTTCTACAGCCTCTTCCTCTCGGCGGAGATCCTCGTTGAGGTTCATCTGGTCCGTGGCTGCGTCCTGGACAAGCGCCAGTTCCTCCCTGCGGTTCGCCATTTCGAGCCGATGGCGGGCCAACTCGATCTTCTCCCTGACATCACCCGCCCTCTGCGCGGCCTCCACTGCGAGCTTCGCGGTCTCTTCGGCTGTTCTAGAATCGCGCTCCTCGTCACCGGCGTTGTCGGTCAACCCGAGCCTGTCAGTAAGATTTCCCCAGGATGTCGCGAAGAATCCCCTGTTCTGCGAAGCGAGCAGCCTCTCGGCGGAGCCGCGACCGGCTGCACGGTAGCGTTTCTCGTCAGATTCCGCCTGGGCGAGCTCATCCTCCAGACGCTTGATCTCGTCCTGTGCGTCCATGATGTCTCGCTGCCTCGCCTCCTCGTCGAGATACGCATCGTTGAGGGCGTTGTTCCGGGTGTGCCGCAGCTCTATGGCCTCGCGCTCCTCCGGGGTTCTGGCCATGGCAAGTTCTTGCTGCTTGACGAGCTCGTTCTGCGCCTTCGTCATCTCGCGGACGCTCTGCAGCTCGTCGTCGAACACCTTCCTCATGCCTTCCGCCTCGCGCCTGGCCCTCGCCATCCCGTCTGCGAAGTCCTTCGCCTCGTCGCCGATCGATTCGATCCTGGACTGGAGATCGATCCTGGCGGCCTCGCGTTGCTCGTCCGCAGCGGCCTTGAACGCCGCCGCGATCCCCTTGACGGCGGAAACGGCGCCAGCCGCCGCGAAGCCGATCGCGCCCATCATCTTCGGGCCAATGCTCAGCCCGCCCAGCTTCGCCACGACCCTCCCGATCTCGGCCGCAAGGTCCTTGAAATTCCCGGAGAGTGCCTTTGTCGCCGCCGCGAAGAGCCCTCTGGAGCCATCGGCCGCCTTCTTCGCCGCGTCGTTCGCCTTATCGGCGGCCTGTTCCTGGCGGTTGAGATTCGCGACGGCGGAGTCTGTCGCCGGTCCGGTCCGGTCCTCTGCGGTGAACTCGTAGTTGACGCCCTGCGTGACATCAGCCATTGGGCACCTCCTCCCTGACGCGCCTCATGATCGCGACCTTCAGGCGCTGCAACGCCTCGCTCGCGGCGTCGAGCTCGTCAAGCATGCGTTCCGACCGTTCCCCGGCGAACGCCCGCGCGAAGGCGTTGAGGTCGTTGTAGCACGCGAGCGCATAGCCGGCGCTGTGACTCCATATCCAGTCGTGGGCGGATATGCCGGTCTGCGCCTCGAGCCGGACGCAGATCGACCGCCAGTCCGTCGCCGAGCGCATGGTGTCTTCCGGTGTGGCGGCGCGCCTCGTCCGGATTCCCAGCGCCTCCTCCATTGCCGCGTTGACCTCGGCCGGCGTCGCGCAGATACCGCGGCAGGTCCTCTTGACGGCCCTCATCACGGATGCCTCGTCGGCAGGATCGCCGAACGCGTCAGGCTCCCTCGCGTGCACTAGCGCGTGGATGAGGCAGAGGTGGTACCGTTCGTCGCCCGCCCCGCCGAAATGCGCGTCCATGTCGTCCATCCACACGGACGCGCCGATGGTGAGCCGCCAGAAGTAGACGCCGTCGCAGACGCGGACAGGGCGGCCCGCCGCGTCCGCGTTCACGCCGCGGAACGGGTCAGCCGCGCGCTCGCTTGCCCGCGCAAGCGCCAGAAGGTCGGCCGGCGCGAGCTTGGCGCGTGGCACGCCCATGCGGATCTCGAGGTCCTGCAGGGCGTGCTCGAATATGGCGGCTGCACGGTCCATCTATCAGGCGTCGGTGTCGTGTGCGACATGGTGCTCGAAGCTGAGCGACGTCGTTGTGGCACCTGTGTTGGACGGAGTGACGGTGTCGCTCGGCATGTCCCACGACGTCTCGTAGTCGTCGGACGTTGCCGCGCCGGTGAGATCTACCGAAAGCGTCTCGCTGCAGTCGTAGTTGTCGCCCCTGAGGTGCGTGCCGTCGCGCTTGTCCTCGTCGACGTGGTTCGCCTGGACGGCATAGGTGGCGCTGCGCAGGTCCACGACGGCCTCTTCGTCGAGCGCGAATGCGTCCCCGAAGTCCGCCGGCACGCCGAACGCGGCCGGGGCTACGGCGGCGAGCGACGGCGTGTACGTGCGGCCGGCGTCGTGCGGCGAGCTACCGTGCCGGTGGCAGTTGAGCGTGAGCACGGCCGCGGGCCTGTCGCGGCTCCAGACGCACGAGAAGCCGTCCACGTGCCATCCCGACAGAACCGCTCCAATCTTCGGCCACACGTAGTGCGAGACCGGAGTCTGCGGCTGCTTGAAGACGTATGTGAAGCTTGTCGCCGACTTGTCGCCGTACAGCGCGGAGAGGAACTCGTCGCCAGTCCTCCCAAGCTCGCCCGCGCGCGTCCTCGTGCGCGCGATCGCACCTCCGTTCTGGAACGTCCAGGACGTGTCGAGCGAAGGCGCCGTCAGGCTCTCCGTCCCGAAGAACTCTACTGTTCCGTTTGCCATTTCCCCAATCCTCTCGTTAGTTTGTCTTTATGGTTCGTCCGGCCAGCCGCACGGTCGCGCTGTTCTCGGCGTCCACGGTGAGCGTGGCGAGGTCCACCCTGTAGTCGCGCCCGCCGTAGCTGAAGGTGGAACCAGTGTCGGGCAGATCGTCCTCGTCCTGGGTGGTGACGGTGCAGGTGAGGTCGATCTGCCAGTGCCTGTCGCGCGTGCCCAGGTGGCGGACGTCGCCGTCCCTGCCCGGCTCGTAGATGTTTACGCCGCGGCGGCTCACGGTCTTGCTCCTCACCTCGCCGTATATCGTGGCGTCGCCGGCCCACCATGACACGTCATGGTGCGGATCCAGCGCGAGCGGTGCGACGAAGGCAACCGACATCCTGTAGTCGTTGTCCGCCGCGTCTGCACGCTGCATCTCCACGTAGACGAGACGTCTGCCGCAGACCGTCTTCCAGTGGAGCGCGTCCTTGGCCGCCTCGGCCACGGACGTGACCGTGGGGACTTCGGCGCCGCTCTTGCGGTTGCGCTTGGGGTTCTCCACCACGACCAGGTCGATGGAGAGATCGCCGGCCGTGCTGGCGCCCGTGCCGGGTTTGCGCCGGTGGCCGCTCGCTGCCACCAGTACCAGGACGCCGAACCTTTCGATGGCCTTCTCCACCTCTTCGGCCGGGTTGCAGGCGTCTTCGAGCGCGATGGTGACACCGGACAGGCCGGCCAGGGCGTTTCTGAGCTCCGCCGCAATGGACTTGCAGATGTCGGTCTGCTGGCTCACGACATCACCCCCAGCGTGTTGTAGACCTTCGCCGGCTTGGCGATCACCGCGCCGTCGGTCGACGTGTCGATCGCCTCGGTGCCGCTGGCGAGCGCGCGCAGACGCGCCGCCTCCTCCTCGGCCCGCGCAGCCCACGGATTGGCCCCGTCGGCGT
>JAZRXT010000194.1:0-7025 GCA_045600365.1 Kiritimatiellia bacterium | reverse complement strand
TGACGGTCTCCACCGTGCGGACGGTCTTGTTCAACGCGCCCCAGAAACCGGCCGACGCGCCGAGCGTGCAACCGACCACCGTGGCCGCCACCGCGGCCTTCATCGTGCGACTCTTCATCATGGTCTGTCTCCCTACTTCTCGGTCGAATCCTTCAGCTCGCCGGCCGTCTGGGCGGCGGTCTTCAGCTTGTCGGCGGCAGAGGCCGCCTTCGTCCTGATTGCGGCGCGCTTCTTCCACAGCAGGTAGATGGCGGCGCCGGCGATCAGCAACAGGATGATACCCAGCACGGGACGGTAGAATATCCAGGCGATGGCGATCGTGATCACGGTGAACACGAAACCGATGATGGAGGCCACGATACCGATGCCGACGTCGAGGATGTCGCCGAGAATCGGCAGCACGTCCGCCAGCACCGAGAGCGGCTTGAGAATCGACTTGATGCCGCCGCACATCATCATCAGACCGACGAAGCGCAGGAACCAGGTAAGGACGGCATTGCTGTTGCGCTCGCCCTCGAACATCTCCGCAGCTTCGGAAATTCCGTCGCTGAGAAGGTTCAGCATCTTGCCGTTCTTCGCCTTGTACGAGACGAACGTCTCGCCGTGCTGCTTGGCGATGATGGAGATGTCGTGCGGCTTGATGATCCTGTAGGTCACGCGCATATCGCCGGGACGGGTCTGGGACGCCACATCGCGGTTGTTGAGCGGATTGTTGCGCGTCTCGGCCACGGGCACGTATATCACGTTGCCGGCCATCTGCACGCGCGAGACCTTCGACGTGAACGAGGCCGGGAAGACATAGGTCTTCGAGCCGCCGATCATGCCGATCTGCTTCTCGCTCAGACGGAAGGCGCCAAAGGACACCTCGCCCGCGCTCCAGCTCGCGTCGGAGAACTCCATTCCGCCGGGATTCTCATGCCCAGCCTCCTTGAAGCCTGAGGAATCAACCGGCGAACTGCACCACTGTTTCTTGTAGGAGTAGGTCGTGGTCTTGGTCACGCTGCCGCCAAGGTTCTTCTTCTCCTTGGTCTCCGAAATCTCTACCCACTGGTAGATCTCGACATTTCGCGTAAGACCGATGCAGTTCTCGCTGACGCCGAACACGTCGTCGGTTAGGACCTCCTTGGTGTCGGCCTTGCCGGTCATGTGGACGAACTTGCCCTCGTTCTCGGAATCCACGGTCTTGTTGGACTCGACGGATATGCAGGCACCCTCGCCCTCGTCAAGTGCGCGCGCCGTCTTGACTGCCCTCCCCTCGTTCCAGAATAGCAGCGGGAATGCAGCGATGAACACCAGCAATCCGCCCAGCATTCCCTTGATCGAACCACCCAGGCGCGAACCATACGATATGGTCTCAGTTTCCGTTACAGCCATTTCTTCTGCTCCTCTTTGAACATATGACAGGTAAGATTGCCACAATTATAGCAAAATTCCCTCCGTCAGTGCAACCCCCAAAAGTGAAAAAAAGGATGCACGGGGAAACGCACACCTATGCGCCGGAAAGGGCGCGGCGCACGAGCGTCTGGGTGTCGCCGACGGTGGGATCTTTCTCCAACGCCTGCTGCACCCGGCGGCGCGCCTCGTCCTCGCCATAACCGAGCGCACCGAGCGCCATCATCGCGTCCTTCAGAATGTTGCCGCGCTCGTCGCCGGCGGCGGCCGCGCCCGCCGCCGCCATCGCCTCGATCGGATTGATCCTGTCGCGCAGTTCCACCACCAGACGCTCGGCGGTCTTCTTGCCCACGCCCTTGACCGCGCTGAGTCGCTTCGCGTCGCCGGAGGATATCGCCATCTGGAGGTCCGCGACCGTGAGTCCGGAAAGGATGCCCAGCGCGATCTTGGGGCCCACCCCGGAAACGGTGATGATCAGCTCGAAGATGTCGCGCTCCCGCTCGGTGGCGAAGCCGAAGAGCAGCTGCGCGTCCTCGCGCACCTCGTGGTGGGTGTACAGCTTCACCCGTTCGCCCACAGCGGGAAGACGGTCGAAGGTCGAAAGCGGTATTGCCGCCTCGTAGCCCACCCCGCCACACTCGACGACGGTTTTCGCGATCTCCTTGACCGCGAGGATTCCATTCAGGTAGGCGATCATGCTGGCAGCTCCTCCCGATGGCGGTAGGGCACGATCGACACCGCCTTCTTCGTCGCCGGATCGAACTCGATTATCGCGCCTTCGAGCGTACAGGGGCCCTCGGCGACCTCGAAACGGGCCGGTACACCGGTGAGGAACTTCTGCAGTACCGGCTTGAAGTCGCGCCCAATGGAGGAATACCAGGGACCTGCCATGCCAAGATCGGTAAGAAACGCCGTCCCGCCGGGCAGAACCACCGCGTCGGAGGTCTGCACATGGGTATGGGTGCCGCAAACGGCCGTGACGCGTCCGTCCAGATAGTGCGCCAGCGCGATCTTCTCGCTCGTCGCCTCGGCGTGGAAGTCGACGAACACGGGGACGTCCTTCGGCATCTCGCGCAGCATGGCATCAGCGGCACGGAACGGGCAGTCCACCGGCTGCATGAACACCCTTCCCAGCAGGTTCATCACGCAGAAGCGCAGAATCGGGGTCGTCACCAGGCACCATCCGCGTCCGGGGACTCCTGGCGCGTAGTTGCCAGGGCGCACCGTCGTCTCAAGCCGTCCGATCGAGCCGGCGAACTCCTTCTGTCCCCAGGTGTGGTCGCCGAGCGTGATGGCGTCGGCGCCGGCCGCGAGCAGCTCCTCGGCCAGCGGGACCGTGAGCCCGCTGCCGGCGGCGGCGTTCTCCGCGTTCACGATCACAGCGGACACCCCGGTCTCCCGGCGCAGCCGCGGCACGATTTCCTTGAAAATTCGCCGACCCGGAGAGCCGACGATGTCACCCAGCATCAGAATCTTCATAGTCACGATCCTTTCCCCGCGCAGAGCGCCACGCTGCAGGCGAGCGCACGGTCGGCATCCGCGCCCAGACACGCCATGGCGCCGCGCGCCGAGCGTTCCAGATCCACCGCCGACATTTCCGCAATGCCATGCACCCGCAGATACCTGAGGCCTCGCTTGTACGCCACTGCCGCGCCTTCCACCCCGAGCGTCCTCACCGCCGCGAGCGCGGCCACGTTGCGGGCGCTGGTGGAACCATCGCCCCATCCTCCATCGGCATTCTGGCTGCGCACCAGCGCGGCGACGGCGGACGACAGCGCCGCCGAACCCTTGCCTCCCGAGGAGAGCGCCTTGACCGCGAACGCCTGCGCGTATGGTGCCGACGTCCCCTTCCCGAAGGTTCCGTCACTACGCTGGCACGACACCAGATAGGCGGTGGAGTAGCGGGGTGCGGGGCGGAACACCAGCGACCCAAACGCCAGCATCAGCGCCGCCACGGCGGCCGCAGCCACCAGGGGACCGGCGCGAAAGGCGCCCAGCAGCGGACTGCGCCGTCCCTTCGCTTCCGCCACGGCGCGCATGACACGGTCCCCAAAGCCGTCGTCCACCCTCGCCTGCGGCGCGGCGCGCAGCGTCTCCACCAGTTCCGCCATGCCGTCGCCGGCGGCGGCCAGATCTCTTTCCATATCCATGTTCATCCCAGAATCTCCTTCAGTTTTCGCAGGGCGTTGAACATCCTCGATTTGACCGTTCCCACCGGGATGCCGAGTATCGAACCAATCTCGGCGTACGGCAGGTCCTGGAACACGCCTAGTTCAACCACGTCCCGCATGCCATCCGGCAGCGCCGCCACGGCGCGCCGGACGTCGTCCCCCTCGGCAATTGCCATGGCGGTGGCCGACGGCGGCGGGCGACAGCCGACCGCACTCTCGCCCATGCCGTGCATGGTGCCGGCCGATTCGGCAACCCACGCCTCGTGCTCCAGGTGCTCGCGCAGACGGCGCCGACCATCCTGCATCCGGAAGAAGTCGACCGACTCCTGGGACGCCAGCTTGAAGAGGAACGTGGTGAACTTCGCGCTGGGCGTGTACTTCGTGCGGTAACGCCACAACCTCACGAACACACGCTGCGCCAAATCGAGTCCATCCTCATATTGAACGCCGCGACGCAGGAAAAAGTTCAGCAGAACGTTGCGATATCTGTCGACTATCTCGCCAAAGGCGCCACCATCGCCGCCTCTCGACGCGAACATCAGCTCCACATCGCTCGCATCACTCACCGGTGCCTCCCCCGACCAGGGAGTCCGCCCAGTACGCGACCTTGGATACGATCGTGGAATACGCGGCCAGCGGACCGCTGGAATATTCTCCGGGCTTGAGCATCCACACGCCAGAGAGCAGCGCCAGCAGCGCGGCAGACTTGATGCAGCCGCCAAGGGCGCCTAGCACGGCATTGGTCGGCTGCGGCACCATCACGGAAACGAACTTGGAGACGAGCCTGCGCACGATGCCGTAGGCTATCAGCAGAAACACGAGGTCGATCGTCGCCGTGGCGGCAGTCGCGAGACCGCCCGTGCTGAAACCGGCCGAGGCCGCCAGCGACCGCGCCACGTCGTACAGGGCGAATCCAGCGGCAAAGGCGGCGGCAATTCCCGCGACGCCCCCCAACTCCCCTGATATACCGCGGAACAGGCCGGTGACGACGAAGAACGTCACCACCGTCAGCAGCACGTAGTCAAGTGGCATCAGCTCCATCAGAACGCCCCCACCGTCACATCAGAGCTCGTTGCGGTACGCCTTCCAGGCACTGGCCTGGCGGTTCTTGCCGGCACGCTGCAGCGCGGCGACAAGCAGATCGATCGACTGCCGATTCTCGGGATCGTGCGCCACCGCGCGGTCCATGATCTGGGCCGCCGTGGCCCAGCGCTTGTTGGCGTAGGCCAGGCGCCCGGCCGCGAGGTAGACCGACTGCTTCTCGGGACGCTGGTCGATCGCCGAGCGATAGGCGGCGAGTGCCTTGTCGACGCCGGCAGAGGTCTTGTCGTGCTTCTCGAGCGTCTCGGCATAGCGCAGGGCCGCCTCGTAGGAGAGCGGATCAGCGGCAAAGGCCTGCTCGAACTTCCTGACCGCGGCCTTGACCGCCTTCTTCTTCAGGGCCGACTCTCCCTCGGCGAGCAGTTTGGCAGCATCGGCGGGGCGCCGTGCCGCCACGCCAGGACGCGCCGCCGCCGCGGCGACGATCGACTGCCTCAGGGCAGGCAGGATCTCGCGGCTGATCTTCTTCGTGCGCGCATCCCGCGGATCGGAAAAGCGCGCCGCCATCTCGAACTGCTCGAGCGCGGCCTCCTCTATGTGGTAGGTATTGCGCGAAAGCACCCCCAGATGGTACCACGCGGCAGCGCTGCGACGGTCGAGCCGCATGGCCCGGAGCAGCGAGATGCGGGCATCGTCGAAGGCGCCGGTGGCAATGCCGACCACGGCACGGGAGACCAGCGCGGAAGACCTCATGGCGGCGGGCAGCGTCTTCTCCGCCACCACGGCGTCGAAGTCGCCCAGCGCCCTCTTGTAGTCCTTCTCGAGGTAGGCCACCTGCCCGTCGACCATCTTCGCCTCGGCGGACTCGGGGCGCAGCTCCAGGGCGGCGGCGGACGCCGCCTTGGCGGCGGGGATGTCGCCCAGTGCGAGACGCGCCACAGCCAGCTGGATGCGGGCGTCGAGATTGGTGGCGCACTTGCCGGCTGCCGCCTCGAACGAGGTGGCGGCCGCGCGCATGTCGCCCGCGGCCAGGGCGGTACGGGCGCGGGCCATGTCGGCAGCGCCGTCGTCAACCGGCTTCACCGCCGCGGGGCCGGCGTCGCCACAACCGGCGAGCAGCACCGCCAGGGCGGAAGACACAACGGCAACTGGATAGAACTTCATCTTGTGACGTCCTTTCTTTTTCCTCAGGAGAAAATCTTCGAATAGAATGGCGCCCAGTACGATATCACCTGGGTGGCGCCGGCGCGGAAGATCGCGTAGAGCGACTCGCGGGCCGCAGCATACAGATCGCAGTACCCCGCGGCGGCGGCGGCATGGAGCATGGAGTACTCGCCCGAGACGTTGTACGCCATAACCGGCAGATCGGTGCGGGCCGAAACCTCCTTGATGAGATCGAGGTAGAAGAGGGCCGGCTTCACCATCAGCGCGTCCGCGCCCTGCGCCTCGTCGAAGGCGGATTCGCGCAACGCAGTGCGGGCGTCGCGATACGACGCCTGGTATCCCTGGCGGTCTCCCTTCGACGGCGCCGAGTTCTCGGCATCGCGGAACGGACCGTACATGCACGAGGCGAACTTCGTGGAGTAGGCGATCAGCAGCGTCTTGGAGAAACCCTCCTCGTCCAGCGCGCGCCGGATTGCCGCCACCTGCCCGTCCATCATCGCCGACGGCGCCACGCCGTCCGCCCCCGCCCGCGCGTGGGACACCGCCACCCTTGCCAGCATCTCGCAGGCGGCATCGTCGTCGATGTCGCCATCGGCATCGCGCGGGCCGCAGTGTCCGTGGCTCGTGTAGGCGCAGAGGCACACGTCGGTGAAGATCAGCAGTTCGGGATACGCCTCGCGCAGCAACGGTATTGCGCGCTGGACGGCACCATGCGAATCCGCCGCCGGCGTGCCGCATTCGTCCTTGTCGTCACCCTCGTGCTGACCGAAGAGCAGCACGCTCCGCACCCCCTGCGCCACCACCGGGGCAAGCTCCGTCACCAGCAGGTCGGCGGAAAGACGGTACTGGCCCGGCATCGACGCGATCGCCTCGCGGCGACCGGTTCCCGGCACCACGAACACCGGCCAGATGAACTTCTCCGGACCAGGCACTGGCATCGCGAACATGTCGCGCAGCGCCGCCGTGCGCCGCAGGCGGCGCAGACGCACCTCGGGGAATTCGCCCATCAGCGCTTGCCCTTCTTGCCCCCCTTGGCGGGCACGTCCTCTGCAGGAATGATGAGCACCTGGCCAACGCGCAGATTGTTCGGCTTGAGGCCGGGATTGGCGGCGATGATCTTGGCCGTGGTGGTGTGGAAGCCCTTCGCGATGAAGGAAAGGGTCTGGCCCGGCTCGACCTTGTACTCGTAGTGCGGACCGATCGACGGCGGCGGCGGCGGCGCTGCACGGTCCGCCGGACGCGCGGGCGCCGGGGTGG
>JAZRXT010000193.1:0-3725 GCA_045600365.1 Kiritimatiellia bacterium | reverse complement strand
GCCCAGGCGCTGTTCATCCGCCGCACCGGCATTCCCGGCTTCGGCGGGTGGTTCACCACTCGGGCGCTTTCCGGCGGCGGCCCGCTCATCGATCTGCTGCACATGGTCGATCTGGCGCTGCACTTCATGGGCTATCCCGAGCCCGACAGCGTACTTGCCGCCACCTACGACGACTTCATCGCCGACCGCCGTTTCAAGGGCCCCTGGGGAATCCCCGACAGGAAGGACGGCATCTGCGACGTCGAGGCGGCGGCGCACGGCTTCGTCACCTTCAAGAACGGCGCTTCGCTCTTCCTGCGTACATCGTGGGCCGAGATGAACAAGCGCGAGGAGGTGTCGGTGACGCTCCAGGGCACCGGCGCCGGCGCCCTGCTCCGCCGTCGCTTCGGTGAGGACGGCGTCGACTCCACCGCCGAGGACGTCTGCGAACTCTACCGCATCGACGCGCGCGGACGCCGCGCCGACCGCGAACTGAAGGTGCGCAGGGACGAGGCGATGGGCCGCATCCGCACCGCCGCGAACTTCGCGCGTGTGCTGCGCGGCGAGGAGGAGCCGCTCTCGAATCCCGAGGAGGCGGTCAAGCTAATGAAGATCATCGACGCCGTCTACGCCTCCGCCGCGAAGAAGGCACCAGTCAGGGTGCGTTGACCATGCGTGACGATCTCGATTTGCTCAAGGCGCTTGGGCGCACGGTGCGCCCCGACGGCGGATACGATCCGTCGCTGCTGGATGCCTTTGCCAACCGCCACCCCGCCCGCGACTACTGGGTGACGTTCACCTGCCCTGAATTCACCACGCTCTGCCCCAAGACCGGGCAGCCCGACTTCGCCACGCTCACAATCCGGTACATTCCGGCTAAGCTGCTGGTGGAGTCCAAGTCGCTAAAGCTCTATCTCTTCGGCTTCCGCCAGCATGGCGACTTCCACGAGGATGTCGTCAACGTCATCCACGACGACCTGACGAAGCTGCTGAAGCCGAAGTACATCGAGGTGTTCGGCAAGTTTGCCGCGCGTGGCGGCATCTCCATTGATCCCTTCGTGAATCACGGCGTCGGAACGAAGTGCCGTCGGCTTGCCGAGGCCCGCTTCGCGTCGTGGAACGGCGTCAGGCAGGTGTGACCCGATGCACCGCGAAGGCAGACCAGTCAGAAGGACGATTCCCATCGACCTGATCATCGACTCCCGTTCGGTGCTGGTGGTCGGCGGCGGGCAGGTCGGCCTTCGCAAGACGAAGTCGCTGCTCGAGGCGGGCGCGACGGTCGAGCTGATCTGCCCCGACGCCATCGAGCCGCTGCTAGAGCTGGTGCGCGCCGGCTCGGTGGCCCACGTCTGCCGCGAATGGCGTGCTGGCGACGCCGCGGGCCATCTGGCGGTTTTCGCCTGCACCGACGACAAGCACGTCAACCGGGCGGTGCTGGACGACGCGCGCGCCGCGCGCGTGCCCTGCTGCTGTGCCGACATGAACTGGTGCGACGGCGACTTCACCACCCCGGCCGTCACCCGGGCCGGCGGCATGACCGTGGCGGTCTCGACCGGTGGCCAGAGCTGCGTCGCGGCGCGCGACTTCAAGAACGAGGTGGCGGCCATGCTGGAGGAGCGGCGCAACCTAGAGCTGCTGGTGATCGGCACCTGCGACGCGCTTCTTTCCTCGCGCAAGCGCTCGCCGTACCATCTTCCCGCCGAGGAGCGCGCCGTGCTCGGTCCGCTCGTCTCGCATGTGCGCGGAGTGCGCGAGTTCTTCATTCTCAACACCTGCAACCGCGTGGAGCTGGTGGCCGTGGTGGCGCACGACGTGCGCGTGCCCGCCGTGCTGGAGCGTCTTGTGGGACTGGACCGGCTCGCCCCCGGCGAGCGCTTCCGTCTCACCGGTTTCGAGGCGTTCCGCCATCTCGTGCGGGTTACGGCGGGAATGGAGTCGTCCCTGCTCGGCGAGTTCCACGTCGTCTCGCAGATGAAGGACGCGCTCGAGGAGGCCGAACGCAACGGCTGGAGCTCGTCCGCACTGCGTTTCACCGGCGCCGAGGTTATGCGGGTGCAGAAGATCGTGCGCCATGCGGTGGAGGGAATGCTGCGTATCGCCGAGATCGACCAGATCGCCGTGCGCTATCTTGGCGTCCATGGCGGCATCGACGCCGATACCCGCATCATGGTGATCGGCACCGGGATGGTCGGCAGGGGCGTGGTGGCGGCGCTCGCGAAGAGCGGCTGCCACATCACCTGGGTGTACCATGTCAGCGTTCCCGACGCGGCCGGCATCGGCGCCGCCGGGGCGGTTGACCGCGTGGTGCCCATGGCGGCGATCGGCGCCGAGCTGGCAGAGGCCGACATCGTGGTCTCGGCGGTCGACTCCTCGAAGAGCGTGGTCACGCCGGCGATGGCGCCCGCGGCGGAGGGACGCAACGTGCTGTTCGTCGATCTCGGCGTGCCGCGGAACGTCGATCCGTTCTACGACGACTGGGGCCACGGCGTCACGGTGGCCGATCTCGACGATCTCAAGCTCTGGCACCGGGTGAAGACCGGCACGCTGGAGAAGGTGCTTTCGGTGGCGGACGCCACCATTCGCGATGAATACAGGGCAATGTACTGAAAGGAATGCTCGCATGAACATGAGAAGAACTATTACGTTCGCGGCGACCGCCTCGGTGGCGGTTACGCTTCTGGCCGTGGGCGACGCCATCCGCGCGCCCGAACTCGGCAAAGTCCGTCTGCTCGGACGCTCCGGCGATTCGGCCGACGCCTGCATCGATGCCCGCGCCCGCTCCGCCTGGGCGCTCGGCCCCATGTACGAGGAGTGCGTCAACGCCTTCCGCACCCACTGGGACGATTCCAACGGCCGCACGGGCTGGCAGAACGAATACTGGGGCAAGACGATGCTCTGCTTCGCCGGGGCGGCCGCCTACACCCACGACGCCGCCATCGCCGACTGGACCACCTCGCATGCGCACGACTTCCTCAGGGAGTTCCAGAAGCCGAATGGCTACCTGAGCACCTACGCCAACGAGGACCTGCTGCGGAGGGATCCGAAGAACCCCGACGCCAAGCAGCACTGGTGCTTCAACATCTGGGGCCGCAAGTACACCTTCTGGGGCCTCATCGACATCTACCGCGCCACCGGCGACAAGGCGGCGCTCGACGGCGCCGTCAAGATGGCCGACCATCTGGTGGCGCAGCTGAAGCGCCTGAACGTGACCATCGACCACACCGGCTCCTGGAACGGCGTCTCGTCGATGAGCATTCTCCGCCCCCTGCTCGAACTCTACCGCATCGTGCCCAAGCAGGAGTACCTCGACCTCGCGAAGGACATCGTGCGCGCCATGGACGCGGAGCCCGCCAATCCCGCCTCCCTGCTGCGCAACGCCTTCCGCAAGGAGAAGATCCACACCTGGTTCCCCGAACCCGGATTCTGGGCGAAGGCTTACGAGACGCTCAGCCTGCTCGAGGGCCTGGTCGACTACTACCGCCTCACCGGCGATCGCCACGTGCTTGACGGCGTGCTGGCGTTCTACGGCCACATCGAGCGCGAGGAGATCAACCCCATGTGCTCGGCCGGACACTTCGACCACCTCTGGGGCGGCGGCGAGCGTCTCAACGGCATGACCGAGCTCTGCGACGTCACGCACTGGATCCGCCTCAACCGCGAACTGCTGCTCATCACCGGCGAGGCCAAGTACGCCGACCGCCTCGTGGGGGCGTTCTTCAACGCCCTCCTCCCCGGCGTCACCCCCG
>JAZRXT010000192.1:0-34816 GCA_045600365.1 Kiritimatiellia bacterium | reverse complement strand
GGTCGGCAAGGTCGAGCTCCTGAATGTCGAGCCGGTTTCCTTCTCGGAATTCCTGCGGGCGCGGAACGAGCCGCTCTGGGAGTACTTCATGTCCGTTCACGGCGTCGAGCCGATTCCGGATGTCTTTCATCGCAAGCTGACGGATGAATACCGCCTTTACCTGATGGTCGGCGGCATGCCGGAGGTCGTCGCGAACTACATTGCCAATGAGGATCCGGCGCGTGTGGCGAAGCTGCAGGAGGATCTTGTTGCGCTGTATGAGAATGACATCGTGAAATACAACGGAGAACTCGATGCCGCCAAGATCCTGGTCGTTCTCAGGTCGGTGGTGCCGCAGCTGGCGAAGGAAAACAGCAAGTTCATCTACGGGGCGTTGCGGGAGGGGGCGAGAGGCCGCGGATACGAGGAGGCGATCGAATGGCTGGTGTCCGCCCGGATGGTGCGGCGGATCCACAACGTCGGGGAAATCGCCTATCCTCTGGCCGCCTACGAGGTACGCAACGCATTCAAGCTTTATCTGAATGACGTCGGGATGCTGCGGTCCGTGGCCGGCGTGAGTACAGAGTCGCTGGCACTGGACAGGGATTTCCCGTTCAAGGGACGGTTCGTTGAGAACTACGTGCTGCAACAGCTGGCCGGGCAAGTGGAGGGCGCGGTTCACTATTACGCGGAACGGGCGGACAGGGAAATCGACTTCGTGCTGCAGCATGATTCCGTCGCGGTGCCGGTGGAGGTCAAGGCGGGAGAAGACAGAAAGGCGGCTTCGTTCAAGACATTCGTCAATGCGCGGCATCCGCGTTATGCGATTCGCTTTTCGGAACGCAATTTGAAACAGGATGGTGCGTTTGTTAACATTCCGTTATATCTTGCGTCCCGCTTCGCGAATTGTCTAATGGAGGCCCGAAGTTTGGTATAATATCCCCTATGCGGATTGACAACACCTACCTTCTTGAAGTGCTGAAGCATCCAGGCAGACCCGATGCGGAGAAGTCGGGCATCTCGAACGAATTTGAAAAGTAGGAGCAGACGAAAATGAAGAAACTGATGATGACAATCGTGGGCGCGGTGAGCGCGATGTGCGCGACTGCGGAGACCGTTTACGTCACGCCGGCGAACTTCGAGGGCCATCGTACGCTGCAGAACGGCAACACGTACCTATTCGCCGAGGACATTGACTATACGGCGAGCGCTTGCCAGAGCGCGATGACGGTGGCGGACGGCGCGAATGTCGCCATTGAGATCGCGAAGGGCGTGACCATCAAGCTGACGGGCGGCGCGGCAAGTGGCATGACCGGTGCGGGCGCGGCATTCTATCGGGTAGGGGTCGGGAAGTAGTCGAAGTCGGAAGGCGTAGTCGTAGAAGTGATAAATGATAAGTGAGAGGAGAAGTGATAAATTGTGGAAAGATAAAATTCCATACGAGATTGCCACAAATCACCGAACGAGATTGCCACAAATCATGTGGCATATTTCGCCAAGTACGCATTTTTTTGTTCACAAACGGCGAGTTTTTTGGTAAAATATAATGTCTATGGGCAAACTAGAAGAAACAAACGAGCTCATGCTCGATTTTACGAAGCTGGAGAAAGTAGGCGCACAGGTCGCCGAAACGCGCGCGGCCGGGTCGGCGACGTGCGATCCCGGCGTAATTCCGGTGGCAGTTCAGAATGCCGACACGAAGGAGGTCATCCTCGTCGCGTACACCAACGAGTTCGCGATGCGCGAGTCTTTCGCCAAGCGCAAGCTGATCCTCTGGTCCACTAGCCGCAACAAGCTGTGGTTCAAGGGTGAGACGAGCGGCGAGACGTTCGACCTTCTCGAGGCGTACGTGAACTGCGAGCAGAACTCGCTGCTCTACATTGTGCGTCCCTGCCGCGGCGGCATCTGCCACACCAAGAATGCCGCTGGTGCTCCGCGCAATTGCTACTACCGCCGCATTGACCTGGATACTCTGGCGCTTACCTTTGTCGATCCCTGATGAAGGTTGAGTCAAGAGGTTGTATTGATCAAAGATTGTCTTTTTACGATTTCACCAACAAAAAGAAAGAAAAAGAATGAATATTCTCATTGGATTCCTCTATGTCGTCGAAGTGGTCGTGTGCCTCCTGCTGGCACTTGTCGTCATGCTCCAGAAGCCGAAGGAGGGCGGTCTCGGTGGCCTGGCCGGCGGTATGGGCGAGGCTGTGTTCGGCGCCGATGCCAGCAACGTGCTCATCAAGGTGACGATCTGGCTGGGAACGATCTTCCTCGTCAACACGCTCGCACTGGCGCGTTTCACCTCCACGATCCACGCCAAGACGCTCATGAGCGACGAGACCGCTCCTGCCGCCCAGCAGCAGCAGATGCCTGAAATGCCGCAGCTCCCTGCCAATGCCGCTCCTGTCGCTCCCGCCGCCCCTGCAGCGGCCCCCGCCGCTCCCGTGAAGCCGGCAGTTCCTGCGGCTCCGGCTCCTGCCCCGGCTGCTCCTGCCAAGCCCGCCGCTCCTGCCAGCAAGTGATAGGGGCCTTGACATGGGCATCTTCAAGGCGTATGACATCCGTGGTATCTATGGCGCGGATCTGACGCAGGATATCTTCTACCGCATCGCGCGCGCCTATGCGCAGTTCATCCGGCCGGGCAAGGTCGTGGTGGCGCGCGACTGCCGTGTACATTCCAAACCGCTCTTCGACGCGTTCGCCAGTGGTCTGGTCGACGAGGGCGTCGACGTGGTGGATATTGGAATGGCCTCCACTCCGATGAGCTATTTCGCCAACACCTTCTTTGGCGCCGACGGCAGTGTGATGATTACCGCCTCGCACAATACGAAGGAGTGGAACGGCTGCAAGCTCTGCCGTGCAAATGCGGTGCCGATTTCCGGAGCTACCGGCATCAAGGACATCGAGGCCATCTTCGAGGGCATCAGCGTCAACGATCCGCCGTCGGGGAAGGGTGAGGTGACGCATGCCGACGTTTCCGCCGAATACGCTGCGCACGTGGCGAAGTTCCAGCACATGGCGCGTCCGCTCCACGTGGCGATGGACTTTGCCAATGGCATGGGCATCGCCGAGGCGGTCTCATTCGCCGGTTCGCCGCTCACCTACGATTCGCTCTATGGCGAATACGATGGCGACTTCCCGAACCACGATGCGAATCCGCTCAAGACCGAGACGCTGGCCGACCTCCAGGCGATGATCCGTGCCAATCCCGGCAAGTATGCCTTCGGCGTCGCCTTTGATGGCGATGCGGATAGGGCCGGCTTCCTGGACGAGAAGGGCGACATCATCCCGATGGACTTCATGACCGCCCTCATCTCGGGTGATCTGCTGGCCTCCAATCCGGGGGCGGCTTGTTTCTTCGATCTGCGCTCTTCCAAGGTCGCGGCCGAGACGATCGCCGCTGCCGGTGGCAGGCCGATGATGAGCCGCGTGGGTCACTCGTTCATCAAGCAGCAGATGCGCGAGAACGACGCAATCTTCGCCGGCGAGCTTTCCGGCCACTATTACTTCAAGGCGAATTCCACCGCGGAGTCAAGTTCCATGGCCACGTTCGCGCTCGCGAACATCGTCTCGAAGTCCGACAAGCCGCTTTCCGAGCTCGTGGCTCCGCTGCGCAAGTACTCGCAGAGCGGGGAGATCAACTCCAAGGTGGCGGACGCGGCGGCGGTGCTGGCGAAGATCAGGGCCGCCTATCCCGACTTCTTCGAGCTCGACGGTGTTTCCGTTGACCGCTGGGAGAGCGAGGGCTGGTGGTTCAACGTGCGGATGTCGAACACCGAGCCGCTGGTGCGGCTCAACCTCGAGGCGAAGACGCCCGAGGCGATGGTGGAGCATCGCGACGCGATGCTGAAGCTCATTCGTGCGTAGTTGTTGTGCGGCCGCCTTGGAAGAGGGAAGTTATTTCTGCCATGCGTGTCGTTGACTGTGAATATTTCGTCGTTGGGTCGGGAATGAGCGGGCTGATGAGCGCGCTCCACCTCTCGGCATCCGGCAGGACGGTGCTGGTGACCAAGGAGAAGCTGGAGGACTGCAACTCCAATTTCGCCCAGGGCGGTATCTGCTGTGTGGCGGATCCGGCCGACACCTTCGAGAACCACGTTGCCGACACGCTGATCGCCGGTGCCGGTCTCTGCGATGAGGAGGTGGTGCGCCGCATCGTCTCGGAGGCGCCAGCCGGAATCAGGGATCTGATCGACTGCGGCGTCAAGTTCGCACGGAAGGACGATGGTTCCTGGGACCTTGGCCGCGAGGGTGGGCATTCGATGCGCCGCATCTTCCATGCTGGCGACATCACGGGCGAGAAGTGCGAGCGCGCGATGATTCGCACCTTGCACCGGACGCCTTCGGTAGAGGTGCATGAGCACACGATCGTCATCGATCTCATCATCACCAAGCGCATCGGCGTGAAGGGACCCAACCGCTGTGTGGGTGCGTACGTGCTCGACAAGCGGACCAACGAGATCTACGCCGTGCGTTCGCCCAACACCATTCTGACAACGGGTGGTTGCGGCAAGGTCTATCTCTACACCTGCAATCCAGACGTGGCCACGGGCGATGGCATCGCGCTTGCCTGGCGCGCGGGGGCGAGGGTGGCGAACATGGAGTTCATCCAGTTCCATCCCACCTGTCTCTACCATCCGAAGGCGAAGCGCTTCCTCATTAGCGAGGCTGTGCGCGGAGAGGGCGCGGTGCTGGTGGACAGGAACGGCAGTCCCTTCATGCAGAACTACGACGCCCGTGGTTCGCTGGCGCCGCGCGACATCGTGGCGCGGGCCATCGACAGCGAGATGAAGCGCACGGGCGCACCCTACTGCTGCCTCGACATCAGGAAGAAGGGGCGCAAGTTCCTCGAGAGCCGCTTCCCCAACATCTTCCATAAATGCCTTGAGTTCGGCATCGACATGTCGAAGGATCTTATCCCGATCGTTCCCGCTGCCCACTACTGCTGTGGTGGCGTCGAGGCGACGGTGGACGGCATCACCTCCCTGCCTGGCCTTTCGGCGGTGGGCGAGACGGCCTGCACCGGCCTCCACGGCGCGAATCGCCTGGCTTCCAACTCGCTGCTGGAGGCACTCGTCACCGCGCGCCTCACCGCGCGGAGGCTCGCGATCCATCCCGAGCGTCTGCCGGGGAAGGTCGAGATCCCGGCCTGGCGCATTGGCCGGGCGGTAGAGCCCGACGAGGCCGTGCTTGTGTCGCACATGTGGGACGAAATTCGCCGCCTGATGTGGGACTACGTGGGCATTGTGCGTTCCAACAAGCGCCTCGAGCGCGCCGCGCACCGCATCGCCACCCTCCGCCGGGAGATCCGCGAGTACTATTTCGACTATCTGGTTACGCCCGACACGCTGGAGCTGCGGAATCTGGCGGTCTGCGCCGAGCTTATCGTGAAGAGCGCCCGCAAGCGCCACGAGAGCCGCGGCCTCCACTACACTCTTGACTATCCGGGCAAGTGCGCCCGCGTCCACTCCACGGTTCTGCCTGGCTTCCCGGTGAAGCCATCGTGATTGCGGCCGGTTGTGGTCATAAATATCAAAGGAAGCATCCAATGACACTCGAAGAACTTGAAAAGGGCAAGGCGGAATCGCTGGAAGAAATCGCCGCGGCGACGGAAGCGGCGGCGGTCGAGGCGCTCCGCGTGAAATACGTTGGGCGCAATGGTTCGATCCCGGCGCTCATCAGGGGAATGAAGGACGTGCCGAAGGAGGAGCGTCCGGCGTTCGGCAAGGCCGTGCAGGCATGGCGTGCCGAGGTAGAGGCCGCGCTTGCGGCGAAGGCCGTCACGGCCGGAGCGGCGAATGCTGCTGGCGCCGAGAGCGTCGACGCCACCATGCCCGGCCTCTGGCCGGCAGGCGGCGTGGAGCACCCGCTTTCGCGCGTGATCGCCGAGACGGCGCGCATCTTCGGCAAGCTAGGCTTCACCGTTGCCGACGGTCCCGACATCGAGAACCCGTTCAACAACTTCACCGCCCTCAACACCCCGCCGCACCACCCGTCGCAGGACCGCAGCGACACGTTCTGGCTGGCGGCGGACGCGCTGCTGCGCACCCAGACCTCGCCGGTGCAGATACGCACCATGCTTGCGAACAAGCCGCCCGTGCGCGTGATCTGCCCTGGGCGCACCTATCGCCGCGACACCACGGACGCCACGCACTCGGCCAACTTCCACCAGATCGAGGGGCTCTACGTCGACACCAAGCCGGTATCGCTTGCCGACCTCAAGAGCGTGCTGGCTTACTTCGCCAAGGAGATGATGGGTGAAAGCGTGACCGTGCGCTTCCGTCCGCACTTCTTCCCGTCCACCGAGCCGAGCGTGGAGGTGGACTTCAGCTGCCACGTGTGCAAGGGGAAGGGGTGCAACGTCTGCAAGCAGTCCGGCTGGATCGAGGTCGCCGGAGCCGGCATGGTTGATCCACGCGTCTTTGGGCACGTGGGCTGGAATCCAGACGAGGTTTCTGGCTATGCCTTCGGCTTTGGCGTCGAGCGCATCGCGATGATCAAGTACGGTATTCCCGACATTCGCTGGCTCTACGAGAACGACCTGCGCTTCCTGGAGCAGATGCGCTAGCCGAGATCGATTTCCAACTACCGCTGAAAAGAAAACAACCACGAGGAGACTACCATGCCCATGTTTCTAAACGCAATCCAGTCAGGAATCGACTACTGCATTCTTGGCGCATTCGTCGCGTATCTGATGCTGATGCTGTTCATCGGCTTCGCCTTCTCCAAGAAGCAGGAGAACATGGGCGACTACTTCCTCGGCGGGCGCAGGATGAACAAGTGGGTGGTGGCGCTCTCCGCCCAGGCAAGTGACATGAGCGGATGGCTGCTGATGGGGCTTCCGGGCGCGATCTACGTCGGTGGTTTCTCGGAGGCGTGGATCGGTATCGGCCTTGGCATCGGCACCTACCTCAACTGGAAGATTGTCGCCAAGCGTCTGCGAGTCTACTCGCACATCTGCGGCGACTCGATCACCATTCCCGACTTCATCTCCAACCGCTTCCGCGACACGACCGGCATTGCCCGCAGCGTGGCGGCCGTGATCATTCTCGTGTTCTTCACGTTCTACACTGCGTCGGGATTCGTGAGCGCGGCGAAGCTCTTCTCCACCATGTTCCCGATCTCCTACACGGGAGCGCTCTGGATCGGTGCCGTGGTGGTGGTGTCCTACACTCTGCTCGGTGGCTACATGGCGGTGTGCTGGACCGACTTCATCCAGGGCTCGCTGATGTTCGTCGCGATCGTGCTTGTGCCGGCGATCGTGGTGTGCAACGCCGGTGGTTTCGCCGACACGGTCAATCAGCTCAATGAAATCAATCCACATCTCCAGTCTCTCTTCACGACGGCCTTCAAGTTCAAGCCGGTGGTGGAGGGCGGGAGCAACGTCCTGCAGCCGCTTGGCGCGGCGGCCGGCTTCATCGGCCTGATCAGCTGCGTGGCCTGGGGCCTCGGCTACTTCGGCATGCCGCACATTCTCGTTCGCTTCATGTCGATCGACAATCCGGCGGAAGTGAAGGGCTCCCGCCGCATCGCGATGACGTGGGTGGCCATCTCGCTCGGTGCGGCGGCGGTGATCGGCCTTGTCTTCCACCTCTTCCTCAAGCAGAAGGGCATCACGCTGGAGCAGGTTGGCAATGATCCTGAGAAGTGCTTCATGGTGATGATCAACTGGATATTCTCCACCGGCATTCTGTCGCGCCTGTTCGCCGGCGTGCTGCTTTCGGCGATCCTGGCGGCAATCATGTCGACGGCCGACTCCCAGCTGCTCGTTTCTGCTTCTTCCTTCACCAACGACCTCTACAAGCGCGTGAAGAAGAACGCCACCAACAAGGAGCTGGTGTTCGTCTCCCGTCTCGCCGTGGCGGCGGTGGCGGTGGTGGCGATCTTCCTCTCGATGAACACCGAGAGCGACTTCTTCAAGGTGGTGATGAAGATGGTGAGCTTCGCGTGGGGCGGCTTCGGCGCCTCGTTCGGTCCGCTGATTCTGCTCGCGCTCTTCTGGAAGCGGGTGAACCTTCCGGGAGCGGTCGCCGGCATGGTTACTGGTGCGACCACGTGCTTCGTGTGGAAGTTCGTGCTGGCGGAGAGGTTTGCGGACATTGCCATCTTCGGCCTCTACGAGCTGGCACCTGGATTCCTGCTCTCGCTGATCGTCACCATTGTCGTCTCGCTTGTCACGGCCAGGCCCTCTAAGGAGATCGAGGACGAGTTTGCGAAGGTCGATGCCGAGGCCTGATAGGAGGATGTTCATGGAAGTGCCCTCCCGTTCGGTACTCGCCGCCTTTGCCCTCGCTGCATCGGTGGCGGCGATGGCGCGTCCGCCCAACTACGACGTGGCCAAGATCGGTACGTACACTCTGGCCGATCCGCTCGTCTTCGAGAACGGCGAGCGCCTTACCTCGCCCGCCCAGTGGCCGGCCCGGCGGGCAGAGATCGTGCGGATATTCGAGCGCGAGATGTTCGGGCGCACCCCGCCGCCGCCGGAGGCCGTCGAGTGCGAGCTGAAGGAGGAGGGCGTGACCTGCCGCGGTCTCGGCATCCGCCGCCAGTACCGTATGTGGTTCAAGAAGGACCGGACGGGTCCGTTCGTCGACTGGATAGTGTTCCTGCCAAACCGCATCTCCGGCCTCAAGCCGAAGTTCGAGGGTGGTCGTCCAGTCTGCGAGAACCGTGGCAAGGTGCCGGTGATCCTCTTCCTCAACTACAATGGCAACCACGAGCTGACCACGGACGCGGAAGTGCCGGTTCCGGAGGGTGCCTGGGTGCGCGACCACGGCGGCGACGGCGTGCGTTCGAACGCCCCCGATCCTTCGGTGCGCGGTCGTCTGCGCAGTACCTCTAACGTCACCATTTTCCCCCTGGAGCAGATCCTCGCGCGCGGTTACGCCGTGATGAGCGCCTGCTACGCCCAGATCTCGCCGGATGTGGAGGTGCGCCACGGCGACAAGGAGGAGCTTGCCTACACGGGTGTGTTCTCGTTGTGGCCGAAGCGCGACGAGTCCGCAACCGACAACATTACCGCCATCGGCGCCTGGGCCTGGACGCTCTCCCGCGGTCTCGACCTCGCGTACACTATCCCGGAAATCGATGCCAGGAAGAACGTGGCCACGGGCTGTTCGCGCCTCGCGAAGACGCCGCTACTGGCCTGTTCGCGTGATGAGCGCTTCGCCGTGTGCGTGCCCACCCAGACGGGCGGCGGCGGTGTGCCGCTGGCCAAGCGCAACTACGGCGAAAACGTGTCCACCGAGATGGCCTACTTCCCGCACTGGTACTGCAAGGCGTACGGCAAGTATATCGACAATGAGGGCGAGCTTCCGTTCGACCAGCACCTTCTGGTGGCCTCGATCGCGCCGCGCGCAATCCTGGTCGAGGGATTCAACGAGGGCTGGTTCGACACGGAGGGCGAGTACCTTTCCTGCCGTGCCGCCTCCTCGGCATGGAGCTTCCTGGGCAAACCTGGACTCCCGGAAGGCGATTTCCCAGACAACTACGATACTTCCCTGATCGGGCCCTACCTCGGCTATGTGCGCCGCGGAGGTCTGCACGGGATCACCGGGCATGACTGGAACTGGACGCTCGACTTTGCCGATCAGGCGTTGGCCCGTTTCGCCCGCTGAAACCGCGCATCCGCTGCCCGGCGAAACTTTTTCAAATAAACTTATCTTTCCTCTTGACAAGTTGCCACACTTATTGTATAATCTATGACTTGACATTTTGCAGTAGGGTGGATTATGCCCTTGGAGAGGTTTATGGTAAAAAAGAACCGTAAGGAAAAGTCAGAGTCAAAAAGCAAGGTGGGGTCTCCGTCGGCCAAGAAGCGCGCTTCGGGCAATTCGGGCAAGAAGCGTGCCTCCGCGGCGGGGGGAAAGGGGACTGCGGCCAAGAAGGCACCGCCGAGAAAGCGGGCGGCCAAGGTCAAGAAGGTAGAACCGGTGGCGCAGAAGGTAGAGCGTCAGCCGATTGAAGGCATTGACTACGACTACGTACCCCGCCGGCGTCGTCAGGTGGCGGGCGAGGACGGAATGGACGGCGAACTGGCGGCGTCCAGCGTGCGTGAGGAGTTTCCTGCGATGTCCCAGGCGGAGGCGGAGGCCGATGCGGCCGCCGTGGAGGCCGAGGTGCGCAATCTCGATCTTGAATCGCTGGCGAAGGAAGTCCAGGAATGCAAGACGAATTCGGATGACGAAGACGCGCCGGTGGGCGATGACGACATCCCCGAGCCCGACGTGGAGGACATGTTCGACGCCGTCGGCGGCGTGTTGCCGCTTTCCGCCTCGGGCGATGCCTACGACGATTTTGACGCGGGGGCGCTTTCAGGCTTCAGCGGCCACAGTGTGCTTGGTGCCGAGGAGCGCAACGCGGTCATTCAGGAGGTGAAGCAGCGTGCCGAGAGGAATGGTGGCTATGTCACCTATGACGAGCTGAACCAGATTGTGCCCGAGACGGTGCAGGACGAATCCACCACTGACGAGTACCTTTCGATCCTCCAGGCGCTGGGGGTGGACGTGATCCGGCCCGAGGATGTCGACATCTACCGTGCCACCAAGGACCGCAAGGGCGACAGTCGCCTGAATGCCGCGCGCGTGCAGGAGCTCTTCGACGATCCGATCCGCATGTATCTGCACCAGATGGGCCAGGTGCCGTTGCTGTCGAAGGACCAGGAGCAGGACATCTGCAGCATCATCGAGACCAGCGAGTCGAAGCTGAAGGACATGTTCAACCGCTTCGCCTTCACGCCGTCGATGTACCGCAGTCTGCTCGACAAGCTCGAGAACATGGACGAGCGGTTCGACCGCGTGGTCACCGACAAATACGAGGAGAACCGCGACGCCTACATGGAGATGATGCCGGCGCTGCGCAAGATGCTCGAAAGGGTCGAGAAGCAGGTCAAAGAGGCGTTCTCCAAGTACACGGCGGTGACCAAGAACCGCCGCAAGTCGACGCCCCAGCAGATCCGCGGCGCCGAGAAGTCGGTGGAAAACGCCCGCCATTCGCTGCGCCAGGCGTTCGTGGATCTCAACTTCAAGCAGAAGATGCTGGAGCAGCTCTGCAGCGAGGCGGACGAGCGGATATACCTTCCCTATCTCAATCTGCTCAACCGCAAGACCGAGCTGCTGAAGCGTTCGTCCTCGGGGCGTCGTGACCGTGACCTTGCCGACGTGCGCGCGAAGATGGATGTTCTCGAGGAGCAGTTCGGAATGCCGCCGGAGGAGTTCATCAGCACCTTCCGCGAGCTGCGCGACGTTCTCCACAAGGGGCAGGAGGCGCGAGAGAGGATGGTGGAGGCGAATCTGCGTCTTGTCATTTCCATCGTGAAGAAGTACATGAACCGCGGGCTCAGCTTCCTCGACCTCATCCAGGAGGGCAACACTGGCCTGATGAAGGCGGTCGAGAAGTTCGAGTACAAGCGCGGGTACAAGTTCTCCACCTACGCGACATGGTGGATTCGCCAGGCCGCCACCCGTGCGATCGCCGATCAGGCGCGCACCATCCGCATCCCGGTGCACATGATCGAGACGATCAACAAGCTGATGCGCGTGCAGAAGAAGCTCATCCAGCGTCTCGGTCGGGAGCCCACCGAGGCGGAGCTCACCGCCGAGATGGAGATGAGCCCGGAGCAGGTGCGTGCGGTGTACAGGATGGCCCAGCAGCCGATTTCCCTTCAGTCCAAGGTAGGAGATTCCGACGACGCCAAGTACGGCGATTTCATCCCCGACACGTCGGCGGAGAATCCTTCCGAGCAGACCGCGCACTCTATGCTGCGCGAGCGGCTGGAGGACACGCTCATGACCCTTACCGACCGTGAGCGCCAGGTGCTTAACCTTCGCTTCGGTCTCGAAGACGGATGCCCCAGCACGCTGGAGGAGGTCGGTAAAATGTTCAACGTGACGCGTGAGCGCATCCGCCAGATCGAGGCGAAGGCGCTCAGAAAGCTGCGTCACCCCTCGCGATTGAAACGGCTGGATGGATTCCTGCCCGGTTCGTGAGTTTTTTTCTCAAGCAGGAAT
This sequence comes from Kiritimatiellia bacterium, assembly GCA_045600365.1. Lineage (GTDB taxonomy): Bacteria > Verrucomicrobiota > Kiritimatiellia > RFP12 > UBA1067 > RUG572. Next base: position 22,832 of record JAZRXT010000192.1, on the reverse strand, counting down.
CCGCAAGCAAGAAGAAAAGCGAAGAAAGAAGAGTAGTAGAAGATGACGACAGTATTGACGAGCACGGTGATGATGGCGGCCGACTGCGCCGCGAAGTGTCCGAAGCACGCGGTGATTGCGCTGGTCGGCACGTTTGTGATAGGCCTGCTGATCGGGTTCTTCCTGGGCCGCAGGGGTTCGGGGAATGGTGGTTGCAAATGCGCTGGCAAGCAGCAGAGGAAGGCGTCTCAGCATCCTCGTCCGCCCCGCGACGATGCCCCCATGCGCGAGCCGATTCCCGCTGGCAGCGTGGAGATCTATGTTGGCAACCTCAGCTATGATCTGAACGATGCCGCCTTGCGCGAGATGTTCGAGAAGTTCGGCACGGTGTCCAGCGCGCGTGTGGTGATCAACAAGCACAACGAGAAGTCGAAGGGATTCGGCTTCGTGGTGATGCCGGTCCGCGCCGAGGCCGAGGCGGCCATCGCGGCCATGAGCGAGAAGGAGATCATGGGGCGCAAGATGCGGGTCAACGAGGCCAAGAACACGATCAAAGAAGAGGCCTGATGCGGAATCTCTTCCTCTACGGGCCGCCTGGAAGCGGCAAGTCGACCCTCGGCAAACTGCTTGCGGGTCGGCTCGATCTCCCGTTCCTCGATCTGGACCGAATCGTCCAGAACGATGCCGGGATGCCCGTGAGGCAGATTTTCGAGGCCGAGGGCGAGGCTGGTTTCCGTCGGCGCGAGAAGAGCGCGTTGGAAATCGCCTCCTCCCGCGACCGCGCCGTGATCGCCCTCGGTGGCGGTTCGCTGCTGGATCCCGAGTCGCGCGCCATGGTCGAGAGCCGCGGCGTGGTGGTTTGCCTTGACTGCCCGCTCGAGATACTTCGTTCCCACATCGACATGACGCCTGGCACCCGTCCGCTCGTCAACAACGGAATTGCCGACTCCGGCGTCCAGCTGGAGAAGCTGATGAAGGCGCGCGCCGAACACTATGCGTCGTTCCGGCGCCGTCTGGACGTGGCCGGGCGTTCGCTTGACGATCTTTGCGAGGCCGCCGAGATTCTCTTTGGCGCCTATCGCATCGATTCCGGCGACGTGCCGTCAAGCATCGCGGTGGGCGAGAAGCTGCTTGCCGACATCGGCGAGCTGGCGCTTGAGCACGACATGGGCGTTCGGGCGGTGGTAGTGGGTGACGCCAACACCTCGTCGCTCTATGTGGACGGTGTTGTGGATTCGCTACGGGATGCCGGCATCCAGTCGGTGCGCACCTCGATCCCTGCCGGCGAGGGCGCGAAGAATCTCTCCTCGTTGCAGGACATCTGGCGCGTGTTCCTGAGCGCAGGTCTCACCCGCAGTGACTTTGTGGTGGCCGTCGGCGGCGGGGTGGTGAGCGACCTCACCGGATTCGCCGCTGCGACCTGGATGCGCGGCATCCGCTGGATCGACGTGCCAACGTCGCTGCTGTCGATGCTGGATGCCTCGACTGGCGGCAAGACCGGCTGTGACCTCCCGGGAGCGAAGAACATGGTCGGCGCCTTCCATTCTCCGTCGTTCGTGCTGGCCGACGTCGAGACCCTGCTCACGCTGCCGGCAAGGGAGTGGCGTGCCGGTTTCGCCGAGGCGATCAAGCACTCCATCATCTCCGATCCGGGGCTTGTGGACATGCTGCCGATATTCGATGGCCTCGCCGGGTTGCAGCCGAGCGACACGTTCGACTCGTTCGACGATTTCGAGGGGCTTGCCGCGTTCGTCAGTCGAGCTCTCGCCGTAAAGGTGCATGTGGTGCGTCAGGACCCGCTGGAGCGGGGACTTCGGGCCAAGCTCAACCTTGGGCACACCGTGGGCCACGCGATTGAAGTCGCGTCCAATTTCTCGGTCTCGCACGGCGAGGCGGTGTCGATCGGCACGGTGGAGGAGGCGAGGCTGGCGGTGCGCCAGGGGTTCGCCTCGCCCAGCTGGCCGGACCAGGTTGCCGCGCTTTTCAGAAGCGTCGGTCTTCCCACCGAACTTCCCGCGGGCATGAGTTTCGACTCCCTGCGCGAGATCATGCTGCGCGACAAGAAGCGTAAGGGCGACGCAGTGCGCTTCGCGCTCCCCTGCGGCATGGGTGACGTGTGCCTGGCGGACATTGTCCTGTAGGCGATTTTTCTATGTCCAATTGTTCAACGCAAGGAGATTGATATGTTGTCGGCGATTCTGGCTGCGGCGCTTGCCGCCGGTGCCATCAACGTGGATTTCAACCAGGTAACCGGACCGGTGAAGCCGGTCAACGGTGTCGGCCAGCCGCCGCTCACCGGCTGGAGCTACGGAATGTTCCACTACCTCAAGGAGGCCGGCATCCCGTTCTCCCGCCTTCATGACGTCGGCGGGCATCACGGCAGGGACGCATACGTGGACATCCCCAATCTCTTCCGCGATTTCGATGCGGACGAAAACAATCCCGCCTCCTACGACTTCGCCTTCACCGACGAACTGCTCTCGGAGCTTGTGAAGAATGGCGTTGAACCGTTCTTCCGCCTGGGTGTCACCATCGAGAACCGCGCCGACATCCGCGCCTACCGCATTGATCCGCCGAAGGACTTCGCCAAGTGGGCGAGGATCTGCGAGCACGTTATCCGCCACTACAACGAGGGGTGGGCTAACGGGTTCCACTGGAACATCCGCTACTGGGAAATCTGGAACGAGCCCGACAACCACTCGGTGACGGCGGATGCGTCGTGGTGGAAGGGACCGGGCGGACCATACCGCGAGCACAACTCGATGTGGTCTGGCAGCTGGAAGCAGTACATGGAGCTATACGAGGTTACGGCCAGGCACCTCAAGCAGAATTTCCCCAATCTGAAGATCGGTGGCTACGCCAGCTGCGGCTTCTACGCCGCCGTCGGCTCCGGACAGGTGAAGGCCGCCAATTCCTCTCCGCGCACCGAGTATTTCGTCGAGTGCGCCAGGGAGTTCCTCAAGAGCGCCCGTGACGGCAACTGGCCGCTTGACTTCTTCTCCTATCACTCGTATTCTGAACCGTATTCCGCGCTTGAGCAGGTGGCGTACGCCGATCGGCTGCTCAACGAGTACGGATTCACGGCCGACCGCTGCGAGCGCGTCTACAACGAGTGGCTTCCCTACGTAGACCACGCGAATCTCGGCTCCGCCAAGCAGGCCGCCGGCATTGCCGCAGAGCTCATCGGCCTGCAGAACGGCCCCTGCGACGTCGCCTGCATCTACGACGCGCGTTGCGGCATCGGCAACTACTCGCCGCTTTTCAATCCGATGACCTACCGTCCGCACAAGGCGTACTACGCCTTCGTCATGTTCAACGAGTTGCGCAAGCTCGGCAAGGCGGTGAAGTGCGAGGCGCCGAAGGAGCTCTTCGCCTGTGCCGCCGTCGGCGACGACGGCAGGGGAGCTGTACTGATTGCCAATGTGTCCGGCAAGAAGCAGCCGCTGCCTTCCGTTTTCGGGGGGCGTCGGGTGACGGATGCGCATGTCATCGATGCTGAACAGACCTACACCAGGATCAAGCCGCCGAAGGACATCGCGCATGATTCCGTCGTGCTGCTGGAAGTGCGCTGAGGCATTTTCACTTTTTTGGATTTTGCGCTTGCATTGCGTCTGCGGATTTGATATAATTTTCGCCATGGGACAACAACTTAGAACACGTGCCAAGAGGGCTCGCCGGAAAGCGCATGACAAGCGCGTTCTCGCCAAGCAGCTCGCGGCCAAAAAGGCGAAGTAAATTCGCATCAACTGGGTGGGATGGCCGAGCGGTTAGGTAGTGGACTGCAAATCCACGTACAGCGGTTCAACTCCGCTTCCCACCTCCATTAAACCAGCGAACCCGCGCCAAAAGCGCGGGTTTCGTGTTGAAAGGAGCAGTGTCGATGAAATGGTCTAAAATGATGATCCAGACCCTCCGCGAGGATCCGGGGGATGCGGAGATTGACTCGCACAAGCTATTGGTGCGCGCGAGCCTGGTCAAAAAGGTGTCCGGCGGGCTCTACACCTACATGCCGCTGGGAATGCGCGTCCTCAACAAGGTGGCGGCGATCGTGCGCGAGGAGATGGACCGCGCCGGCGCCCAGGAGATCGTCATGCCAATTCTGCAGCCGGCCGAGCTCTGGGCGACTTCGGGCCGGTGGGAGTCGATGGGACCGGGAATGTTCCGTTTGCAGGATCGTGCCAAGCACGCATATGCGCTCAGTCCGACCGCCGAGGAGCTGGTCACAGATCTCGCCAAGGGTGTGGTGAGCTCGTACCGTCAGCTGCCGGCCACGCTCTACCAGATCCAGTGGAAGTATCGCGACGAGATACGTCCGCGCTTCGGGTTGATGCGTTCGAAGGAATTCCTGATGAAGGACGCCTATTCCTTTGATGTCTCGCTCGACGCCGCCGACGCCAGCTACATGGCGATGTTCGAGGCGTACAAGCGGGTGTTCGCGCGCTGTGGGCTAAAGGCCTATCCGGTCGAGGCCGACACTGGCGACATCGGCGGCAAGTTCTCCCACGAGTTCCATGTCCTCGCCGATGCGGGCGAGGATGGCATCGCCTTCTGCGATGGCTGCGCCTACGCGGCAAACCTCGAGAAGGCGGCCCGCCGCGTGCCGGTGAGCAACGACGCCCCCTGCTGCGAATTCGAGGCGGTTGCAACTCCCGGCGCCAAGACGATCGACGAGGTCTCGAAGTTCATGGGAGTGCCTGGTTCGGCGTTCGTCAAGTCGCTGATCTACTCCGCCGACGGCAAGCCGGTGATGGTGTGCGTGCCGGGCGACCGCGATGTGAACGAGGTGAAGCTGCGCCATTTCCTCAATGCGAAGAAGATCGAACTCGCCGACTACGATACCGTGCTCCGCGCCTCCGGCGCCAACGCCGGCAGCGTCGGCCCGGTGAAGCCGGCGGACGAAACGCTGCGCATCGTCGCCGACCAGGAGCTGAAGGGCGCCCGCGGCTGCATTGTCGGCGCCAACAGGGACGACTACCACCTCAAGAACGTCGATCTGGCGCGGGACGCGAAGATTGCGGACGCCGACTACGGCGACCTCGTCACGGTGCGCGATGGCGATATCTGCGCCAAGTGCGGCAAGCCGATGAAGATCCGCCGCGGCATCGAGGTTGGCCACGTCTTCAAGCTTGGCACGAAGTACACCGCCGCCTTCAACGCCGTCTACAAGACCGACGATCTCAAGGAGAACGTGATGGTGATGGGGTGCTATGGCATTGGCGTGTCCCGCACGATGCAGGCAGTCATCGAGCAGTCGCATGACAAGGACGGCATAGTGTGGCCCGCCTCGGTCTCCCCGTTCCAGGTGGTGATCGACCTGCTGGATCCGTCTGACCCCGCCGTCGCCGAGGTTGCCGCCAAGCTCGAGGCCGAGCTCGAGCAGCGCGGGGTCGACGTGATCGTCGACGATCGTGAGGAGCGCCCTGGCGTCAAGTTCAAGGATGCCGATCTCATCGGCTTCACCGTGCGCGTTGTCGTTGGCGCGAAGGGGCTTGCCAAGGGTGGCGTCGAGGTCAAGGCTCGGCGCGACTCCAAGGAGGCGATGAAGATCGTCGCACCAGCAGATGCCGCCGCCGAAGTGGCGAAGATGCTGGCGGAATGACGTTGGACCAGGAGGAACCGTCATGGCAGGCGAATACCAGTTCTCGCTAATCGACGTAACCAAGCAGCAGGGGACGAAGACGATCCTGAAGGACGTCTGTCTAAGCTTCTTCTACGGCGCCCACATCGGTGTAATCGGCGGCAACGGCGCCGGCAAGAGCTCGTTGCTGAAGATTCTGGCCGGCATCGACACCGACATCCTCGGCACCTGCCAGGTGGCGAAGGGGACTAAGGTGGGGTATCTGCCGCAGGAGCCCGAACTCGACGACGCCAAGACGGTGGGCGAGATTGTAGCCGAAGGCGTGGCCGAGGCGAGGGCGATGGTCGAGCGCTACGAAGATCTGTGCTGCGAGCTCGACGATCCGAAGAAGGCCGCCGAGATGGAGCGACTGCAGGAGATAATCGACGCCAGGGACTACTGGAACGTTGATCACAAGGTCGAGATGGCGATGGCCGATATGGGGTGCCCGCCGGCCGATCGCGAGGTCAAGGTGCTATCCGGCGGCGAGCGCCGCCGCGTGGCAATCGCCCGCCTGCTGCTGCAGGAGCCGGACGTGTTGCTGCTGGACGAGCCCACGAACCATCTTGACGCCGAGACTACGTTCCGCCTCGAGGCGTACCTCAAGGATTTCAAGGGCACGCTGATCGTGGTTACCCACGACCGCTACTTCCTCAGCGACGTCACCGAGTGGATTCTCGAGCTCGACCATGGGATATGCTATCCCTACAAGGGCAACTACGAGGAGTGGTTGAAGCAGAAGGAAGCGATGCTGGCGCGAGAGGCGAAGGCCGAAAGGAGCCGCCAGAAGCTGATCGAGAACGAGCTCAAGTGGATTCAGACTAATCCGAGCGGGCGTCATTCCAAGAGCCAGGCCCGTGTGAAACGCTATGAGGAGCTGCAGAGCCAGCAGGTGAACACCCGCGAGGACGATCTCGTGATCCACATCCCGCCGGGTCCGCGTCTGGGCGACCTCGTGGTACGCGCCGAACATGTGAAGATGGGCTTCGGCGACCGCACACTCTACTCCGATCTCTGCTTTGACCTGCCGCGCGGCGGCATCGTGGGCGTCATCGGCGCGAATGGCGCCGGCAAGACCACGCTGTTCAAGCTGATCACCGGCGAGCTCAAGCCGGTTGACGGCAAGCTGACCGTGGGCGAGACCGTCAAGCTCAGCTATGTGGACCAGACCCGCTCCGAGCTGCAGCCGGACCAGACCGTGTACGAGGCGATCACCGGCGGCGGCGAATACGTTCGCCTTGCGGGCGAGGCGATGATGAACGGGCGCGCCTACTGCAGCCGCTTCAATTTCCGCGGCGGCGAGCAGCAGAAGAAGGTGGGCGTGCTTTCCGGCGGTGAGCGCAATCGCGTGCACCTTGCCAAGCTTCTCACCTCCGGCGGCAATCTTCTGCTGCTGGACGAGCCGACCAACGACCTCGACGTTGCCACCCTGCGTTCGCTCGAAGAGGGCCTGGAGGAATTCGGCGGCTGCGTGATGGTGGTCAGCCACGACCGCTGGTTCCTCGACCGCATCGCCACCCACATTCTAGCATTCGAACCGGACGGAACGACAACCTGGTTCGAGGGCGGCTATTCCGAATATCACGAGATGCTCGAGCGCCGCCGCAGATAGAGTTCGCGCCAGGTGCGCATCGACATGCCGTGGGTGCGCTTGAACAGATTCTTCAGCGAGGCAGGGTTGTTCCAGCCGCATTCGGTGGCTATGCGTTCGATGCCGTCGTCGGTGGTTCGCAGTCTGCGCTCCACCTCGTCCATTCTGGTTTTCAGGATCAGGGTGTAGACCGATCCGCGACGATGTTCGCGGAAGCGCAGGTCCAACAGCGGACGGGATATCTTCAGTTGGCGTGCAACGTCGTCGACGCCGATACCCGTGAGCGCCCTGCGCTTTATGAAAGCGATTGCCTTCTCCACCATCATGCCGGATATCGAGTCGGGCGGGGTGGACTCGCGGCGTACTATCCCCCTGATTCCCACGAGTATCGTTTCCGGCACGGTCCTGACGGTTTCGCGATTCATCATCTCTTCCAGCAGTCGGGCGGCAAGACGTCCCTCGCCCACGAAGTCCGGTTGTATTGATGACAGCCTCGGCTTCGAGTTCTCGCAGAGGATGGGGTCGTTGTTCACGCCGAGGATGGCCACGTCGGATGGCACCCCAAGCTCCAATCCACGGCAGGCGTCTGCCACCGTGTACGCGTCGTCGTCGCACGAGGCGAGAATTGCGCACGGCTTCTCCAATGTGCGCAACCATTCGGAGAGCGGCACGGTCCGCCTGTAGTTGGAAACCCGTATGCCCTCTTCCCCCAGTCTCCGGGAGAACGCCTGGCCGCGTTCCAGACTCCAGTCAAAGTTCTTTTCGTAGCCGACATACCCATAGCTCCTGTAGTCACCGAGGCGCAGGAATTCCAGTGCGGCCTCTTCGCCTACCTTGCCGGAATCACTTTTAATGAAGGCGATGTTGCTTTTGCGGTTTTCGATGCCGCCGCCGGACACGTTCAGCACCACTGTTGGAATCGACGATTCCGCGAGTGCGGAAAGCGCGTCGTTGGCCTCCGGGAGCGCGATGATGAAGCCATTGGTTCCGTCCTCTATCGCCGCGCGAACCGTCTCCGCCGTGAATTCGTGCCTCGTGCGGTGAAGCATCATTTGCCAGCGATTGCCTTCGCTGAGATGTTCGAAAATGCCGTTGAGCTTGTCCTGCCCGGCGATGCCGGCCATTCTCAACGCCACCACGACCTTTCTGGATTTGCCTGCCATGGGTGTATTATACCAAATCGGCATTCTGCATTCAATGATTTTGATTATTGAAAAGTTGATCTTTTATTATAGAAAAATGACTATCGGCGGAGCGTGGAATATGCTATAATTCTGCTGTGCGCAAGGGTATGGTAAATTCGAGCGTCAGGTTCCTGCTGGCTATGGTGGGGCTTGGCGGGCTGCTGTACGGCGTTGACTTCGGGGTCATTGCCGCCGCCGAGCCGTATCTGATGGCGCTCGGCACCTATTCCGGTGCGCGGGTGAGCCTGATTGTCGGCGCGGTGCTGATCGGCGGGCTTGTCTCTTCGCTTACCGCCGGGGTTCTCTGCGACTGGTTTGGTCGAAGGCGCACCATCATTCTGTCGGCGGGCATGTTTCTGGCCGCCGTTCCCATCGTGTGCCTGTCGCTTGATTCGTTTCCGGTGCTGTTCTCGGGACGGGTCATGCAGGGCATGAGCGCCGGTTACATGGCGGTGGCCATGCCGATGTATCTCACCGAGACGCTGCCCGCGGAGATTCGGGGGCGTGGGACAGGTGTCTTCCAGACCTGCCTTGGCATCGGGCTCGTGGTGGCTGCGGGCGCGGGGTGCATGGTCGCGAGCACGATCGGAGCTTCCGACTCGCCGGGGATGGATGCCGCCGCTCTTGCTGCCGCCTGGTGCGCGAACTTCTGGTGGACGATGCTTCCGGTTGCGGCGTTGTTCGTCGGCTCCTTCTGGCTTGGGGAGAGCCCCGTGTGGCTGGCGAGGTCGGGAAGCGCGAAACCGAAGGAACGGGTGCAATCCGACAGAATCAGCTTCCGTTCCCTGCTTCGCCGCAGGTACGTGGTTCCGTTTCTTCTCGCTTGCGCCGTGCTGACGCTCAACAAGACCACCGGCATGAGTTCGTTCACGAGCTATCTCGTGTCGATTCTGCACAAGGCGGGATTCAGCGGCATACTCGCCAACTATGGTCAGCTCGTGGTGAAGCTCACCAACATCTTCATGACCATCGTCGCCGCGTCGCTCATCGACCGCAAGGGCCGCACCTGGCTTCTGAAGCTCGGCACCGGCGGCATGACGCTGGGGTTGTTCGCGATCGGCGGCGTGTTTCTCGCGATTGAGCGTTTTGGAGTGATGCCTGGGGACGCCACCGGCCTTGTCGCGCTAGTTCTCTTCTTCTTCATGTACTGCTTCTACGCGATCGGGCCCGGCATCTGCGTGTGGCTCGTGCTCTCGGAGTTGATGCCGCAGCGCATCCGCGCCAACGGAATGGCGATTGCGATGTTCATGAACCAGCTCGTGGCATGCGGACTTGCCTCCACGTTCCGCCCCTGGGTGGAAAACTGGGGCTGGAGCAGCATGTTCTTCTTCTTCGCCGCGAATGGCGTGCTCTACTTCATTGTAAGCTGCCTGATTCCGGAGACAAGAGGAAAATCGCTGGAGGAGCTGGAGTCGCTCTTCGAATCACGGGCCGCAATCCCCAACCCAAGGTGTAGTCAACATGTTGATAGCTAGCATATTCGCCACCCTGTTCTCGCTTCAGCAGGCGGAGGCGGGGAAACTCTGGAAGGCCATCACTGGCAATGGGATTCCGAAGGACGCGATTGAGTTCGCAATAGATCCGGAAGTCTCGAAGACGGGCAATGACGCCTACGCGATCCTCTCGACCTCGAAGGGGGTGAAGCTCGTTGGCTCCAACGAGCGCAGCACTTGGTATGCCCTCTACGATCTCTTCGAGCGCCGCGGTGGCTGCCGCTACTTCTGGGACGGGGACCGGATTCCGAGGCGGGAGAAGATCGAGCTCGGCGGCCTCGACGTCCACGAGGAGGCACGCTTCGAGTACCGGGCGATACGGTACTTCGCCCACCGCGGGCTCAGACGCTTCCAGGCTGAACACTGGGGGCCAGAGGACTGGAAGCGCGAGATCGACTGGATGCTGAAGCGCCGTCTCAACTGCTTTATGCCGCGTATCGGAATGGACGACACCTGGCAGAGGGCATTTCCGGAGATCGTTCCCTATCCCGATCCCACGAAGGGCGATCCGCTGGGTCTGCCGGGCTTCGACAACCGAGCCCCGTTCTGGCCGCTGGAGTATCGCGGCCGGCTGCGCAAGTTCTTCACCGGCTACGCCTTCGCGCGTGGACTCATGATTCCCACCGACTTCGGCACGATGAGCCACTGGTATTCGCGCACGCCGGCGGAGTTCCTCGAAAAGGCCAGGCCCCCGTTCCTCCCCCAGTCGAACGGCAACTACAACCAGCCGAGCGGACTTGTGTGGGACATCTTCAAACCGGGCTGGATGGACAACTACTGGCGGCTCACCGAGGCGTTCGTCAATGCCGGCTATGGCACCTACGACATACTGCACACCATCGGTCTTGGCGAGCGCAGGTGCTTCAAGGATCGCGCGAGGAATCTGAAGATGAAAAAGGACGTTCTCGCGAAGATCATCGCCCAGGCGAGGGAAAAGTCGCCGGGCTCGAAGATTCTGCTTGGCGGGTGGGACTTCTACCTCACCTGGGAGCCAGAGGAGGTGCGAGGACTCGTTGCGCAACTTGACCCGAAGGACACAATCATCTGGGACTACGAGGCAGAGGCGTACAAGGGCCACGACCACTGGGTGCCTAACCTCGACAACGATTTCACCAAATGGAACGTGGTAGGAAAGTTCCCATACACATTCGGCATCTTCCTTGCCTTCGAACAGGGGCTCGACGTGCGAGCGGACTATCCCACCATTGAGATGCGCGAGCGTTTCGTCGCTAACGATCCCATGTGCCGCGGCTATATCTTCTGGCCAGAGTCTAGTCATACCGACACGCTGCTCCTGCGCTACTTCACGGCGAATGCGTGGAAGCCGGGGCAGGGCATCGACTCGGTGCTGCCGGCATTCTGCCGCGACCGCTATGGCGACAGGGCGGCGGAGTTCGAGCGCGCCTGGCGCGCCACGCTGCCGATCTCGCGTCTGTGGGGCTGGGGCGGCAACTGCGTTGCCGACGTCAGTCATTGGTCGCCGCTTTCGCTGAAGGCGAAGTATCCGCGTCCGGAATCTCCCGAACTCAAGGGAGTGCCTGAGGCAATGCGCCTCATCGCCGCCCTGCCGACCGACGATGAATTCCGCCGCCGTGACGCAATCGATCTGGCCCGGACCGTCCTTGACCGCGAACTGGTCAAACGGCGCCTGTCGCTTGTGGATGCGTTCAACTCCTGGTGCGCTGGAACTGGCGCAGTGTTCACTGTCGAAAACGCCCTGCGCAGCTGGGAGACCGGCTGGAAGGAGTTCGCCGAACTGCTTTCGCGCCACACCGACTTCTCGCTCGCTGCCTCTCTCCGTGACCTTGACGCCGTGGAGAAGGTGCGCAATCCCCGCTTTGACCGCGTGCTGCTGGACAACGCACTGAACGGCTACTGCCGCAGCCATCAGTACGAGGCTGTCCGCCACTGGATTCTGCCATTCGTCGACGAGACCGTCGCCGACGTCCGCCGCCGCCTGGCGAACGATGTTCGCACAGCCCTGGACCGGAAGTCCCAGGAGGCGCGCGCGACGCGCATTCTCGGAACGCTTTTCGATTCAACCGACATTCTCCAGACATCAAACAACAATCATCCACTGCCATGATCAAGCAAACATCAATCAGCTACTACGGCCTCAACTACGTCGAGCATGCGGAGGCCGACTTCAGAGAAATGATCGCGCACGGCGTCACGAACGTGATCCTCGCGGTGACGGAGTTCGACTTCGACTTCTGGCGGCCGAACATCCCGAAAATCGTCGACAAGGCGCATGAGCTCGGGCTCAAGGTGACGATAGACCCATGGGGCAACGGTAAGTACTTCGGCGGCGAACAGGTGTCGAAGTTCCTTCAGGACAATGTAGAGAACCGCCAGGTTTCGGCGCTCACCGGCGAAAAGCTGCCATACGCCTGCTTCAACACCAACAGCTACCGCGACTACTTCAGGAACTTCTGTGTGACGCTGGCGCGGGAAACGAAGTGCGATGGATTCTTCTGGGATGAGCCGCACTATGCCTTTCCGAAGGGCATTGCGTCCATCACCGGCGGCGTTGCTGACGACTGGACGTGCTACTGCCCTGTCTGCCGCAAGCGCTTTGAGGACTACTATGGCTATCCGATGCCGCGCTACATGACGAACGACGTCAAGCAGTTCCGCTGGCGTGAGGCACTCGTCGTCCTTTCGGAGACCTCGAAGGCTCTGAAGGAAGTCCGTCCCGAACTGGAGATCACCTGCTGCGTACACGCGACCCAGAACGGATACTATGTTAGCGAGTACCGCGGCTACGACAACTGGGACATGGTTGGATCCTGCCCGTATTTCGACGTGTTCTCCACGACGATCATAAACTGGGCGCTGCCAGAGGACTTCTACCGCGATATCACCGAGCGTACGGTGGCGATCGCGAAGAAGTACGGCAAGAAGTCCGAACGTTGGTTGATGGGCTACTACAAGCAGCCGAAGGACTGGAAGCAGATCGACAGGTGGGTGGACATCGCCGAGGCGGCGGGCGTCGACCGTCTCGCGGCCTGGACCTATCGCGGTGGCCACGGCACGGTGGTCGGCGCACCCGACGCGCTCGAGCTCTGGGACAACATCGGCAGGAACTTCAAGCGGGTCTGCCAGAAGAACGGATGATGAAATCCTATCTTGACGAGATTACCAGCATCCTCACGCGGATCGAACGCGAGGAGCGAGCGACGATGTCGGCAGCGGCGAAAGCGGTCGCCGAGGTGATTGCGCGGGATGGGATTGTGCACACTTTCGGGTGCGGACACTCCCATCTTCCCTGCCTTGACACGTTCTATCGGGCTGGCGGGCTCGCGTGCGTCTCGCCGATTCTGGACGAGGACCTGATGCTTCATGACGGCGCGGCGAAATCGAGTAGGATGGAGAAGATGCCCGGTATCGCCGCCGAGGCGTTTCGACGCTCCGGCGTGAGGAAGAACGATCTTCTCGTCGTCATCTCGGCGAGCGGCAAGAACGCAGCGCCGGTCGAGATGTGCGAATGCGCGAGGGCCGCCGGTGTGAAGCTGGTGACCATTTCCTCGTCGGCGTATGTCGGCCATGGCGCCAGGCTCCTCTCGCTGGGCGACATCGCCATTGACTGCAAAGTCCCATACGGGGATGCGGTGATGGCTGTTGGCGAGGCGAAGATGGGTGGGCTTTCCACGTATGCCTCGCTCTTCATCCTCAATTCGATTCTCATCGAAGGCGCGGAGATGGCGCTTGCAGAGGGGACGGTTCCCCCAGTATATGCTAGCGGCAATGTCGAGGGAGGCGCCGAGAAGAACGTGGCGCTGGAGCGGCGTTTCTTCGGAAGGGTCAAACGACTCTAGGAAAAATCTGCAGATGGCTGGCCAACCGGAGAAGATTCGACTTCATCGCGAGCGCGTGCGCGTGCTGGCGTTGAGTCGGCTGTTCGCCCCTGACCCAGAGGCACCTGGGAGGATATCGGATGCGGCGATGGCATTGCCGCTGCCGGAAGGTCTCTCGTCACGTTCGGCCGCCGCGCGCGAATTGATGGGATTTCTGGATTCGGAGTTCGCGGACGTGCGGCGACTGGCGGCGTCTGCGCTAGGGAAGATGGTGCCGGAAAGACCGGCGGCGTCAATGTTCCTGCCGAAGCTGGCTGGCCTTGCGGCAAAGGACTCGCATCCGCAGGTGCGGCAGTATGCGCTGAAGGCGATGGCCAGATATCCCGGCGATTCGATTCTCTTTCTGGACGGTCTGAAGGACGTGGCGCGCGACGAGACGTCACCTGCTTATGTTCGAAGTGCGGCGGCAGCGACGGTGGCGGCGGTGCAGGAGGAGAATCGGAAGCGGGTCTTCGTCAGTGACAGGTTCTGCACCAGGTGCCATCGGCCGATTTCGGAGATCGAGTTCCGCCGGGCAATGGATCGGTTCGGGCGGCCATACTGTCTGCATTGCAAGGACGAGAAGGAGCTGGAGCACCATGACTTCGAGTCGACTGTGGAGGAGGCGAAGAGACGGCGCACGCAAGGCGGCGTTGCCGTGCAGAGCATCGGCGAGAAGCGGATTGCTGAGTTTCTTGAGCGCGAACACATATCTTTCCTCTATGACGAGCGGTTTCGGGTTTCCGGTGCCGACCTGATCCGCCCCGACTTCTATCTGCCCGAGTTCGATCTCTACATAGAATACTATGGGATGAATACCCCGCAGTACAACGCCAATCGCCGCCGCAAGCACATTCTTTACCAACGGGCCGGTAAGCGGCTCATCAGCGTCTCGTATCTTGACGACCACGATCTGGTCGGCATTTTGAAGTCCAAGTTGTCGCGCTACATCCGGTTCGGAGAAAAAACACGGGCGGACGGACCATCCTCACTCGCTTCGCTCGTTCCGGATGGTCTGGGATCTTCTCCACTCCCGGAGCCGCGTGGTTCTTCTCCACTTCTGGAACCCAGGGGGAATTCTCCACTCCCGAAGCCCCGTGGTTCTTCCCCGTTTCTGGAACCCAGGGGGAATTCTCCACTTTTGGGTGGGTTGGGCTCTTTTCCGGACGGTCCCGGAATGAGCGCAGCGAATGAGGGACCGGACGACCAGGAGAGGAAGTGATGGCGACGATTTCGGTCATAGGCCTGGTTGGACATTCCCAGTTCTTCGATGTCCCCCGATTCCATCGGGGGGGGGAGACGATTGTAGCGTCTTCGTTCTATCGCGAATGGGGTGGCAAGGGGTTCAACCAGGCGGTGGCTGCGGCGCGGCAGGGCGCTGACGTGCGTTTCCTTGGTGCCGTCAACAAGGCCGACCTGGCACCGTTGCAGGACTTCTGCCATGCCGAGGGAATCGGTGAGTTCCTTTGTGCCAGGGCGGAACCGACTGCGACGGCGGCGATTCTCCGCGACGGTTCCGGCGAGACGCGGGTGACAGTCTGCCCCGGTGCGGAGCTGCGTGTCGAGGACGTGACAGACTTCGTCGTCGCCATCGGAAGGTCGGATTTCCTTTTGCTCAACAACGAAGTCCCGGAGGATGTCAACCTTGCCGCCCTGGAGATCGCCAGGAGGTTCGGCGTCAGGACGATCTTCAATCCTGCGCCGGCGAGAAGACTGCCGGAGTCGGTTCTGAAGGCGGTTGACTTCTTCACGCCGAACGAGTTCGAAGAGGAGGAGCTTCTCGCAGGAATGGAGCTCTGCGATTCCCGGTCCGAAGTGGTGACTACCCTGGGAGCCAGAGGGTGCCGGATCAGATCGACGGGAGCGCTGATCAGGGCGCCGCAGACGATTGCGATTGATTCTACGGGAGCTGGCGACACGTTCAACGCGGTGCTGGCAGTGCGCCTCGCCGAAGGTGCATCGCTGCATGATGCCTGCGTCGCCGCCAATGCCGCCGCCGCGCAGTCGGTGGCGGTCAAGTACGTTATCCCGTCACTTCCGTTTCGCAATTTCTCCACAACCATAAACCAACTAAAGCCATGATACAGGACTACGGATACATCGAAGCGGCGATCGCCAACATCAGGGAGGTCGCAGAGAAACAGGAAAAGAACATCGACGCCGCAGGCACGCTGATGGCGGACGCCATTGCAGCCGATCGTCTCATCTACGTCTATGCCGGCGGTGGGCACACCACGCTCGCAATGGGCGAGATGTTCTTCCGCGCCGGTGGCCTAGCCAACATCAACCCGATGATGGAGACGGCGCTCTCCGTCTTCAACCAGGCGCTTAAGTACCTGGCGCTCGAACGTACCGAGAACTTCGGCGCGTCCATCGTCAGGTACTACGACCCCCAGCCAGGCGACGTGGTGGTCTTCTTCCACAATATCGGCATCAATCCCGCCACCATCGACGCGGCGATGGAGTGCAAGAAGCGCGGTTGCAGGATTATCGCCGTTGCCTCGTCGCATTGGCAGAACGAGATGCCGAAGGATCACTTCATTCGCCACTCCAACGGCACCAATCTCTTCGACTATGCGGATGTCTGCATTGACGACTTTAATCCTGTGGGCGACGCGGTGGTTAACGTGCCCGGAATGACGACGCCGATCGGTCCCGTCTCCAACGTGGTTGACTTCACCATCGCCCATCTCCTCGAGATAAGCTGCTGTCGCCAGTGCGTGGAGCGCGGAATCGTGCCCCCGGTGTGGAACTCGGCGAATGCTCCGGGCGGTGACGAGAAGAACGCGGCATATCTCAAGAAGTATCGCCCGCTGGTCAAGTGTCTGTGAAGAAAGGGGTAAGAGCACATGAAGAAGACGAGCGTATTCGCCGTTGTCCTGTCCGCTCTGGTGGCGGCGGCGGGAAACACCGCCAATCCCGTCACGAACGAGATATATCCGCTGCCGGTGCCAGTCGAGTATACGCTCGACATGGATGCGCCGGTGGCGTTTGACGCCACCACGAAGGTGGTGGTGGACTGTCCCGATCCCGCCGCCGCGAGCTGGGTGAATGCGCATTTCGCCCAGTGGTACGGCAAGCTCGCGCCGCGAGCCGAAGCCGGCACGGCGGGGCTGGAACTCCGTCCTGGCGGGGAGGCGTATGCGCTGGCGGCTGGCGCGAACGGCATCAGACTCGCTGCCCGAACCCTCGCCGGCGTGCGCTGGGGCGTCTATACGATGCGTCAGCTGGCAATCGCCAAGCGCGGCACGTTCAAGTTGGAAGGGCGGCTGCTGCCCGCCTGCACCATTTCTGACGCGCCGCATCTGCCGTTTCGCGGCATCCACATTTGCTGGTTCCCCGAGCTGCGCCCGGCTCAGATTGAACGCACGCTTCGTCTGGCGGCATATCTCAAGTTAAACTACCTCGTGCTTGAACCCTGGGGCATGTACCGTAGCTCCAGGCATCCGTGGTGGGGCTGGCCCGACGGCACGATGACGAAGAAGGAGGTACGCCGACTCGTGGCGATCGGACGCGATCTGGGCGTCACGCTCATTCCGCAGATCAACGTCTTCGGGCACGCGCCGTCCGCTCGAGGTTGCACGAAGAAGCACGCCATCCTCGACCTCGCGCCCGAATACGAGCCGCTTTTCGAGCCCGGAGGGTGGAACTGGTGCCTGTCGAATCCCGCGACGCAGCGTGTGCTGCGCGACTTGATCGACGAGATGCTCGAGGACTTCGGTCATCCGCCCTACTTCCATCTCGGCTGCGACGAGGCGGAGGCTCCTGGGTGTCCCGAGTGTCGTAGGCAGCCATACGGCGAGCTTGTCTGCCGGCACATCGGGGACCTTGCGGCGCATGTCAAGAGTCGCGGTGCGAGGGCGATGATCTGGCACGATATGTTGCTGAAGCGGGGCGATCCGCGGTGGAAGGGCTTTACGGCGATGGGCACGGACACGACCGCGACGATGGCCGACACGCTCCCGAAGGATGTGATCATCTGCGACTGGCAGTATTCGTATGGCGACATGAAGGAGGTGCGCAAGGACTGGCCCACGACGCTTTACTTCAAGGAGAAGGGCTTCCCGGTGGTGGGGTGCCCCTGGATGAACTACAACGCGATGCGGCCGATGGCCGACAACCTCGCGAAGATCGGTGGCTACGGCTATCTGCAGACCACGTGGCACCACTTGCGCGGCGACGACTGGATGCGCATGTGCGAACGCGGGTCGGCCGCAGCCTGGGGCGCGGGTTCGCTGCCGAAGGGGAATGGTCCGTTCGAATACATGGCCTTCGGCGCGGTGCTGCGCCTTGTGGGCCACGACATGAAGGTGTCAGACCGCCTCGACACGGGTACACTCAATTACCAGGTCCCGCCCGCCTGGTGGGTGGACAACAACTAATTGGCGGTAGCCATGAGTGAATTGATGGTTGATTTGTCTGAAAAGGAGTAAAATGAATCTGAAGAAAATGAACAAGGGACTCGGCTTCCTGCGCGAGAAGTACGGCGCGGCGAAGGGTGAGATCACGTTGAAAGACGGCCACTGCTATGTGGGGGCGATCCCGCTCATACCCGGACGCATGGAGCGCAAGATAGTCGAACTCAAGAAGATGACCGAGAACGGAACTTTGGAGGGGGTCTCGACGCTGCGTTTCGCCAGCTTCGCGCCGAAGGGGACAGACCCCGAGGCTATGCTCGCGAAGGAACTCGACCTCGCGGCGTATCTTGGTGCCTCCGACGTGGTGCGTGTGATGGCTGTCGCAAACGGCAAGGCGGCGATAAACGTCCTTGCTAAGCTCGCGAACGATGTGAACGTCTCGGTTGAAATCGGAACGGCTCTCCCCAAGGGCGAGCTCGGCTACGACCGCCATGAAATCATCGCCAAGCGTGGCGTTGCCTGCGATCAGACGGCCGACACCCACACGCCGCATGCGCCGATCCGCTGCTGGGACGCAAAGGGAGCGGTTGAGTTCACCGATGTCGACACAGAGCTATTCGGCCTCTCATACGAGGAGGTCTGGAACGTCCGCGCGGCGTTCGCGCTTCTCCAGAAGCGCGCCGACGCCAAGGTTTGGAAGGCGGCCTGGGCAAAGGCGACGAAGGCCGCCGCCCTGGCCTTTAAGGCGGATAAGACGAAGAAGGCTCAGACGATCGTCCTCAAGAAGAGCCTCGATACGAACGAATCCATCAAGGTTGCGGAGGTGCGCTGATGAAACCGGTCAAGATCGCGATGATGGGCATGACCCATGGGCATACCCGCAAGTACTACCAGACGCTTCTCGACAACAAGAAGCTCGACTGGGTGGCGAGCTGCGCCCAGGACGAGGTGGCGAAGAAGACGTATGAACTCTACCAGACGGGGGTTCCGTGCTATCTCGATCCCGAGGAGATGTACCGGAAGCACCCCGACATCGAGGCCGTGGTGATCGCATCGGCGAACGACCGCCACTTCGAGCAGATGAAGTGGTGCGCCGAGAAGGGCATCCACATCCTCTCGATGAAGATACCCACCTTCGACATGAAGGAGTACGACGAGATGATCGCGATGTGCGACAAGGCGGGCATCGTCTGCCAAATCGAGCTCGAGATGCACTACAATGCGGTCGTGCAGCGCCTGAAGAAGCTCGTCCGCGAGGGTGCGATTGGCAGGATCAAGGCAATCCAGATGACGAACATCACGCTCTCGCCGGTGTGGGCGTTCCCTTGGCAGGGTGATCCGCAGGCGAGCTTTGGCAGCGTGCAGAGCCTGAAAAAGGGCGATCCGCGCTTCCGGGGCGGTGCGCTCTGCGACCATCCGCACATCTTCGACCTCATCCGGCACCTAACGGGCAGCGACTTCGATTACATCTACGCCGAGGTGGCACCGAACCTTCGCGATGGTCTCAAGGTCGAGGACATGCTGATGGCGGTCGGCAAGATGAAGGACGGAACGGCGTTTCTCTTCGATCCCAGCTGGTCTCGTCTCGAGGAGAAGATCAAGGTGCCAGGGCCGGGTTGGGAGCGTTTCCCCAAGCGGATGGAGGTCAATGTGACCATCACAGGCGAGAAGGGAATGCTCACGTGCGACTGCTTTGGTCCGAACGTCTACCACAACGGAGCGCCAAACGACCGCTACACTGTGCAGTACACATATTTCGACGAGTGGATCGGGCTCATCGACGAGTTCGTTGCCTGCATCCGCGAGCACAAGACACCGCTCATCAACCTCCGGTGGCACAAGGAGACGATCCAGGCGATGCTTGGTTGCTACGAGTCGATTCAGAGCGGACGAATAGCCAGAGTCTAGGCGTGGCCGACCGGCTCCCCCGCATTCCCGATTTTTTTCATTTTACCTATTGCATTCTGTTCGTGATTATGGTATAATATACGGCGTTTTCCGCAAGGGCCTGTAGCTCAACTGGATAGAGCATCAGACTACGAATCTGAGGGTTGTAGGTTCGACTCCTGTCAGGCCCGCCATTCCGGAAGACGCCAGATTGCGGGGTGGAGCAGCCTGGTAGCTCGTCAGGCTCATAACCTGAAGGTCGTTGGTTCAAATCCAGCCCCCGCTACCATTTTTTCACAAAGAAAAGTGCGGTTCGCGCGTTTCTTCCATTCTCGGTGAGCCGCGTTTCGCGCGCCAACACGGGAGTAGATCATGAATGGTTTCGCAGTTGTCTGCGCGTTTGCTTTTGGCTTTGCCTTTATGGGGTCCACTGGTGTCTATGCCGATGGTGGTGACTCTTCTGCGGCGGTAAAAGCGCAATCGGCGCAATGGCCAGGCTTCAAGCGTGGCATAGGCATTGGCGGCTGGCTTACGAACTACAAGCGATTCAACGTGCTGCCGCTTGACAAGCGCCTGTTGCTTACCGAAGGCGACTATGCGCATTTCGACTCGTACATTACCGAGCAGGACGTTGAGCGCATCAAGCTTTGGGGATTTGACCACATCCGCCTCGGCTTCGACCAGATAGTGCTCGAGGAGGCGCCAGGCAAATATCGGGAGCGCACTTTCCGCAAGATTGACGACTTCATCGCCTGGTGTCGGCGGCACGATGTCCACGTGGTGCTCAATCTGCACAAGGCGATTGGCAACTACTGCGATATTCCGGAAAAGGTCCAGCTGCTGGATTCAGAAGAGCTGCAGGCGCGCTTCATCGCGCTCTGGGTTGAGATGGAGCGCCGCTATCACGACTTCCCCGACCTCGCCTTCGAGATCCTGAACGAGGTGCGGGACGTTCCGCCGGAGAAGTGGAATGCCCTGGCCGACCGTACGCTGAAGGCCATACGGAAGATGAATCCGGCGCGCTGGGTCGTGATCGGCTCGTCCTGCTGGAATTCGGCGGGGAAGTTGCGTGATCTGCGGGTGTGGGACGACGACCGGGTGGTGTACACCTATCACATGTACGATCCCTACATGTTTACCCACCAGCGCGGCGTGCTCCAGGAAAGCCCGCTTTTTTCCAATGCCGAAGTCGCCTATCCTGGCCGCGAGGAGATTTGCCGTTCGCTTGCGCCGGCGGCGGAATGGGTGGCGGCGCATCCCGGCAAGATACTCTGGAATGGCGAGTTTGGCACCATTCGCCACATGACGCCGACCGCTCGTGTCTCGTACATGCGCGACATCGTGCGCTTCTGCCAGGCGCATGGCATGCCGTACAGCGTGTGGAACTATCTTTCGACGCCCAACGATGGCAATCGCTTCTCGCTGGTCGACGACGACACCAGGGATTTCCTTTCCGATGAGTTGCTCTGCGCTTGTCTGGGGATCAAGGATCGCGAGGCGGAGGGCGTGTTGAAGTTCATCGACTTCAACATCTGGGGGCCATATTTCGGCAATCCGGTCTGCGAGCGAGACCTTAAGATAGCGAAGTATCTGATTCGCGAGGCACCGGATGTGGCCGGTTTCCAGGAGTGCGTGGCCGATTTCTGGAATTCGCGTCTTTTCAAGTCACTTGCCGCCGCTGGGTACGGATTCGTTCGGGATGGTAAAGACCCCCAGCGCGAGCTCAATCCGCTGATCTACCGCCGAGATCGTCTCGAGGTGCTTGAGAGTGGCACCGAGGTGTATGCGGCGGAGGATAATCCCGAGGGATCGAAGGGGTTCGGCTGGGCGGTGTTCCGCGACCGGGCCAACGGCCGCTGCTTCATTGCCTGCTCCACCCATCTCTGGTGGAAGTACGGTGAGGGCGAGGTGCTGGCAAGAAACGAGGCGATGCGCGAGCGCAACGCCCGCGAGCTGGTTTCCAAAGTCGAGGCGCTGGCCAAGCGGCATGGAGGGATCCCTGCCGTGATCGGGGGCGACATGAATGCCGTGCGCAGCCGCGTCTCGCAGGCCCTCAAGGTATTCGATGGCGCCGGGTTCGCCGATGCGCAGTATTCCGTCAAAGGTGCGTCGCCCTGGTCCTCCCATCATGGCGACCCGCAGCGCGATGAATATGGAAATCTGCGCGCCTTCTTCCGTCCGGGCAGCGACAACCCGTCCAATTCCCTTGATCATGTCATCTATCGCGGGGTCACTCCGGTGTCGCTGCTGGTTGATCGTTCCCAGGACGTTCTGGAGTGTTCGGACCATTCTCCGCTTGTATTCGTATTCAGGCATTGATCGGCCATATTCTCCACGGAATTTTCCGCCGGACGAACTGCCGAATAATGTAATTTTATCTTGTTATTCGCGCGATTAAATGGTAAAATTACTGTAGGTCTTTTTAGACATCGGAGAAGTTTCTATGATTTTCGCGAGAAGAACGTCAATCATCCTGGCGCTAGGATGGTTGCTCTGTGGCTTTAGTGGAGCCTCGGGGGCGGCCATTCCCTGGCGTCTGCCTGAGTATACATTGACGGCGCGCTCGATGGATGTGCGTCAGGCGCTTGAGACTTTTGGCGTGGCCGAAGGCGTGCCCGTGATCATGAGCGATGCCGTGAAGGGCGTGTTCTCAGGCGCGTTCAAGAACGTTCCCGCCGCGGAATTTCTTGATCGGCTGGCCACGGTGCACAATCTGGCCTGGTATTACGATGGTGCTACGCTCTGGGTGTACGGTTCCGGCGAGGTGGTGTCGACGCTGATCAACCTCTCTTCGATGAAGGCCGCTGAAGTGTGTTCGATGATGGTGGAACTGGGCGTCGAGGACGCGCGCTATCCCATCCGTACCGCGAGCGAGGACGAGATGATC
>JAZRXT010000191.1:0-8109 GCA_045600365.1 Kiritimatiellia bacterium | reverse complement strand
TGCGCCGTCCGTCCTACTACGAGGCGGAGCGCGCGTACCGCCTCGCCCTCGCGCAGGATCGGCGCCGGCAGTGCCGCCGCTCGACGACTAACCCGCGCCCGTCGCTGGAGGCGATCCGCGCGCTCTTCGCGCGGGTAGGGCGCAATCCAGAGGCCGCGCTGCGCCTCGGCGGACTGCTGGAGGGCCTCGAATGCTACCTCGACAACCGCCCGCGCTTCGCGGGCGAGTGCTGTCTCGGCCGCGCGGGCGGCATCAAGCGGCACCTGAAGAGGCACGCGCCAGACCTCTTCGAGCACTACTCCGCGCTCATGCGCTACAAGGCGATCGCGAGGCGCTTCCGGCAGGCCGTAGGCGTTGCCGATCCCATGCCTGTGGACGCGCTGCTGCCTGACACGGCGGTGGGAAGCACTGCGATGGTGGCGAAGGGAGATGTGTCTCCGGTAGAGAATGGGAAAGCCGCGCCGGCGACCGAGAGCCGTGGCGCACCGACGGCGGCGCGGGAGAAGGCGGCGGAGATCCTCGCGGAGGGCGCGGGGACGGTCGTTGCGCTGGAGGCGGCGCTCTCGTTGCGTCTTGATCCGGACTGCATACCCGCGATGGCGAATCCCGCGGCGGTGCGCACGAAGAGGACGGCGCCGCGGATTCTCGACTGGCTGCGACGACGACAATCGGCGTGAATCGTCCAATGGAGCTTCATCAAGACGGGAAGTTCAAGCGGACGGGCGAAGTTGGATTTTAGTTCGGAACGATACTGTTCGGCTACAGATACTGTTCAACAACATGGGAGAGATGTTTGGCACAGGGGATGAGATTAGGGCGTAGTGTAACTGCAGATTAGGGCATGGGGGAACTGCGGTGACGGTAAAGGCGGGCGGCAGGTCTCAGCTTTTGGCAATTGCTTCGCAAAAAAGAACACGGTGAATTTCTCAGATGCGCCCTCACACAAAACACAATGGGAATTCGTCACAGTCAACCATCGCGGCCTCAATATGGTTCGACCAGCCGCACGAAGACAGACGCCCCGCCGGTGCCGGCCCAGAGTTCGCCCTGGGAATGGGGATTCTCAACCAGGCACGAGATGTTCGGCACCAGAAGCGAATCATTCGTCAGACTTTTCCAGGTTACGCCGCAGTCGGAGCTGATCGCCACGCCCTTCCCACGGAAGGAATCGTGGTAGGCATGGTCGTTCATGGATACGGCCCAGCGGCCGTCGGACAGAAAGATCGCTCGCGTACAGAACTTCCCGGAGGCGACCTTCTTCCAGGTCGCCCCGCCATCAACCGAATGCCACACGCCGCCCCCGAGATAACGTCTGCTCGCGTGCTGGTAGAACTCACGAGTCGCAACAAGCATCTGCCCACCCCTGACAGAAACTCCATGGACGAGCGGCAGGGGAAGATCGGCTGGCGTCAGGCGAGTCCAGCTCTCGCCTCTGTCCTCGCTCTTCCAGACCTCACCGAAGCGGGACCCGTCAGCCGAGACACCCGCGTAAAGAACTCCATCAGCAGCGGTCAGTGCCGAAACGGACTTGACCCGCGGCAAAGCGTTGGTAGTCACGTACCGCCAACTTTCACCGCCATTCGGCGAAACTACGATCCCGCGCCCCCGCGCCCGGCAGGCAAGTGCGTACGAATGCACCCCGTCCACAATCACGAGATCCTCCGGCGTCGCGCGAACCCATCCGTTCGTCGCGGGCAGATACTCCCAACTCTCACCACCGTCACGGGAACGGACGACCGTCCCATCGTTTCCATGCCACTGCCCGACCGCGGCCCAAAGGTTGTTGCGCTCGTCCCTGGCCTGGGCAACGCCGAAGCAGTTGTTCGAATCAGGATGGCGGATGCCCTTGACCGCATGACGGGAGGTCGCGCCGCCGTCCTCAGTGATAAAGAGCCCGATGTCATAGTAGCAGAGGAAAAACCGTCCGGCGCACTCGCTATCCGGCACGATCTCGTGCAGGCAAGTCGTCTCCAGTCCGATCGAGGACGCTGTCCCGTCCGCATTCTCCCGCGTATAGCACTGCCGCCAGTTCGCACCACCGTCCTCGCTGCGCATGACGTAGCCACTCGTGCCGAAGGCGACAGCGTACGGGGGTATGGATCCAACGGACAGACACTCGACCGATGGTCCCCAGAAGTTCAACCAACCCATCCGTTTGTTGTTGTCGTAGACGCACTTCCACGACTTACCACCATCCTCGGTCTTCCAGACTCCCGGCGTCACCCAGCCATTCTGCCCCGCATAGACGACATCGGCATTCCGCGGATCGACCGCAAGGCAATTCGTCCATGAGCCGAGCATGTTGTTTCCCTTCGTGCCAGCGCGCCGCGGCAGGCCGTTGCTGGCGTCCCGCCAGGTCCGTCCGCCGTCAACCGACTTGTAGACGCCCGCGTCCCAGGGGAGTTTCCCCGCCGAAAGCGCCAAGGCGACGTAGATGACATTCGGATTGCTCGGTGCGGACGCGATATGGCGCAGACGGAGGTGTGGTAGTCCCTCGTTGGCTGCCCGCCAGTGTACACCGCCGTCCTCGCTTCGGTAGACGCCCTTCCCCGAGGTGGAGACGACCAGCCCGAACGGCTTCCCGGAAGTGAGCGCAGCGTCCATGATGCGTGTTTTCCCTGGCAACTCGCCCGCCGTATCGATGCGCCGCCAGGTCTCGCCCGCATCATCCGTGCGATAGACCTCGGGAACATTGATTGACGCACCGCCCATGCCGCGGGGATTGCCTCGGAAGGCGAGGAACGAAGACGGACGCCCGGGCACCGAAAGGATACGCGCGATCGGGCAGGAATGCACATAGTCGTTGACCGGCGGGAATCCCTTCCGGCACGGCTTCCATGTTCGGCCGCGATCAGTTGAGCGAAAGACTCCCCCGAGAGTTCCCGCCAAGATGAAGTCAGGGTTGGACGGATGCTCCGCCATTGCCTCGATGAAGAAGTGCTCCAGTCCGGCCGTCCCGCAGAGATAACTGCGGCCGGCATCCTCCGATACGAACACTCCGGCCACATCACAGCCGACGAACATCCGGCGCGCATCGTGTCTGCTCACCAAGACAGACTCGAGCCAACCGCCGCCGCCCGGCCCAACCTGGCGCCATGTCCCGGAGTCCGCGAACGCGGACAACAAAAGTAAACACCCCCACGTACAGGCAAAGGAGACCCGGGTCAAACGCATCAGCTCCACCTCCACCATTACTTGACAATCAGAATCATCCCACCGCCATCGATGACGACCTTATCGCCGGCGAGTCTCGCCTTGCCATCGTTCTTAACCTTACCGTCGATGACGATGGTCCAATTCGCGAGATTCGAGGCGGCGGATGCATCCGTGAACGTGAGTGGCAGGGCAGTGCCCGGGTCAATTCGGCCCGTTTCCTCGCCCGTCGTGATCCGCAACGTACCCGTCGGGGCGAACGCGGCATTCCGGATTGTGCCGCCGCCGACAGTGGCGTCGTAGATGATTTCGTTGATCGGCTGTCCGCCAATCACGGCCGAGAAGTTCGCAACCGCGTTGTTGCTCACCTTCAGGGACAGCGGATTACCCGCCGTCACGCCGTTCTCAATGTAGTCGAAATGCAATGCGAGATTGCCAACTGAATCCGTCATCGAGCCATCGCCTTTCGCCGCATACCCGTTCAACCAACCAGCATTGTGGTTCTTCGCCACGGCCGGATCATAATAATCGACCTCGTCCGCAATCGTCCGCCAATCCACTCCGTTCGCGGAGCTCTCAATCGTCCATGTGCATGGCACGCCGGAGTCATAATGGCTCAGGAAGTTGTACCCGTCCAGTGCCACCGTTCCCTGCGGCAAACGGACCGTCACCACCTGCCACGTTGTCTCGTCGGCGGCATTGTCAAGGTTGCAGTTCGTGAATTCCGTACCCGACCCTGTGTTGTTTGCAAACAGATAACCAAGGTTACCCGTCCATGCCTGAGAACTCGTCTTGTGCCCCTGCCCCTGGGGGATCGTCACTTTCGCATACGCAAGATCCGCTGCCGCCGTACCATCCGGCGCCTCAGTAATCATCCCATCCGTAGAAGCTCGCCGCGTCCCGTTGCCATCGTAAAGCGCAATTGAAATCAGATTCAAATGCCCGGGGGCCCTCAACACGTTGGAATAGTCGATCCAGCCAAGAACCTGCTTGAACGTGAAGCGATAATACTGGTCCGACAGCCCAAGTTTCGAGAACGCCAGCTCGCCCCCTTCCACGCAAAACGAACCGCTCGCCCCCGTCACCCCGTAAATGGTCAACCGACCAGCGCCTTGCTTCACGACCTCAATTCCCTCCGGCACGACCATTGCATCGGCTCTCCAGCCAACCGATCCTTCTGAACAGATCCCGACAACAACCTTTCCGCCATTGAGCATCTCAATGCGCCCGATGCTCAATGCGTCGATTGCGCCCACGTTCACCGTGCAACCGTCGACGACGAATGAGGCTCCTTCGGCAATCACGAGTTCGCGAATCGCCAGGGAGCTTTTCACAAGCACCGTCCCCCCATTCACCGTGAGATAAGGCATGTTAGTGGTAGAGGAGACTGTAAGCGTCCCCGTGCCGATCTTGTCAAAGCGGAGTGTATCGCCCCTCACGGCCGCCTTCAATGTTCCGTCCGAATCCTGCGCACCCATCTGGATCGTGCCCGCGCCCCTACAATAGCCGCCGTTGCCCGCAGTGGCAGACAGGTTCTTGGCGCGCATCGTGAATCCGTCATTGACGATCAGTGCCGTAGGCGCAGAGTCCTTGTAATAGGCGTTCGAGATCTTGACCTCAACCGCAGTCACGTTGTCCGAGAATATGTCATCCGCCTTTACCGCGTAATCCGAAAAGAAATCACCGACGAAAATGACCTTGCCTGTATTCCCGAAGTTCAGCCCCCTGTTGAGACTTGTCACACCCTCCCCAGAGACAGTTGTCCAGCCAGCCGCAAGCGTAACATCTCCCGTCCCCGAAAAGCGCACCCCACACCGGCGGCATTGAACTGCCCTCCATTCCACGTTCCGGGGAGATTCACCGTAAGCCCATAACCGTCCGGGTCGGCGATTTCGAAATTCCCCTTTAGAAAGAGCGACGAGTACCACGAATTGGTACGCTTTTTAATCTTGGCATTGGCACCGGCGACTGTAATCCGTCCCGTGGCGCTATTGCTGTTATTCGCGGCATCTGGCACAAAAGCTCCACCGGCGGCAATTTCCACGGCATGAACGACCCCGTCCTCACCCGGAACCGCATTCGCTGCAAGATTGTAGGTCGTCGCCTGGAATGTGACACCCGAACCGATCAAGATCGCATCCGAGGCAGCAACCGTGCCGTAGGTCTCGTCCGTCGTTGCTTCGTACGGAGAACCCAGTTCAACCGTAAGGTCCGCCGCACCGAGAGCGAACCCGACCATTGACATAATCGAGGAAGCCAATACTTTTCTTGCCATGACTGATTTCTCCCCACTACTATCCCACAGACATGGTGAACCGTTCACCGTGTCGATGTCACGTATTATACCAAATCCGACCGCCTCGCGTCAATACTAAAATTCGCGATAATTGCACAGAACATCCCCCCCGCCCCCATTTTGCATCGTTTTGCCGTCGAGCCTTTCAGAAAAGCGTCGCCCCTGACAGTCCTGCGGGCCTATGGGATAGCACCAGGCGAAAACCGGGGTGGCACATTGGAGAACATACCGTATTTACTGGGGTTTGAGAAATACTTCGCGGCGGCTATGGGATAGCAACGCGCCAAAACAGGGCATGGAACGAAACGAATCGGCACACGCATCGAAGAGACCGAAACCATAATCGCCTAAAAATCAAAACCGCACCGGAATTATCGTCCGTTGCGGCTCAGAGGATTTCACCTATGGGATGGTAGTGATTTTGGCTGTTAGACGATAAGGGGGAACGGTATTTTCGTCACGTCATGTCATTCCGTTTAGGGAATTTCGGCACGATGGCCAGCAGAGTGGCGAAAGCAAAGACGAGCAGCATCGGCAAGTCACCGAGGCGAACATAGAGCGTAGGCACGGGATTTCGGGGAACCAGAACGCTATCAGTCATCGTGCCCGCAGCGTCTACTAGCGCCTTGCGCTCGTCATCACCGCCCAACCAACGGGTCCGCCCGCTTTCGACAATCACACCCGTCACGCCAGAATTGCCCACGCGCACCACGGGCAGTCCACACTCCACGGCCCGCATCACCGCCTGGGCGGCATGCTGTTCGGCCTCATGCGAATGCGAGAACCAGCTATCGTTGGTGATCAGTACAACTGCCTGGGCTCCTAGTTTGGCGGACTCCCGCGAAAGCGATGGATCGGTATCCTCGAAGCAGATCAGCGGCGCCAGCTTCACAATCGCCGGTTCCCCCGGTGCGTCGTCGATCCTGAGGTCCAGGCACTTCGCCTCACCTGGCCAGCAGGACACACCGATTGGCGAAAGCTTCTGCAGCGCCGTGAACGTCTTGTCGAACGGTATGTACTCGCCGAACGGCACCAGATGACGCTTGGCATACACCTGAGGTGTCGGATTCCCCGGGGTGTAGAGCGCGGCGGCATTGTATACCTTGCCATCGGCCCGCCAGTCGCCACCGCCCAGCACCGCGGCTCCACCCAGGAATTCCGACAATCGCCTGGCCGCCGCGCCCGCGCGCTCGCCGCCAATCACCCCGCCGAATTCCGAAAACGCACTCTCGGCGAGAACCGCCAGATGCACTTTCGCGTACACCGAGACCCCCAGCACCCGTTCAAAGGCAACGGCCGGATCCTCGCCGGTGCGGCGGGCGAAGATGCACGGGGCGTTGCGCTGGGCGAGCGCCACCCGCATCGGGACGCGCTCAGTCGCCGCCTGAGCACGACGGAAGTCGGCGCCGGCAAGCGTAACCACCGCAAGTACGGCCGCCAGGGGAAGCGCGGTCTCCAGCATCCGCGTCCAGCGTCCACGCCGCACCTCCACGCCTTTCATCTGCTCCACCAGGCGCACTATGAGCGTGGCGAACACTCCATTGACCAGCACGACAAGTGCACTAACGAGATACACTCCTCCGAAGCGGGCCGGCAGCGCCAGCGCAGGAACGCCGCCGAGCGCGGTACCGAGGAAATTCCAGGCAAACCCGGTGAAAAGCGTTCCACGCAGCCATTCGCTGCCCGCCCAGAGGAATGCCTCAAGAAAGGGAGCGCCAAGCAGGAGGAGGCGGGAATGGCCCGAGCGTGAGCGCAATCTCGCATCAAGCCAGCCGAAGAGCGTAAAATAGCCCGAACAGAGCGCGGCAAGCCCGATCCAGCCCAGCACCACCAGCGGGAGAGGTCCGCCATTCTTCGAGATCGCGGGCATCCAGGAGATGGTGGCGAACCAGAAGGCGAAACCACCCAGGAACCAGTAGAGTGCGGCCCGGCGCGGCGAACACAGGCGCGACACCGCCAATAGCGGCGCGATCGCGAAGGCGATCGCCGCCGTCTCGTTCGCCGGCACGAACGCCGCCCACAGCAGAACCGCAGTAAGCGCGCAGGCCACAAGCGGCGGGGCCATCTGTCGGAGGCGTCCGCTCATCGCACAAGCTCGGCCAGAATCGCGTCCAGACCCTGATTAGCGCACTTCACACCCTTGGCGTCGCATATTTCCTTGAACTTCACACAGAACATTCCCGCGTGCGTGGGGTCGGAAGGCAACGCCCCGTTCGGCGGCACCGCAGGGCAGGTGTAGAAGAACACCGGAGCCTTGGTGGTGGTGCACTTGCGCAGCAGACCGGCGGGGGATATCCGCTCGATCCACGGCAGGTAGTCGGCGCGGTGCGCGAGCCAGTTGGCGAAGGTGCCGGCGGCGAAGGCATGGGCACCGTAGTGCGCATTTGGAATCCACTCCTTCATCTCCTGCGGGTCCATGGTCGTCTGCGGACTTTCGGTGAAGACCGCCTTGATGCCGAGCGCGCAGTCGTTCTGGAGCGATGCGTAGAGCGAGGAGCAGGCGCCAGCGCTACCGCCGGTGAGGCCGATGCGCTTCACGTCGATGTTCCATTCCGCCGCGTGCGCCTTGACGAATTCGACTGCCGCCACGGCGTCGTCGAGACATACCTTGACTGGTGGCTTGACCCCGGCATCGTTACCGTCGGGCACCATCCGATATG
>JAZRXT010000190.1:0-31376 GCA_045600365.1 Kiritimatiellia bacterium | reverse complement strand
GATCAAGGCTGCCGGCTACGTGGCCGCCCACAAGAACAGTCGCTTCACGGCGCCCGCCGAGAACTGCCCTGTCCTTGACAAGGCCGGCTTCAACGGTCTCTTCGACAAGAAGCCCACCGGCGTGCCGATCGACGCGATCCTCTTCGGCGGCCGTCGTCCTTCGACGATCCCGCTGGTGAACGAGGCGAAGAGCTGGGAGCATGGCGTGTTCATGGGCTCCGCCGCCGGCTCCGAAGTCACCGCCGCCGTCATTGCCGACAACATCGGCCAGGTCCGCCGCGACCCGATGGCGATGCTGCCGTTCTTCGGCTACAACGTTGCGGACTACTTCCAGCACTGGCTGGAGATGGAGCGCACCTCCGCCGATGCGACCAAGCTCCCGAAGATCTACTTCGTGAACTGGTTCCGCAAGGGCGACGATGGCCGCTTCATGTGGCCGGGCTTCGGCGACAACAGCCGCGTCCTCAAGTGGATCTGCCAGCGTATCGAGGGCAAGAAGGACATTGCCGTCGAGACGCCGATCGGCATTCTGCCGAAGGTGTCCGCGATTGACCTCGCCAACAACGACGAAAAGGCCAAGTTCCACGTCGTCAAGGCCGACCTCGAGGAGATCCTGAAGGTCGACGTCGAGGGCTGGAAGAAGGAGATCGCCACGGTCGGCGCCTCCTACGACGAGTATGACGCCAAGGCGTCCAAGGACACCAAGGTTAAGTCCGCCACCGCCAAGCGCGTGCCGAAGGCGCTGCGCCAGGTGCTGGCCGACGTCACCGCGGCCTTGGCCAAGGCCTGATGACCGCGCGGGGTCCACGGACCCCGCAGGCCAGGAAAAGGGGGGCGAGCGTGACTGCGTTCGCCCCCTTTTGCTATGTTGAGGAAAGAGGGAGACGGTAAATGAACGGAAGAATGTGCCTGTTGGCCGGGGTGGCGATGGCGCTGTCGGCGGCGGTGGCGACGCCGGAATTCAGAATATGGCCGAACGTGGTGGAGGACGCGCCAACCGTGACGGTGCATCTTCCGCCGCGTGTCGAGGGCAAGGGACCATGCGCCGCGTTTCTCATTTTCCCAGGTGGTGGCTACCGCATGCTCTGCGACTCCTACGAGGGTCACGACCTCGCGAAGTGGTTCAACCGTCGTGGCATCGCGGGCATCGTGCTCAAGTACCGCCTCGCGCCGAAATACGACCATCGCGCCACCTATGCCGACGCCGAGCGCGCCATGCGCTACGCGCGTTTCCACGCTGCGGAATGGAACATCGACCCGAAGCGCATCGGGGTTATCGGGTTCTCGGCGGGTGGACATCTCGCCGGTTCCCTGGCCACGCTTGCGGGTGACGGCGAGAGCGCGGCGGCGGATCCGGTGCAGCGCCTTTCCGCGCGAGCCGACTATCTGGCACTTGTCTATCCCTATGTCTCGATGGGCCAGGAGCTGGGGCACGAGCACATGCGCAGGGATTTCCTCGGCGCCGGTTATACGGATGAGCTGGTGCGGTGCTTCTCGGCCGACCTGCAGATCACCGAGCGCACTCCCGCGGCCTTCATCGCGCACGCGCGCACCGACAAGGTCGTGGACATCAGGCACAGCCGCAATCTGGTGGCGGCGATGAAGGCGAAGGGGCGCCCAGTGAGCTATCTTGAATTGCCGCGTGGCGAGCATGGCCTGGGGGCCGGCAAGGGCGAAGACTGGAATGCCTGGTTGACCGCATTTGACCGCTGGCTGGACGAGACGCTGGGAAAATGCAAATAGAGTTCTTGCCCGCGTGTGAATTTTATGGTATAATCTACTTCACGATTTTCTAATTCTACGGCAAAAGGAGAACAATGGCTAACGATGCTCAGGCGCAGAAGGCGCAGAATTTCACCAACCGTGGCCGTCAGGCCCTGGATAATGGTCATTACGAGCTGGCGGTGGAGATGCTGTCCAACGCGATCGAGTGCGCTCCCGATTCTCTGGAGACGCGCAAGCTCCTGCGTGCGTCGCAGATCGCCTTCACGCGGCAGAATCCGCCCGGTTTCATGGCCAAGATGAAGTGCATGGGCCAGCGGTCGAAGGTGCTTGGCCTCGTCAAGAAGGGTCTGGGTGCCGAGGCGATGGCCGAAGCCGAGAAGCTGCTCACCATCAATCCACTTGACCCCGATAACATCGAGGCCGCGGTCAAGGCGGCCGAGGCGGCGGGCAAGCCCGAGGCGGCGGCAATCTCCGTCGAGGCGGCGTATTCCTGCAATCAGGGTGACGTGGCGCTCCTAGAGCGCATTGCCCAGTACTACATGGTGGCCAAGCGCTACGACAAGGCCCGCGACGCCTACGTCAAGCTGTCCCAGCTCAAGCCGGGCGACCAGCGCGTGCTGCAGCTGCTGAAGAACGCCGAGGCGCAGACCACGATGTCGAGCGGCTGGAGCGACACGGTGGGCAAGAAGGGTGGCTATCAGAACATCCTCGCCAACCAGGAGCAGGCGAAGAAGATCAACCAGCAGAACAAGGCCGTGGTCGTCGGCGACGACGCCGAGGCCCTCATCGCCGAGAAGATCGCCCAGATCGAGAAGGAACCGGCGAACATGAACTTCTACCGCGCCCTGGCGCGTCTCTACATGCAGTCGAAGCGCTTCGGCGAGGCGGTGGACACCCTTCGCCGCGCCCAGCAGGTCAACTCCGCCGACCCGGAGCTCGACCGCATGCTGTCGACCGTGCAGGCGGCGGACTACGAGTTCCGCATCGAGGCCCTGCGCAAGGAAGGCCGCACCGAGGAGGCGGACGAGCTCGAGGTCGAGAAGAACCAGTTCGTGTTCGATGACCTCGCGACCCGCGTCGATCGCTACCCGAACGACCTCCACCTGCGCTTCGAGCTCGGCTACCAGTACTACATCTACGAGTACTACGACGATGCGGTGCAGCATCTCCAGCTCGCGCAGAAGTCGCCGAAGGACCGTCTGCAGGCCCTGTACTACCTTGCGATGTGCTTCATGAAGAAGGGCCAGCGCGACATGGCGGTGATGCAGCTCGAGACCGCCCGCGACCAGCTGCCCACCATGGACGACCTTAAGAAGAAGGTGGTCTATCAGCTCGGTCTCTGCGCCGAGGACGCTGGGGACTACGACAAGGCGTACGGCTACTACAAGGACGTCTACTCCACCGATGTCACCTTCGGCGATCTCAACGAGCGCATGCTCAAGATCAGCAAGATCATCCAGGATCGCCGTCAGGCCTGATTAAATGACCGAGCGCGAGGCGAGAATCGCCTTCAACCTGATTCCGGGCATTGGATCGGTGAAGGTGGACGCGCTCGCGCGCGATGCGGGCGGCAGTGCCGCCGAGGCCTACTCCATGTTCCCCGACCGGCGCGACTGGGAGGGGAACGAGCCGAACTGGCAGCGCGAGCTCGAGCTGGCGGAAAAGATGCATGTGCGCATCGTCACCGAGCTCGATGCCGAATATCCTCCGCAGCTCAAGACCATAGCTTCGCCCCCGCTCGCACTCTATGTGGTGGGGAGGGTGGAGAAACTCTCCAAGCCGGGGGTGGCGCTTGTCGGCACCCGCCATTGCACCGACTATGGCCGCGACACGGCCGAACGATTCGCCGCCGGGCTCGCCAATGCGGGCTGGATGGTCTTCTCCGGGCTCGCCGCGGGCATTGACGCGGCGGCCCATCGCGGCGCGCTGATGGCGTCGGGAGGACTCACCGCCGGCGTCCTGGGCGGCGCACTCGACAGGTTCTTCCCGCCCGAGAACCGCGACCTTGCCCATCGGATGATCGAGGCGGGCGGGTGCGTGGTGAGCGAGTTCCCGTTCGGACGCGGACCCGACCAGCAGACTTTCCCCCAGCGCAATCGCATAGTGTCCGGCCTCGCCCGAGGGGTGGTGGCGGTGGAATGCCCCCTGAAGAGCGGCACCATGATCACCTGCAGCCGCGCCAATGAGCAGGGCCGTGCGGTGATGGCGGTCCCCGGCCGGGTGGATTGGAAATGCGCCGGCGGGTGTCTGCGCCTCATCCGCGACGGGGCGCGAATGGTCACCTGCGTGGACGACATCATCGAGGAGCTGACGCCCATGGGGGAATTGGGGCGCATGGTGCCGGATGGCTCCTCCTCCGCATCGCGTAAGACCTCGGGGCGGACGAAGCCGAAGGCGGCTCCCGCCCCGACGCTGCCGGTTCCCGAGGTCTCCATTTCCGCCGAGGAGGCTGCGGTGCTGCGGGCCGTGCCCGGCGAGGGCGCGGTAATCGATTCGGTGGCCAGGGCTGCGCAGCTGCCGATATCACGGGTGAACGCCGTTCTGGTGCAATTGCGGCTCAAGGGGCGCATCCAGTTCCTGCCCGGCAACCGGGTGGCGCCGAAGGGGTGAGTGATGGCAATGGCGAAAATCGAGCCATGGCTGCGGTTCTTCCGTCTGCCCAATCTGCCAACGGCCCCAGGTGACGCCGTGGCGGGGGTGTGCGTGGCGTGGGCGGCCTGCGGCGCCGGTGGCGATCCTGCCGTCAGGGCGCTGGCAGCCGGAGCGGCGGCACTTTTCCTCTACATGTACGGGCTTGCCGATAACGACATAGTTGGAGCTTCCGCAGACGCTATTGCCTCGCCGTTCCGCCCGATTCCCTCGGGGGCTATTTCCGTCCGTGCCGCCAAGGTGGCGCGTTC
Organism: Kiritimatiellia bacterium; assembly: GCA_045600365.1. Classification (GTDB taxonomy): domain Bacteria; phylum Verrucomicrobiota; class Kiritimatiellia; order RFP12; family UBA1067; genus RUG572. Next base: position 26,751 of record JAZRXT010000190.1, on the reverse strand, counting down.
CCTGTGCTGGGGCCTGGCGGTGGTGATTGGGGCCATTTTCGCCTTTCCGTCCGTTTGGTGGGTGGCTGTGGCGGCACTTACGGCCGTGATTGCCTGCTATAACCGCACCAAGGAGCGCCTCCCGCGCCTTGCGCCCTGGATGATGGGCCTGTGCAGGGGATTGAGCGTGGCGTGTGGCGCGTGCGCCCTAGACGTCTGGCGGCGTCCTGGGAGCGTCCAGGAGGCGTTATGGCCGGTGGCGCTGGTGGCCGTGGGCTGGGTTCTGTACATTGCCGCCGTGACGCTGCTTTCCGTGGGGGAGGAGCGCGAATCGCCGGGAATGGGTCCGATGCGGTATCTGGGGGGAATTACGGTGCTGGTGCCTTTGGCGGCGTGTGCGTTCCTGCCGGTGCCGCCTACGCTGCCTGCCATCGGGTGTTTGTGGGCGTGTGCGCTCTGGTGCGGGGCCGTGGCACCGCTTGGAGAGGCGCATGCCTCGGAGGTGCGGCGCCGTGTGGTGGGGCGTGCCATTGGCGCGCTGCTTCCGCTCCAGCTGGGGTTCATGCTGGTGTGCCAATCCCGGATAATTCTGGTTTTGGCACTGCTTTTATGGCTGTTTTCGCGGTTGATACGTAAACTGGTGCCATTCATTAGTGGAAGTTGATTTTTTCTGTTTTTCATTGACTTTTGCTCTCTTTTTCGGTATCATAATAGACTGTTTCTGAACGGTGGTTCTCCGAATCACCGCAGTGTTGTTTTTGTAGTTAGAGAAAAAAGGAGCGTAAAATGGCCGTGAACAGTGACTTGCTGGCAGTCGTGAGCTACATCGAGCGTGAGCGCGGTGTGGGGCGTGAAGCTGTACTGGGGGCGATTGAGGACGCGCTTCGTCAGGTGGCGAAGAAGAACCATGATGTTACCAACGATTTGCGCGTCGTCATTGACCGAAAGGATCTTTCGCTCCACGTCTACGATACCATGGTGGTCTCCGATGCGGATTCCGGCGTTGGCTTCATTAGCATCGCCAAGGCCCGCAGAATCAAGCCGGACGCCGCTGAAGGCGACACGCTCGAGATCGAGATTCCGGCGTCGAAGCTGGGGCGCATCGGCGCCCAGTCGTCGCGCCAGCTGATAATGCAGAAGATCCGCGAGGTGGAGCGCACCAACGTCTCCACGGAGTTCCGGGGCCGCATCGGCGAGATCGTCAGCGGCGTGGTGACGGCGCAGAACCGCCGCGACCTGTACGTGATGGTGGGCAAGACCGAGATGCTGCTGCCGGGCAAGGAGCGCATTCCCAACGAGGAATATGCGGTTGGCGACTCCATTCGCGCCATCGTGCACAACGTGCGTTCCAACGACTCGCCCAACGGCAACGGCGGTGGCAGCATGAACGGCCCTGCGGTTACGCTCAGCCGCGCATCGGGCGAGTTTGTGCGCGCCCTGTTCCGTTTGGAGGTTTCCGAGATCGTGGATGGCGTGGTCGAGATCATGGCCGTGGCGCGTGATCCCGGTTTCCGGTCCAAGATTGCGGTTCGCACGCGCGACGACAATGTCGATCCCGTGGGCGCCTGCGTGGGCCTCAAGGGCGCGCGCGTGCGCAACATCGTGCGCGAGCTCAACGGCGAGAAGATCGATATTGTCCGCTGGAGCGACGATATCAAGAGCTATGTCGCGCAGGCGCTTGCGCCGGCGAAGCTGCAGTCGATCGAGGTTGATCCGATGGGTGGCAGCGTCGTGCGCGTGACGGTCGATCCCGACCAGTACTCCCTGGCCATCGGCAAGCGCGGGCAGAACGTGCGCCTGACCACCAAGCTGACCGGCTGGAAGGTGGATGTGTCGAAGACCGCGATGATGGCCAGCTTCGAGGCCCAGAAGGCGGAGGCGATCCGCAATCTCGCCGAGACCTTCAGCATCTCGACCGCGGTCGCCACCAAGATCGCCGATGCCGGATTCCTGTCCGTTGAAGGCGTGGTCGCCTGCGACGAGGCCGGATTCGTGGCCATGACCGGCCTGGACGAGGTGACAGCGAGGGGAATCTACGCCGCCGCCTGCGCGGTGGCTGAGATGGTGGGTATCCCAATTGGCGGCGATGTTCCCGGGGAGCCGGAGCTTGTCGAACCCGCTGAGGAGGAGGCTGTAGATTCTGCGGGGGAAGCGGAATGAGGAATTCCGGGTGTTGAAGGACAGGTAGGTTTTTATGAGAGTATACGAGTTCGCCAAGAAGATCGGCGTCACAAGTGGCGCGGTCATGAAGATGGCCGAGGATACGGAGGTGGAGGTCTATTCCCCGCTTTCCGAACTCGAGCCGGAGGATTTGGACGCGCTTAACCGTCATTTTCTCGAGAATGGCCCGGATAGTGCCCGGAACGACGCCGCGGTGATGGCGGATCGACGCCGCGCCAAGGCGGCGAAGGCGGCCAAGGCCCGCGCCGCCAAGGATGCCGACGAGGCAAAGGAGCTGGAGGCAGCCCGGCAACGCGCGATTGCGGCACACGAGGGGCGCGCTGTTTCGACGACGACCGCACCGGTCGCGTCCGCTACTCCTACCGCTCCTGTCACCAGCAAGAAGAAGGCGGCCAAGCCTAAGGAGAATGCCTTTGAAATCGGCGTGGGCGTGCCCGAAATGCCGAAGGTGTCGATCATGACATCAGGCAACGATGAGCCGGTCGACGCCGAAGAGGCGCCAATCGATGACGACGACGAAGATGACGATCTTGACGCCCGCGACTATCTGCACGGCAAGGATCTGGCCAAGCCCGCCGCCAATGTCAAGAAGCAGCAGGCGAAGCAGGCGCAGCCCACCAAGAAGCAGTCGGCCAAGAAGGCCGAGCCTGAGGAGAAGGTGCCCGTTGCGCCTCCGCCTCCGCCACCTCCGCCTCCGCCACCCCCGCCGAAGCCCGTCACCCGCGTGGGTGGGCGCAAGGCCGGGTTCACCTCCGTCTCCATGAACATTTCGAATCCCCGGTCGCAGTTCACGATAGGCGTCGGGCCGGTGGGGCCAAAGGTTTCCGCGGCGCCTGCCAAGCCCGCCGCCCCCGCCAAGCCGGTGATTTCCATCTCCAGCGCCTCGCGCGAGATCTCGATCCGCGGCGCTGTGGTGGTCAAGGAGCTCGCGCTCAAGCTCGGGCTGCGCCCGAACCGCCTCATTGCCGACCTGATGGGCCTCAAGGTGCTGGCCACCATCAACCAGCGCGTGGAGCCCGATGTGGCGATCAAGGTGGCCGCGAAGTACGGTTTCAAGGTCAATCTGGAGCACGCCCGCGATGCGGCGAACAAGAAGCCCGTCATCAAGGCGGTTGACGCCGATGACGAGATTCCGCAGGATCGTCCCGAGGACATGAAGCTCCGCGCGCCGGTGGTCACCTTCCTCGGCCACGTCGACCACGGCAAGACCACGCTGATGGACCACATCCGCAACGCCCATGTGGCGGCGGGCGAGGCCGGCGGCATCACCCAGGCGATATCCGCCTACCAGGTGGACGTCCAGGGCCGCAAGATCACCTTCCTCGACACGCCCGGTCACGCCGCGTTCAACGCGATGCGCCAGCGTGGCGCCCAGCTTACCGATATCGCGGTCATCATCATCGCCGCCGACGATGGCATCATGCCCCAGACCGAGGAGGCGATCAAGTTCGCCCGCCAGGCCGGCGTGCAGATCATGGTGGCGATCACGAAGTGCGACAAGCCCACCGCCAACACCCAGCGCGTCAAGCAGCAGCTCCAGCATGCCGGTCTCACCCCCGAGGAGTGGGGCGGCGACGTGGTGTGCTGCGAAGTGTCGGGCACCACCGGCATGGGCGTGGACAATCTGCTCGAGATGATTCTCCTGCAGGCGGACGTTCTTGAACTCACCGCCAACCCCTCGCGCCGCGCCAACGGCTACGTGATCGAGGCCGAGCTGGAGCAGGGCTTCGGCCCCTCCGCCACGCTCCTCGTCACCGGCGGCACGCTCAAGGTCGGCGACGCGGTGCTCATCGGCGAGCACTTCGGCAAGGTGCGCTCGCTCACCGACGACCACGGCCGCCGCATCCGCGAGGCCCCGCCGTCCACCCCCGTCAAGTGCACCGGTCTTTCCGGCGTCCCCGAAGCCGGCGCCGAGTTCCGCGTGATGCTCGACGAGAAGCGCGCCCGCACCCTGGCGGAGGAGACCGCCCGCATGCGCAAGGAGCAGGAGCTCTCGCAGACCAAGGCGGTGTCGCTCGACGACCTGATGAGCCAGATGTCCACCTCCGACAAGCGCGAGCTGCCCGTGGTGGTGAAGAGCGATACGCAGGGCTCCCTCGAGGCGATCATCAACGCCCTCAACGAGATCAAGAGCGAGAAGGTCTCGCTCAAGATCATCGGCACCGGCACCGGCAGCGTCTCGCTTACAGACGTCAAGAGCGCCGCCGCCGGCAAGGCCGCCATCGTCGGTTTCGACATTGGCTGCGATTCCGGCGTCCAGCAGCAGGCGCGCCATGACGGCGTGAAGATCAATTCCTTCCGCATCATCTACGAGCTGATCGACCACGTGAAGAAGTCGATGCTCGACCTGCTGCCTCCTGAATACACCGAGAAGGTCAAGGGCCACGCCGAGATCAAGGCGATCTACGACATCGGCAAGCTTGGCCGCATCGCCGGCTCCCAGATGCTCGACGGCACGATCAGCGCCTCCGCCCGCTACCGCATCCTCCGCGCGAAGACGCGGGTGTGGGAGGGCAAGGTGCAGACCCTTCGCCACTTCAAGGACGAGGTCAAGGAGGTCACCGGCCAGCAGGAGTGCGGAATCTGCTTCAAGGACTTCGAGAAGTTCGAGGTTGGCGACGTCGTCGAGTGCTATGTGCTCGAGGAACTGCCGCGTTCGCTCTGATGACCGAGGTGTGGTATGGGCGTTGACCGTCTGGAGAGAGTGAATTCCCTGCTCAAGCGGGTAATTGGCGAGGCGATGTTCCGCCTGCTCGCCGGCGACGACGTCAATCCCTGCCTGGTAACCGTTACCGGCGTTGCCTGCGCCAAGAACCTGCGCAACGCCACGGTCAGGGTGAGCGTGTTCGGCGAGAGCGCCGAGCAGAACCGTGTGCTGGGCCATCTTTCACGCCGGGCGCACGATTTCGAGCGCGTCGTCAATTCCCAGGTGCGCCTCAAGTTCACGCCGCAGCTGAGGTTCGTGCTCGACCATTCGCTGGAACGCGGCGACCGGGTTTTGGAGCTGCTCGATTCCCTGTCCCCGGCCACCCCGGCGGCTCCACCCGCGCCGAGCGGCGAGTGACTTTCTCAGGGGGATATGCGCCATGGCGAATCTTGAAACCATAGCCATGCTGGCCGAGACCGATGGCGTGCTTGTCGTCGACAAGCCGATCGGTCTTGCCGCCCACGATGTGATGAAGGCGGTAAAGACCCACTTCAATCTGGTGAAGGTCGGCCATGGTGGAACTCTCGACGCCAACGCCACCGGCGTGTTTCTCGTCCTGCTGGGTGACGCGACGCGCCTTTCCGGCGATTTCATGGGACGCGACCGCGTCTTCACCGGGCGCATCGAGCTGGGGCGTACCACCGATACCGGCTGCCGTGATGGACGCCTGCTGGAGACGCGCGGCGCCTCGGAGGTGACGCCCGAGCGTCTGGCTGCGGCGATGAAGGAGATGAGCGGCGACGTGTTTCTGCGCGCCCCCGCTTTCAACGCGGTCAAGCTGCCTTCCCGCACCGGCTACGAGATTGTCGAGGAGACCGGCGACCGTCCCGAAAAGCTCGTCCATGTGTACCGCTTCCGTGCAGTCCGCTTCGAGAATCCGTTCGTCGACTTCGAGCTCTCGTGCACCGCCGGCGTCAACGTTCGCGCCCTGGTGCGCGACCTGGGCGCGGCCCTGGGCTGCGGGGCCTGCGTTGTCGAGCAGCGCCGCGTGAGGCAGGGCGCCGCCAGGGTCGAGGACGCGATCTCCCCCATCGATCTCTTCAAGCTTGACGCCGTGACCTTCCGCAACCGCGTGATCGGCGTCGGGAAGGCGCTGGGGTGAATCTCGCCGTCGGATTCTTTGACGGGGTCCACCTCGGGCACCGCCAGATTCTCCTGAACGCCGACTATGCGCTCACTTTCAACGAGCATCCGTCGCGCGTTTTCGCTCCGGACAGAATGCCGCCCCTGCTGATGGACCGCGATATGCGCGTTGCGTCCATCGCCGCCGCCCTGCGGGGAGGCGCGCAGGGAACGGCCCGCGTGCGTGCGCTTGATTTCACGGAGGAGTTCGCCCAGATGCCGCCGGTCGCATTCGCCGAGTGGCTGCGGCGCGAATATCCGGAACTCGAACGCATGTACTGCGGGCCCAACTGGACTTTCGGCGCGGGTGGTGCCGGCGACGCCGGGTTCCTGCGCGACCGCGGATTCTCGGTGGAATGCGTTCCCTTTGTGGCGTGGGGAGGCGAGGTGGTGTCGTCCACCAGGATCCGCGGTGCGGTTGCCGATGGACGCATGGAGGAGGCCGCCAGCATGCTGGGTGCGCCCTGGCGCGTCACCGGAACCCTGCGGCACGGGAAGGGGCTGGGCAGCAAGATAGGCTTCCCCACCGCCAACTTCGCCCTGGCGCGCGCTCTGGTCGCCCCGCCCCATGGCGTGTTCGCCGTCGCGACGCGCATCGGCCGCGGCGTGGCCAACTGGGGCGAGGCTCCCACGCTGGGCGACGATGCCTGGTCCGAACCTGTCCTGGAGGTGCATTTCCCCGGCCGCGAGATTGAACTGGCGGAAGGCGAATGCCTGGAGATATCCTTCCTGCGCTTTCTCCGCCCGGAACGCAGATTCTCCTCCATCGCCGAACTTGCTTCCCAGATCGCCGAAGACGTAAGGAGCGTCTAGCTGTTTCCCCTCTCCACTCTCAACCCTCAAATCTTCCAACCTGCTATGGGCCTGATAATGATCATAAGGGTGGCGGTTCGCGCCATCTGGCGCAACAAGACGCGCAGCTCGCTCACGATGCTGGGCATCATCTTCGGCATTGCCGCGGTGATCGTGGTGCTGGCCATTGGCAAGGGTGCCAGCGTCAACATGGTGGCGCAGATATCCAAGATGGGCGACAACGTGGTGATGATCTTCTCCGAGCAGCGCCACGCTGCGGCCGGTGTACATGGCGGCGCCGGCGAGGGACAGTCCCTCACCGCCTCGGACGGTCTTGCCATCCGCAGGGAGCTGGCGCACCTCGTCAAGGCGGAAAGTCCCGAAGTGCGCACCCAGATGCAGATCGTCTTTGCCGACAAGAACTGGAACACCACGGTCTACGGCTGTTCCACCGAGTTCCCGGTGATCCGCAACTGGAAGGTCGAAGAGGGCGACTTCTTCAGCGAACAGGAGGAGCGCCAGTGCGCCCGCGTTTGCGTGCTTGGCCGCACCGTGGCGGCGAACATCTTCCCTGATGGCGACGTGGTGGGGCGCACCCTGCGCATCGGCAACATGCCGTTCAAGGTCAAGGGACTCATGGAGGTAAAGGGCGTTGGCGGCATGGGCCAGGACCAGGACGACGCCGTGCTCGCGCCCTACACGACGGTGCGCCGCGTGCTCCAGGCCTCGACGTTCCCCGACAACGTGCGCCAGCTCAAGCTCTCGCTCTATTCCATGGACACCATCGAGGAGGCCAAGCGCGAGATCGGCGCGCTGCTGCGCCAGCGGCACCGTCTGAGCGAGAAGGCGGAGGACGACTTCCGCATCATCGACATGGCCGAGATCACCTCCACCATGAGCGGAGTCTCCAACACCATGACCGTGCTGCTGGCGGCGGTGGCGGCGATTTCGCTGCTGGTCGGCGGCATCGGCATCATGAACATCATGCTCGTGAGCGTCACCGAGCGCATTCGCGAAATCGGCCTGCGCATGGCCATTGGCGCGACTCCCGGCAACATCCTGATGCAGTTCATACTGGAGGCGATCCTGCTCTCGTCGGTCGGCGGCGCCATCGGCGTCGCGCTTGGCGTCGGCGGCGCCAAGTCGCTGGGCGAGATGCTGGGGTGGCCGATCCTGGTCGAGACTGGTTCCACTGCCGTTGCCTTCCTCTTTTCGTCGTTCGTCGGCATGTTCTTCGGCTTCTATCCCGCCTGGCGCGCCAGCCGGCTGAATCCGATCGACTGCCTGCGCTACGAGTAAGGTGAGCGGGACTTCGCGTTTCCTGTCTCAGGTTCCGAGTTTCGGTTTTAAGCTTTAAGTCAGGTGTATATCTATCCACATGTCATTGCGTTTCCGCTTTATTCGCTGGGAATACTGGCGGCAGTAATTGCTGTTGCCTGGTTGTTCTCCTGGGTAGCCGCCTGGGAGTTCTGGCGGAAGCCGTGGACATGGAAGTGCGTGTTTGGGACGATGGTGGTGGCTGCCATCCCCTTTGTCGGCGCGAAGCACGCCGACGCCCCGCCAGATAGCAGTTCCTGCAGTATGTCGATGCAGATGGTCCGGGCGGTGACTTGTGAGACCGACAACGATGAAGAAAACCATTTTTCCATAACGTCGTTTCAGGTGGACAACGTCAACAGAGAAGTGACGTTTGGCCTTTCATGGTCGGATGGCCTATTCGAGGATATTGGCGACTACAGCGTGGATGTGTTCATGTCCACCAACCTGCGATCATCGGCATGGCTGCCGCTGGCGCAGATATATGCGCCATGGGACATCAACGAAGTCGTGGAGACGATAGGCGAGTGGGATGTCGACTACGCATTTCATGACGTCTTCACCAACGCCTTCTCGAACATGGCCTTCTTCCGATTCGGACTGCCGGTGGATTCTGACGGTGACAACCTCACCGACGCCTACGAGATGCACGTGCTCGGCACCTCGCCCGAGAAATCCGACACGGACGACGATGGGGCCGATGACCGCGAGGAGACCAGCCATTGGCCACCATCTGATCCGCAGGATCCTGATACCGACGGCGACGGTCTGCTCGACGGGGAGGAGTTGAATGGAGCTTCTGATCCGACTGTCGCCGATTCTGACGGTGACGGTCTTTCCGACGCCGAGGAGCTTGGCGGCACGGCCACCTTTGACGCCGGCTACTGGAAGGTAGGTGAATGTGTGACGGCTCCACTGGTCGACAGCACGATTGATGTGTCGAACCGCACGTGGCAGATCACGCTCTCCAATGCCGTGACGCTGGCCGGGCGGGAATATTCCAATCTCGTGGTGGATGTCAATGGAATCGTCTATATCTCGCAGGAACCAGTTGCCATAGCGTCAAATAACCATCCCCATTGGCTTTCGGATGAGAATTGGAATCCAGCCGACATAGCGCTGGCGCCGTGCTGGGGCGATCTTGTCCTGCGACCATCGCAGGAAGCGGTCATTGAGCATAAGACGTTTTCAGACGGCGACTCCGTGGTCGAGTTCCGCAATGTCGGCTTCAACGATACCATCCACGGCGGCGCCGCGTTTTCGTTTCAGATCGTTTTCTCCCCGTCTGCCACCAACCGCGTAATCTTCGCCTACCGGGGACTGGACTGGTCGGTTCTGAACGACCTTACCACGAGGCCACGGATCGGCTACCATGTGGCGCAGGGAATTCTGTATGGCGAACGTGGGTACGACGTCTACCCATACTCTGGGGATTCCTTCGCCGTGATGCGTTTCGGCTATGGTACTTCGTGTGCGGACGCCGACACGGACGGCGACTTGCTCACAGACTACGATGAGATATTCGTTTACCACACCAACCCGTGCGAGTGGACAGATGCCGACGGTGACGGTCTCTCTGACGGTGAGGAGATGTTTGTCTATCATACGAATCCGCACAATCGCGACACTGATGGCGACGGTGTCGAAGACAGTACGGAGGTGGGGCATGGATTCGATCCGACTGTGAATGAGCTGACTCTCGATTCGGATGGAGACGGCATGACTGACATGGACGAGGCGTTTGTCTATTTGACGGATCGGTATCTTGCGGATAGCGACGGCGACGGTCTCAACGACTACGAGGAGGTGTTCGTATATGGTACGGATCCATGGGAATCGGATTCGGACGATGATGGACTGCTGGACGCCATTGAGATAGCGATTGGCGCCGATCCCTGGAGTTGCGACACGGATGAAGACGGCATGCCGGACTACTGGGAGGCTCGATATGGACTTCTGGTCGCAATCGATGATTCTGCCTCCGATCTCGACCAGGATGGAGTGGACAACCTGCGCGAATACGGACTTTTCACCGATCCGACTTTGTCCGACAGCGATGGCGATGGCGTTGACGACAGTGTGGAATTGGCGCTTGGATTCGATCCTGCGAGTCCAGACTCCGACGTGGACGGCATGGCGGACGGCTGGGAGCTGGACAATGACCTTGATCCGTGCGATCCAGCGGATGGCCCTGAGGACGACGATGGTGACGGTTTGACCAACCTGCAGGAGTATCTTGCCAATTCTGATCCTCATGAGGAAGACACGGATGGCGACGATGTGGGCGACTATTACGAGGTTGGCAATGGATCCGATCCTTCCGATGACTCAGACCTCGGCGTAGCGCCGCCGGCTAGCCGCACGCGCCCAATCACATTCAACATCGATGGCGACTGGGCGGCCTGGGAGCTGACCGTCGAGGGAATTGGGCCGGATGATTTTCGCGTCATGAGAGTAAGCATGGATAGACCCAACCGCGATACATACGCGACCAATGTACTTCGCAAGGGAAACGCCTACCGCCTGTCCATGCGCTGGCTCAACTGCGCGGGACACGAGGACAACTCGGAACAGCCCTGGTACTGCTGGCAGGTGCGGATTGACGGCCAGCCATGGGGATACACGTTTGACGACAATTCGAGCTCGCGAAATGCCGGAGTCGCCGAGATCGTCAGCGGGGACGGATGGATAGCCGACAATCGTTCCGGCCTGCTCACGGTACAGGTGCACGAAAACATCAAGAACGGCGGCAATGTCGCGGGGGGGCTTTCCGCCACGCTCTACGTTCTTGACGATCCGAAGGTAATCCCCGACTACGACCGCGACGGCGATATTGACGTGGACGACGAGGCGGTATATGATGCGGGACAGACCACGTTCCGTTTCTGGACGAACGACGACAAAGACTCGGGTGATGTGAATGACAGTGCCAATGACATCCCCGGTAGTGGCCCGAACCATTACGATGGTTACGTCAATGGGCGCGGCGATCTGCTCGACTTCACGCCGGTGTTGCTCGACGTCTCGAACGTTTTCCCGCCGGGAACCCCCGACTTCATCAGAGAGTGCGTTAAGTGGAGGCTCGAGTCGAGCGTGGTGAACGCTGTGTGGACGGGGCTCTCTCCTTCTACTGCGGGAAGCTTCCACCGAACGGACTGCGGTGCGCATTTTGGGCCGAATCTGGCGCAGAACGCGCACGAGGCCACGGTGGATGCGCTTTCGGACGGCATGATGCTCCCAGACGCCTTCGTGCAGGCAATGGAATCCAACGGCGGCAAGGGTGTGGTCATGGTCGAAGGGCGGGGTTACGGATCTTCGCTGCGTCTCCGGGGGCAAGTTGGCGAATCGGCCCAGCCATCCTTTGAAGGTACGCTCAACATTGAGGTGTCGTCAGTTGAAGACATGTATCGATATGTGTCCCTGAGAGGAGCGCATTCCAATCCATTTTTTACCGCACAGATTCCGGGTCTGCCCGGCAACTTCATTGACAATCCGAAGGATCTGGACGTGTTCTTCACACATGGGTTCAACGTGTCGGAATCCGATGCCCACGCCTGGGGCTCCGAGATATTCAAGCGACTGTGGCAATCTGGCTCCAATGCCAGGTTCTGGATGTTCACCTGGTCTGGAGACTACAACTGGCTGGGTGGCGTGTTCAATGGACTTCATTACCAGCAGGATGTCTACCAGGCGCTCGGGACAGGGGCGGCGTTGAAGGCGTTCATCGAGAGTGTGCAGAGTGTTGCTTCGAAGCGCATACTCATGACGCAGTCGCTCGGGAACATGGTCGCCTGTGAGGCGTTGCGGCAGGGACTTTCCGTGGACAAGTATTTCATGTTCAACGCGGCAGTTCCATCTGAAGCGATAGATGGAACGTTGCGTGCTGAGACGTCGGACGACGCTACGTTCTCCAAATATGTACGTCCTGAGTGGCATAACTACATAAATGCATGCTGGGCGGCGAACTGGCATCGGCTCTTCGCAGACGATCCCAGCGACGCGCGCAGCAGGATGGGCTGGGCGAATCGGTTCCAGAACGCGCTCTCGAACGCGGGTGAAGTCTTCAACTACTATTCGAGCGGAGATCCCGTGTTCAGCGAAGACGATGATGTCCCGTCCTTGCTGAGCGACGCTACGCACTGGGGAATCGGCTGGTTCCTGTGGATCATTCCATATCCCACGGTCGAGTTCACCTTCGAGAACCACTGCTGGCAGAAGCAGGAGACGCTAAAGGGAATGGCGACTATCGCCGGGACGCTCTCGGGCGGTTGGGGTTTCAACGTGTGGCAGGAGTATGATTCTTTTTCGGGTACGTGGAAAGCAGTTCGCTATTCGCCGGAGGGCGCGGCTGCTGCAGTCACGAACCATTCAATAACGAACTGCCCAGCGTTCAATATTAGCGATGCCGAGGAGATGATGGACCGGAATGCCACTGAGAACGATGTATCCCTTGCGCTCGCCAAACACGTCCCCGCACTGTCGAGCCCAGTGGGAGGAAATGTGATTATTGTCGGGAATAGAATTGAAAACCATGATTTGAATGGTCAGGATGATTATCGCAGTGGCTGGGGTCGAGATCACCCTGCTTTTGAAGATTCGTGGTTACATTCTGATATGAAGGACATGGCCTATTGTTATGTTTCTAAACTTTATGATCAGCTCGTACAGAAAGGATGTCTGAAATGAAAATTCGGATGTTGTTCGTTGTCTCGTTATTTGCCACTTGCTTCGCGGCGAATGCTCGGATTACGTATCAGCTTTCTATGAAAGGAGCACTTGCAAAAATAAGATTCAGAGTTGTTGACCAGGATGGTTTTGCCGTTAGTGGCGCGAAGGTCTGGGGAGGTTTTACTTGTGGTGACAGATTGGATGACTATGTCATTGTGGATGGATTCACGGATGCGAATGGTATGTATGTCGCAGAAGGGAGTTGCAATGAGTTTCTGAGGATTGAAGTTCGCAAGGATGGATATTATCGCACAAATGAAAAGATATGTTTTCGGCGATCAAAGGCAGATCCTATTGTAGTCGATGGCAAATGGCAGCCCTACGGCGAGATGCGCTCGATTGTATTGAAACGAATGCTGCAACCGCATGATATGTTAGGTTCTAATTGCCCGCCGCAACGAAAGATCAGAATTTATGATGAATGGTTGGGATTCGATCTGGGGAAAGGTGATTTTATCCCGCCTGTCGGAAACGGTAGTGAGTCCGATGTGCTCGTTCGGTTTCATCTGTCAGGTGAGATGCCTTACGATTGGTCGATTAGAATGGATGTCTCCTTTACTAACTATCCTTACGCCGGTGCTTATCGTCTGAAGAAGGACGATTGGTCCGATATGAAAAGTGTCTATCAGGCAGATACGAATGCGATCTATTTGTCCGAGTTGTCATTTCGGTATGCTCGCGAGAAAGGAAATCGACGTCCTATTGTAGAGAAGCTTGACAAGGGTGAATACCTTGTGTTCAGGACTCGAACCAAGATTGACTGTGAGGGGAAGTTGTTGTCCGCTCGGTATGGGAAGCTCTATGGCCCATGGCATTTCGAGGATGCGGGGGGGGCGCAGATTCATGATGTGTTTCTGAATAAGAAAGACAACGATGTGAACTTGGAAGACACATGGACAATTCAAAACGCCAAGAAATACCATAACAACTAGAGACCGAAATGGTTAGAACTTGTTCACGCCTATCGCATTCATGAAAGACATGGTCTACTTCTGTGTCTACAAACTCTACGAGCAACTTGTGCAGAAAGGGAAATGAAATGAGAAACAAAATCGTAACGTTCGTTGTCTGCTTCGTGGCGGGGGCTTCCGCCGCGCTTACCATCTCGGCCGACCATGCCGATGCGGTGTATTCCCCCGGCGAAGAGGCGGTGTTCACCATCGGCTTCGGACACTCCACCGACGGCAGTGACGGCGCGAAGGAGCTTAGCGCCTGGATCAATCACTTCGAGTGAACCTCGAAGAGAAAGCGCAGGACTGAATGAACAGGAGATGTCTGGCCACCATGGCGGTGGCGATTGTGGCGATGGGCGCGACCGGCAATACGGTGGAGGCGCTTTCACCATTGCCGCTGGGCTCGATTACCGCAAGAGGATGGCTTAGGGAACAGCTGGCGCGCAGCCGCGACGGCATGGGCGGACATCTCGACGAATTCGAGCCGCAGATGATCGCCACTCCCTACACCACGCGCGAAACCTACAAGGGCTGGGGTGCGTCCACGCCGGGATGGGGAGCGGAAATTTCCGGCAACTACTGGGACGGACTCGTCCAGCTCGCCTGGACGCTCGATGACGCGGCGCTTAAGGCCAAGGCCGAGAAATGGGTTGGCGAAGTCCTCAAAAACGCCGAGCCAAACGGCTATGTCGGCACCTATCCGCCCGACCGCAACCGTGGCGAGGACTACAACGCGAGCGGCAACGCCTGCGGCTACGCGGCGCTTCTCCATTTCGCCGAGGCGACGGGCCGCAAGGACGTAGCCGAGGCCGTCCACAAGACGCTCCTGTGGTTCTGCGACAACTGGCCGGGCGAGCGCAAGACGCGCTATTCGGGCGTGTACCTCTCGCTCGTCATGCTTGATGCCTATCGCCTGACGGCCGATCGGCGGCTTCTCGACTTCTGCCTCGACTACCAGCGCTATCTGGAGAAGAAGGATCTCTTCCAGACGACGGTGCGCGCATTCGGTTCCGATGACTTCGAGTACAATTCAAATCACGCCGTCGCCTACGTCAACGACATGCCCATCCCGGCGATGCTCTTCGGTGCGACGGGCGAGCGCCGTTATCTCGACGCCTCGCTCAAGGCCGTCGACAAGCTGTGGCGCGGGGCGATGCACGCCACGGGTGCGCAGGCCGGCAACGACGAATACCTCTCGGCGCCGCGCGTGAACGGCGAGTCGGAATACTGCGGCTTCGCCGGGCTCGTCAACGCCTATTCGCGCATTCTCGCCGCCTCTGGCGACACGCGTTTCGGCGACGCGATGGAGACTACGGTCTTCAACGCCGCGCAGGGGGCAAAGAAGAAGGACGAGAAGGCCATCCAGTACTTCAGTTCGCCCAACATGGTCTACGCGACGGAATGTTCGTCGCATACGCACATGGACGACAACATGTTCGGCCCCGTGCATCCCGTCGCCTGCTGCGCCGTCCGTTCCGTGCAGGTGATGCCGGAGTTCACTCGCTCTCTCGCGATGACCGGCGGCGACCGGCTCCATCTCGTTGGCTATGCGCCGTGCGCGATCGCCTGGCGCGGTGTCACGTTCGAGACCGAGACGGAGTATCCGTTCCGCGACACGGTCGAGTATGTCGTCCATGCGGCGAAGCCGACGCGTCTCGAGGTCGTTCCGAAACGTCCGGAGTGGTGCAAGTCGATGACCGTGAGCGTGAACGGCAAGGTTGGCGATGCGCTTGACCGCACCTGGTCGGAAGGGGATCGTCTGACGGTGAAGTTCGAGATGCCGGTGCGTGTGACGCGCTTCGACGATCACATCGGCACGTTCCCGCTGGTCGTCCGCCGCGGGCCGCTCGTCTTCTCGCTGCCGATTGGCGAGAAGTGGGAGAATGCCGGCAACGGCAGTGCCTGGTCGCACAATGCCAAGGCGGCGACGGCGCTTCCCGCGGGCTGGTCGTGGTGGCGCGTCAAGCCGGTGATCGACGAGAAGCCCGTGCCGCTCTACGAGCGTCAGGGCTACGTGCGCGAGATGATATCGTGGAATGTGGCGCTGGACGAGGCGCGTGCCGAGACCACGGTCGAGGAGTCGCCGACCAAGGGCTACCTGTGGGAGAACTCCCCGGTGAGGATTCGCCTTGTCGGCTACAAGGCGCCATACGCGTTCCCGCCGTATCCTGCGAAGACGACCGAGTTCTACCAGCCGCTTCAAACGGTTACGCGCCAGATTCCCGTCACCTTGGTTCCGTTCGGCTGCACCGCGCTGCGCATCACCTACTTCCCCCGCTGCGACAGCACGCGCCTTCGCCCCGACCTCTCATATCCTCTCCCCGATCCCGGGAAGTGACGGCAGGGAACTCACCTTCAACGGTAGCTTCACTGAATCCTCGATGTTGCAGGAAACGATAGAATTGTTGCGGTTGTCGCTGAGACAATTATGCGAGATAGTGCTGGCGGTGAGTCGGTGCGGACGCGCCTGTAGTGCGGATCTGCGTCTGCCCCCGCAGATGCTGAGGCAAGGAGGCGTATGACGTCGGAAGCGTGGCAGAACTATCCAGAGCGGGTGAGGGCCGCAGGGTGGCATGAGCTGTTTGACTCTTCCGATCCTCGCAGTGAACTGACTTGGAAGGGGCGTTTTGCGTCCGTTTCAAACACAGTCAACTACTATTCAACGGAGGACGAAGTGCTCAAATGCGGAAATGGGGAATGGCATTATGAACTCCAACGGAAGTGGGCTTGGTACAACCAGGAGCGTTACAAAGGAGTGAAGTCCCCGCTGCAGGACGCATTAATGTTCGGGCGTAACGAGGGCGGATGGGCATTCAATCCTGAATGGAAAAAGTATAGAAACTGATGATCGGGTCTATTTCAAGGAGTAGAAACATGAACAGAAGAGAATTCATCAAGGGTGCGGCAGTGGTTGCCGCTGGTTCTGCGGTTGCCAATTGTGCCGCGGACGAAGTGAAGCCAATCTCGCCGGTCATTGGATTCAATGGCGGCGATGGGGTGAACATCACCGGCATCGGACTCGCCAAGCCGCTGAAGGTGACCGTGATCACCGACACCCATTTCGGCATGTACGACGAGCGCGACGCCGAGTACGCCGATTTCTATCAGCGTTTGCTGCAGCCGCCGGAAAAGTGGCCGGCGAGGAAGCAGGCATTCGAGAAAATGCTGACCGACGCCAAAGCGGAAGGGCGCGACGCGGTGTTGCTCATTGGCGACATCATGTCGTGCCCGACCCTCGCCAACATCGAGTACATACGCGAGAAGCTGTCCGCGAGCGGCCTCGACTATCTGTACATCTCGGGCAACCACGACTGGCACTTCGAGGGCGTGCCTGGAAGCGACCTCGAACAGCGCGCTCTCTGGATCGAGCGGCTCAAGTCGCTCTACCGCGGTGAGAATCCGTTTATGTACGCGAAGAAGATCGGCGGCGTGCGGTTCGTGATGATCGACAACTCTGTCTACCACGTGCTGCCCGAACAGCTCGCCTTCTGGAAGCGCGAGGCGGCGAAGGGCGATCCGATGGTGCTCGCCATGCACATCCCGTTCTGGGCCCCCGGCTACCCCTACACTACCTGCGCCGCGCCGGGATGGGGCGCGAAGGTGGATCCCTACTGGAAAATAGAGCGCCGCCAGATATGGGCCGAGCAGCTTATGCCATCCACCTATGAGTTCCGCGATGCCGTCTTCTCGACGTCCAATCTCATCGCGGTCTTCGCCGGCCACGAACACCGGCTGATGTTCTCGAATGATCGCGGCAAGACGCAGATCGTCGTACCCCTCAACCATCTCAAGGTGTCGATAGCATGAAGCACCCAATCTCCATAGCCCTTGCGACCCTGGCCCTGACCATGTGCTGTCAGGCCGCATCCTCGCCGCCGCCCATCACCGACGCCACCGCCGCGGCCGAGGCCCTGAAGCACCGCAACAAGCCGAAGTCGAAGGCGTTCGCCGACAGGTTCATACCCACCTACCCGAGTGTGTGCGACGTGAAGAGATCAGTGGCGCGGCCAGTGCCGGACTTTCTGCGCACCGCCGTAATGTACCAGCTCTTCACCCGCATGTTCACGCCAGAGGGAACCTTCGCGGCCGCAACCCGGAAACTGCCTGAACTGAAGGATCTGGGCGTCGATGTCATCTACCTCACGCCACATCAGCTGGCGGACGACGATCCAGACCCCAAACACTGGAGCGCGCGCCAGAAGTCGTGCGGTTTCGGCAACCCGGAGAACCCCTACCGCCAGAAGGACTTCTTCGCGGTCGATCCCGAATACGGCACCGCCGCCGACCTCAAGGCCTTCGTCGACGAGGCGCACCGCCTGGGGATGCGAGTCCTCTTCGACCTCGTCTACTTCCACTGCGGCCCTACCGCCGCGTTCCTCAAGGACCATCCCGACTTCATCGTGCGCAATCCGGACGGTTCGCCCCGGCTTGGCGACTGGGCCTTCCCCGAGATGGACATCTCGAAGCGCTCGGTGCGCGACTACCTCCACGGCAACATGGTCTACCTCCTCGAGACGTTCGGGGCGGACGGCTTCCGCTGCGATGTGGCCGATATGCTGCCCGTCGATTTCTGGGAGGAGGGTTACCGCCGCTGCAAGGCGGTGCGTCCCGACGTGATAATGATGTGCGAGGGACTGAAGGGCGACGACCAGATCACCGCCTTCGATCTTTCGTATGGCTTCTACACGCAGTGGACTATGGTCGAGTTCCTCAAGGGCGCCCAGCCGGCGTCTATGCTGGAGACCGCATGGCGGGCACAGCGGCGGGACTTCCCGAAAGACTTCCACTGGATGCGGTGCTTCGAGAACCACGACTTCGCGAACCTGAATCCCGGCGAGAAACGCAAGGAGAAGCTCTACGGGCACGCGCTCAACGCGGCGATGATCGCAACCTGCTTCCTGCTCGACGGCGTACCGATGCTCTACAACGGGCAGGAGATCGCCGACGCTTCGCCGCACTCGATCTGGTCCAATCGCGACCACGGCGGATGGCATATCGACTGGAAGCGCGGAAACGACGAAGTGGCACGGGAACGCCGGGCGCTGGTGAAGCGTCTGACGAAGCTGCGCCACGACAACCCCGCTCTCTTCGATGCTCCGGTGGTGTGGAACAAGGTCGATGATCCCGATGCATATTCGTTCACCCGTCCGCTCCCAGGCGGCAGGGCACTGACGCTTGACGTGAATCTGCGCGAGAAGACGTTCGCGATCCGCGATGCCACGTTCGCCCGGCGTTGACACCGATGGGGTATTGTGGTAAACTTATAGTCAAATGGCGTTTGCATCATAGGAGCTTGTATGATTAGAGATTATGCAAAATACACCAATCAGTTCGTGCTGCTTGGCGTAGTGCTGCAGCTGGCGGGTCGTTTGCTGTGGTCTGGAACCGCATACGGCGAAACTGCCTGTTTCTGCGGCAGTGTGTCGTTCATAATCGGCTGCTACTACTATGCAAAGGGCAAGGGCCGTTCCGGGTACTGGTGTCTGCTGGGTCTGCTCAGCATTGTCGGACTCGTGATCCTTGTCTGCCTGCCCGATCTTTCCGGGGAGCGATGAATATGGATGCGGCGGGGCTTCGGGAGCGGATGGCGTCAATGACGCCGGACGAGCTATGCGCGGTCTCGCGGGAGCTCGAGCTGGGGGAGTGGCGTGGCGTCAATCGATTCTGTGGCAAATGCGGGGCCGTGATGGCACCGCATCCAAAGCCGACGGAACGGGCGATGGTGTGTTCGGCCTGCGGCTATGTCGCGTATCCGAAGATATCTCCGGCGGTGATCGTGCTGGTGACTCGGGGCGACAGCGTGCTCCTTCAGCGCAACAGCCACTATCGTACCGCCAACTGGACGCTGGTGGCCGGCTTCGTCGATCCAGGTGAATCCTTCGAGGAGGCGGTGCGGCGCGAAGTGCGCGAGGAGGCGTCGGTCGAGATCGGCAACCTGCGCTATTTTGGCTCGCAGACCTGGCCATTCCCCTCCAACATAATGGTCGCGTTCCGTGCCGAGCATGTGGGCGGGGAACTGCGTCCGGACGGCGAGGAGGTGGTGGAGTCGGGGTGGTTCACGCGCGATGGGCTGCCGGAGATTCCGAAGAAGGGCTCGATCGCGCGGGCGATGATCGACGCCTGGCTCGAGGAGGAGCCGATGAAATGAGCGGTGCGGCGGAAGCGGTGATATTCGAGGTGCGCGAGTTCTGCGTGCATGACGGGCCTGGCGTTCGCACGACGGTGTTCTTCAAGGGGTGTCCGCTGCGCTGCTCGTGGTGCCACAATCCCGAGGGGCTCTCGCCCGAGCCGGAGGAGCTGTTCAAGCCGATGCGGTGCAAGCACTGCGGCAACTGCGCGCGGGGCGGGAAGTGCCCGGAGCGTGCCCGCGAGATGTGCGGGCGCAGGTACACGGTGGACCAGCTGGTCGAGGAGTTGCGGCGCAACGAGGATTTCCTGCTGTCGGAGGGGGGCGTGACGTTTTCTGGCGGCGAGCCGCTCATGCAGGGTGCGTTCGTGGTGGAGGCTGCGCGGCGGCTCAAGCCGCTTCATCTTGCGATTGAAACTTCGGGCTATGCGTCGGGCGAGACGTATCGGGCGGTGATCGGCGAGATGGACTTCGTGTTCCAGGATCTGAAGCATCCCGATCCGGCGGCGCATCGTCGCTGGACGGGCGTCGATCCGGCGCCGATCTTCGCCAATCTGCGCTGGTTGAAGGAGAGTGGGCGGCGGTTCACCGCGCGCATTCCGTTCATTCCCGGCGTCAATGACGGACCGGAGGCGAAGGAGGGCTTTGCCCGTCTGCTCGAAGGTCCGTCCGGGCTTGAGCGAGTGGAGTTGCTGCCGTACCATCTCACTGCGGCGGCGAAATATCCGTTTGTGAATCTCAAGTACGATTCTGGCTTTGACGAGAATGCGCCGCTGGATACCGATTTGTCCGCCTTTGCCGCCCATGGTCTAGAGGCAGTCATAATGTAAATTACCATTGCCTTGTACGCGAAGTTTTGGTAGAATATGCAGTATGAACATCACAGAAATACTCGTACGCAATGCGCGGGAATGGCCCGACGACGTTGCACTCGTTGAAATCAATCCGCAGGAGCTTGAGGTGCGCAAGACCACCTGGCGCGAATATTCTTTGATTGAATCTAGCCCCCTTGATGCCTTCCGCAGCCAGATCACCTGGGCGCAGTTCGACGAGAAGGCAAACCGCTTTGCCAATTTCCTCCTGAGCCGCGGGCTCAAGAAGGGCGACAAGGTGGCAATCCTGCTCATGAACTGCCTCGAGTGGCTCCCAATCTACTTTGGCGTGCTCAAGTCGGGATGCATGGCGGTGCCGCTCAACTTCCGGTATACCGCGGACGAGATCAAGTACTGCCTCGACCTCGCGGACGCGGATGCGTTGGTGTTCGGCCCCGAATTCATCGGCCGCGTCGAGGCGATCATCGACCGCATCCCGCGCGCGAAGCTGCGCCTCTATGTCGGCGACGACTGCCCCACCTTCGCCGAGAGCTACCGCAATCTCGTGAGCTACTGCTCCTCGAAGGCGCCGGACATCCCGCTCGACGACGAGGCGGCGATCTACTTCTCTTCCGGCACCACCGGCTTCCCCAAGGCGATCATCCTGCAGCACCACTGCCTGATGCATTCCTGCCGCGTCGAGCAGAACCACCACGGCCAGACCAAGGACGACTGCTTCCTCTGCATCCCGCCTCTCTACCACACCGGCGCCAAGATGCACTGGTTCGGCTCCTTCCTCGTCGGCGGCAAGTCGGTGCTGCTCAAGGGCGTCAAGCCCGAGTGGATCCTGCGCGCGGTGAGCGAGGAGCGGTGTACGATCGTGTGGCTGCTCGTGCCGTGGGCGCAGGACGTGCTGGACGCCATCGACAGCGGCGACGTCAAGCTCTCCGATTACCACCTCGACCAGTGGCGGGTGATGCACATCGGCGCACAGCCGGTTCCGCCGGCGCTCATCAAGCGCTGGAAGAAGGTGTTCCCGCACCACGCATACGACACCAACTACGGCCTTTCCGAATCGACCGGACCCGGCGCCGTGCACCTTGGCATCGAGAACGAGGACCACGTGGGCGCGATCGGCGTGGCGGGCTTTGGCTGGCAGACGAAGATCCTCGCGCCCGACGGCAGCGAGGTGGCGCCCGGCGTCGTGGGCGAGCTTGCGCTCAAGGGCCCGGGCGTGATGAAGTGCTATTACAAGAATCCCGAGGCGACAAAGGAGATCCTCTCCGACGACGGCTGGCTCAGGACCGGCGACATGGCCGAGTGCCGCGACGGCTTCATCTACCTTGTCGATCGCGCCAAGGACGTGATCATCACCGGCGGAGAGAATCTGTATCCGGTGCAGATCGAGGACTTCCTGCGTGCGAATCCGAAGATCAAGGACGTGGCGGTGATCGGCCTTGCCGATGCGCGCCTGGGCGAAATCGCCGCCGCGATCATCGAGGTCAAGGCTGGCATGGAGCTCACGGAGGACGAGGTGAATGTGTTCTGCCTCGACCTGCCGCGCTACAAGCGCCCGCGCAAGATCATCTTCGCGCCAGTGCCGCGCAATCCCACCGGCAAGATCGAGAAGCCGAAGCTGCGCAAGATGTACGGCGCCGACACCCTCATCGCCCGTCAGAACGGCCTGTGATGACTGTAGAGGAAAAATATCCCTTTTTCGCCTGCGAGTATTCGCTCGAGCTGGCGCGCCGATCACGGACCTTCGCGAAGCAGGTCTTCCCCGATGAGCGCGAGCTCGATGACGATGGCTATCCCGCCGATCCCTTCGGGGAGCTGGACGACGAGCGGGCGCGCGTGTGCCATGGCATGCGCCGCCGCTTCGCCGACCGTGTGCTGGTGATGGCCAGCGACAGCTGCTTCATGAACTGCCGCCACTGCACGCGCAAGGGAATGCTGCACAATGCCGAGGTGGTGCGAACCGACGAGGAGCTCCAGTCGTGCGTGGACTGGGTCAACGACCATCACGAGGTGCGCGACGTGCTGGTGTCGGGCGGCGATCCGCTGGTGCTGCCCGACGAGGAGGTGCTGCGCTTCGTGGGGGCCTTTGCCGACCTGCCGCAGATCGACGTGGTCCGCCTCTGCACGCGCGCACCCTGTACCAATCCCGGGCGCATCACCGATTCGCTGACATCGCACCTGGCGGTTTCCGGCAAGGTGTGGGTGAACACCCAGTTCAACTGTGCCGACGAGGTTACCGCCGAGGCGAAGGAGGCGTGTACGCGCTTCGTCAACGCCGGCATCCCCGTGTCGTGCCAGACCGTGCTGCTCGCCGGCGTCAACGATTCGGTGGCGGCGATGCTGGACCTCTTCCGCGCATTGCAGCGCGCGAGGGTGCGCCCGTACTACGTGTTCATGTGCGATCCCGTGGCGGGAATGGAGCACTTCCGCGTTCCGCTCGAAAAGGCGCAGGAAATCGAGCGCAGATGCGCCGAGGCGATCGGCGGGCTCGCGCTGCCCCGCTTTGTGGCCGATGTTCCCGGCGCTCTGCGCAAGGTGCCGATTTCAGAACTCTAGACCAGCGTGACAGATGAGGACATTCAGATGAAGAAGCTCGTGTTCGCAGTTGCCCTTGCCGTGGCGGCGGTCGCCGTCGCGCGGGAGCTTTCGTTCCGCCGCCCGCCCATCGTGCCAGCGCCGACGTCGCTGGTGTGGGACGAGCACCTGGCCGTGCCCCTGGTCGAGAGCACGCCGTTCGAGGTGATGTGCCCCGACGTATCCACCGGCGCCATGGTGAAGCGCTTCGTCCGCGAATGGTTCGGATATGTGCCGCGGGTCGAGCTCAATGCCTCCGCCCCATCGGGAATCAATGGCGACGAGGGATATGGCATCTCCGCCAAGCCCGACCGCATCGCCATCCGGGCCAACACGTCCAAGGGCGTGAGATATGCGCTCTACACCCTGCGCCAGAGCTCCGAGCGGGTTTCGCAGGGCGTAAAGCTGACGGGATACATCGTGCCGTCGATGGAGATTTCCGACTCCCCGGCGCTCTCGTTCCGCGGCGTCCATTTCTGCTGGTTCCCCGAGCAGGACGCGAAGCTGATCGAACACCAGATCCGGCTGGCCGCCTACTACAAGTTCAACTACGTGGTGCTTGAACCCTGGGGCGTGTTCAAGAGCAGGCTGTTCCCGCAGCTGTCGGTTCGCGATGCGCCGCTCACGATCAAGGAGGCAAAGCGCCTCAGCGCGCTGGCGGCCGATCTGGGCGTGACGCTGATTCCCCAGCTGAACATCTTCGGGCACGCCACCGCGGCACGGTCAATGAGCGGCAAGCACATCGCGCTTGATTTCCATCCCGAGCTCCAGCCGCTCTTCGAACCCGCCGGCGGCTGGAACTGGTGCCTCTCCAATCCGGACGCCGTCGCGGCCGTGCGCTCGCTGGTGGCGGAGATGCACGAGGCGTTCGGCAATCCTCCGTTCTCCCACATCGGCTTCGACGAGGCGGACGAGCCGAGCTGCGCCCGCTGCCGCGCCGTCAAGCCCTACGCGAAGCTGGTGGGCGAGCACATCACGGGCGTTCGCAACCTGCTCCACACCCGCGGCTCCCGCGTCCTGATGTGGCACGACATGCTGCTGGAGAAGGGCGACAAGAAGTGGAGACCATTCTACGCCAATGGCACGGCCGAAGAGGCCGCCCTCGCCGCGGAGCTCCCGTGCGACATCGTCATCTGCGACTGGTACTACGGCGCCAACTACGGGCGCGAGAGCAAGCCGGAGAAGTTCGTGACGCTCGAGCACTTCAAGTCGCTGGGATACAATGTCCTCACCTGCCCCTGGAACGACCTCGCCGGCATCGAGGTGCAGGGAGCCGTCGCCCGCGAGATGGGGCTCTTCGGCCTGCTGGAAACCACCTGGCACCATTTCCGCGGTACCGAGTTCGCCAAGATGATGGAGACCTCGGCGCACGCCGCCTGGGGCGGCGGCGAGAAGTCCGTCGGCGAATGGACCTCTCCCTTCGCCACCCACTGGCGGCAGATCGGCTGGGACATGAAGCTCGACAGCTATCCCGCCACCGGCTACTACGATTCGCAGGT
Source organism: Kiritimatiellia bacterium (assembly GCA_045600365.1). Lineage (GTDB taxonomy): Bacteria > Verrucomicrobiota > Kiritimatiellia > RFP12 > UBA1067 > RUG572. The sequence goes on along the minus strand of JAZRXT010000190.1, from coordinate 1,942 downwards.
CACGCGCTCGCCGCTAGACAAATAGCCGGCTCCATGGATATTCTCTCTCACCCTCAACTTACAGGTCTTTGAACCCATAAAGGAAAAACAACATGCAAGCTCAATCCTCCCACAACTGGAAGTTCTTCAAGTCAGCCCGCTGCGTGCAGGCCAAGATCGAGACCGGCACCGACGTCGCCGAACTCGGCTCGCTCGACCGCAAGCTCTGGACCGTGCTGTCGGCATCGGTTGACGGTCTGCGCTTCGACGCGGCGACCCTGAAGCTGCTGGACACCAACGGCGACGGACGCATCCGCGCCGACGAGGTGCTCGCCGCCATCGACTGGATGAAGGCGCGCTTCAAATCGCTGGATTTCCTCTTCGCCCGCAAGGCGGAGGTTGCCATGGCGGATCTCAACGACGAGACCGACGCGGGCAAGGCGCTTGCGGAGGCCTTCAAGCGCATTCTCAAGCGCGCCGACAAGGCATCCGCCCCTGCGGTGACGCTCGATGACGTCACCGGCACCGCCGCGCTCTTCAACGTGCAGCCGTTCAACGGCGATGGCGTGGTTACGGCGAAGTCGACCGTCGACGCCGAAGTCGCGGCGGCGATCACCGACATCGGCGCCGCCGAGGGCACGCTTCCCGATCGCAGCGGTGAGAACGGCGTCGACAAGGCGAAGGTGGATGCGTTCTTCGCCGACGCGGCGGCGTATCTCGGATGGGAGGCCGCCGAGGCGGCCGCGTCCTGGCTGGGTGACGCCACCGCCGCCGCCTGGGATGCGTTCTCCGCCGTGAGCGCGAAGATCGACGAGTACTTCACTCCGCCGGAGGATCTGCCGCTGATCGCCGAAGATCCCACCCCGATGCTGCCGCTCGCCGATGGCGTCAACCCGCTGTGGCGCGCCCGCTTCGCCGCCTTCGCCGAGAAGGTCGCCGCGCCGGTGCTCGGCCGCGATGGCGTGGAGTCGATCACCCGCGACGAGTGGAGCGCAATCAAGGCGAAGCTCGCCCCCTATGGCGACTGGACGACCGGCAAGGCGGGCACCGCGGTTGAATCGCTGGGCGTGGAACGCCTTACCGCCATGACCAAGGACGGGCGCATCCGCGCGGCGATCGACGATCTGCTGGCGAAGGACCTGGCCTTCGCCGACGAGCTCTCCTCGCTCGTCGACTGCGAGCGCGCAGTCCGCTATGCCGCGCATCTCGCCGACTGGCTCTGTAACTTCGTCAACCAGTCCGAACTCTACAATCCCAAGGGCAACAGCGTCTTCCGCATCGGCACGCTCTACATCGACGGCCGCGCCTGCCACCTGTGCTTCAATGTCGCCGACGAAGGTGCCCACTCGGCGCTGGCCGAGAAGAGCCGCTGCTGCCTGCTGTACGTCAAGCTCACGCGCAAGTCCACCGGCGAGGCGAAGGAGATCTGCACGGTGATCACGGCCGGCGTCACCGCCTCGCTCTACGTCGGGCGCAACGGCGTGTTCTATGATAGCGATGGCAGCGAGTGGGATGCGGTCGTCGCCAAGGTGGTCGAGGCGCAGGTCTCGCTCCGCGAGGCCTTCTGGGCTCCGTGGGCGAAGATCGCCGGCGCAATCGGCGACCAGTGCAAGAAGTTCCTCGGCTCCTCGCAGGACGCCGCGGTCGCCAAGGTGGGCGCGGGCGCCACTGCCGCCGCCACCGCCGCTCCCGCCGCCAAGCCGGACGGCGCGGCGCTCGCCTCCTCGGTCGCCGCGCTCGGCGTTGGCGTAGGCATGGCCGGCGCCGCGTGCGCTGGTCTGATCGGCCTTGTGGCCGGTCTGCCGCTGTGGAAGGTTCTCGCCGGCGTGGCCGCGGTCATCCTGCTGGTCTCGCTGCCGAGCGTGGTGCTGGCCTGGTTCAAGCTCCGCGCCCGCGATCTCGGGGCGATCCTCAATGCCGGTGGCTGGGCGGTGAACCGTCCGCTCTACTTCTCGATGGGCCT
>JAZRXT010000189.1:0-23726 GCA_045600365.1 Kiritimatiellia bacterium | reverse complement strand
GGATTATTGAGGAGTCGCGCCGTATCGTGTTTGGCGGTATTAAGGCTGCACAGATTGCTCACAATTGGAAAATTGGGAAAAGGATTGTCGAAGAGGAGTTAAATGGTGCAAATAGGGCTGAATATGGAAAGCGCACGATTGGCCTTCTTGCATTGCGCCTGACGGAAGAATATGGCGACGGATACTCCGAACGATATTTGTTTGAATTCAGCAGATTTTACAGGACTTTCCCTGATTTCGAGATTTTGCACACGCGTGTGCAAAATCTGTCATGGTCGCATTGGCGTTTGCTCATGAGGGTTGATGATCCCATTGTCCGCGAGTGGTACATTAATGAGGCGTCGAACGAGAACTGGTCGGTGCGGACTCTTGACCGCAACATCTGCACCCAATATTACCAGCGACTATTGATCTCGCAAGCAGACCGCGCCCCGGTCATTGCGGAAATGAAGAAGAAGACGGCTGCGTTCCAGAAGGACAAGTTGGAGTTCATTAAGAATCCAAGGTACGTGAGGATGTTTGATGAGATTGTGAAACAGCCCGATGACAACCCGACGATCGGCATTGTTCTGTGCGCCGAGACTGATCCCGACATCGCCCGTTACTCCATTCTCAAGGGGAACGAGCAACTGTTCGCGACCAAGTATAAGTTGAAGCTCCCTACGCCACGGGAACTAAACGACGAAGTCGCCCGCCAAAGGGCGATGCTTCGGCTTCAGTTCGAGGCATCCACAAAACCGAAACCGGAGGATAAATGATTCGTGGTATAATACGCAAAGGGTTTAACGTGCCGTGGCAAAAAGCTGGAGTACAAAATGCAATTTAGAAGTAGCAGGGGTACGGAGATGGTAAAAAATATTGTGATCCCCACCATGCCGTGCGGCAGGTCGTTGATTGGTGATCTTCGCAAAATGATCTGCGAAGCGCGAACGCGCGTGGCGGTCAGCGTGAATTCCGCAGCCGTTGTATTGTATTGGAGTGTTGGTAGGCGAATCCGCGTGGATGTATTGAAGAATAAGCGCGCTGAGTACGGTGAGCGGATTCAAAAGGACATCTCCGAAAAGCTGACCAAAGAGTTTGGACCTGGGTGGGGAATCCGTAAAATTCAACATTGTGTTCGCAGTGCGGACGTATTTTCCGAGGAGCAGATTGTGTCCGCAGTGCGGACGCAATTAGGGTGGACGCATCTCAAGATGATTATGTCCGAACGTGATGCGGTCAAGCGCGATTTCTATTTGACGCTTTGCGCCCATGAGCATTGGTCGACGCGAGAGCTTGAGAAGAAGATGGATGGCATGCTTTATGAGCGTACGGCCATTGCGAAGCATCCGGAAGAGGTTGTCAGAAAGGAACTTGCAAAGGTTCGAGAGAAAGGCGAACTGACTCCAGACATAGTGTTTAAGTCAAGCTACGTTCTTGATTTTCTGCGCTTGAACGGTGACTATTCCGAACAAGACATAGAGACTGCCATTCTTTCGGAGATACAGGAGTTTCTTCGCGAGCTGGGCTCGGACTTTGCATTTCTTGATCGTCAGAAAAGGTTCACGGTGGACGGAACGGACTACAAGATTGACCTGCTGTTTTATCATCGGTCGTTGAAGCGTCTGATTGCGATTGGCCTTAAGCTTGGCAAGTTCAAGCCGAAATATGAAGGGCAGATGCGGCTATATCTCCGCTGGTTGGATAGAAATGAACGCCGTGAAGGGGAGGGTTCTCCGATTGGATTGATCCTCTGTTCCGAGGGCAATACTGAACATGTTGAATATCTGATGTTGGAGAAAAGCGAGGTGCGTGTCGCCCAGTTCCTTACGGAATTGCCGAAGATAGAGGAGGTTAGAGCTCGCCTTCAACGTGCAGTTGCGCTTGCGGAGGTCCGCCTTGCCGACAATGCGACACGCACGACGAAAGGTGGCGGGAAATGACCAACTCTCACTTTTAGGCAAAACCGAGAGTTGGAAGAAAGATGATTTGAGAATGAAGAGAAACGGGAAAGTTAGTGCGGTCGAGAACAAGGAGCCGTTGCGGCTGGCGACGGTCTTCAGCGGCATTGGTGCGATTGAACAGGCCTTGCTTCGTATGTACATTGACCATGAGATCGTTTTCGCGTGCGACACTGGAGATCAGAAAAACTCTCACTTTTAGGCAAAACCGAGACTTTAAGTTGAACTTGAGATGAAACTAATTTGAAGGAGACAGAAAATGAATGGTGAAACAAACGATTTGGTCGAATACAAGAAATATCTCGAGGAAAAGAATCCGCAAAGCACCGGGAAGGTGGCGAGTTATCTGGCCGTCATCAAGAAGATCGGTAAGATACTTCAAAAGGCACCTGGTTTTGAATACATTCCGAATGAATTCAGCAGCATCAAGAATCTTGATGTACTTTGGCGTTCGTATGTGTTCGTCAAAGAAGAACAGGAAAAGCCTGACGGGGGCATTTTCAAAGATTCTGACTTGACGAAATCCTATTGGGATTCGAGACATGGTTTTTGTTCGGCGGCCATAAGAAGTTTCTTGAATTTCCGTATTGAAACTTATGATGGAACGGCGAATGTCCCGAACATCGGAAATGAGATCGTGGTAGGAAGTCAGAGTCCCATTACTGACTTCGAGGACTTCATCAAGAAGTTCGCCGACGCTGCGGCGGACGCAGGTCTCTCGTATGACCTCAATCTTATTAAACGCTTCGTCTGTGCGCTCTTGGCGAAGCCGTTTGTCGTGCTGACTGGCTTGAGCGGCAGCGGCAAGACGAAATTGGCCGAGGCGTTCACGAGGTGGATCGCCATCTCGGACACCTACAAGATCATCCCTGTCGGGGCCGACTGGACCAATAATGAGAAGCTCCTTGGGTTCCCCAATGCGCTTGATCCGAACAATTACATAGAACCTGACACGGGTGTGCTGCAGCTTCTTATTGATGCGAACGACAATCCAGACGTCCCGTTCTTCCTCATTCTCGATGAAATGAACTTGAGCCATGTCGAGCGGTATTTCGCTGACTTCCTGAGTGCGATGGAAAGCTCCGGCACGATTAAGCTCTATGACGGGAAGAACCGCACGGCCAGCGATGGTACTCCGATTCCGGCGACGATTCCATTCCCGAAGAACCTCTTTGTCATCGGTACGATGAATGTCGACGAGACCACGCATATGTTCTCACCGAAGGTTCTTGATCGTGCCCAGGTCGTCGAGTTCCGCGTGACGGCCAAACAGATGGAGGATTATCTTGCCACGCCGAAACCTCTCGACATGACGAAGGTCGAGGGAGGTGGGATTGATTATGCCGAGGAGTATCTGAAGCTGCGCAAAGGCGATCCGACCTTGGTCGCTGCGGAGAGAACGAGCATTACCGACTCGCTCAACAAGTTCTTCCCCGAGCTTGCCGAGCTGGGTTCCGAGTTCGCTTTCCGTACCGCAGGCGAAGCAATTCGCTTCTGCGGCTTTGCCCGCATGGCCAAAATGGAACTCGATGCTGCCATTGATGCGGCCATCATGCAGAAGCTCTTGCCGAAGCTTCATGGTTCGCGTCGTCGCCTTGCGCTTCCCCTGGAGGCGTTTTGGGGCTTCTGCCGCAAGGATGGCAAGACCGCAACGATTGCGGATGTCACCAAGAAGGATGCCACGGAAAAGGTCGAGGATGTCGCCAAGTACCCGGTGAGCGCCGAGAAGATCAAGCGGCTTTACAAGGCGGCCGAGGCAAACGGGTTCGCGAGCTACGCAGAGGCGTAAGGGGAAGTTTGGAAGAATATGAATTGTCATTTGAATGTAATCCTGCGCGTGTTATTTACAAAAAAGCCATTTTTTGTAAATAACAAGTTCCTTATTTCCACGCCGTGTAAATAAGCAATGAAAATTGCAGAAAGTGAGCTGTGGTGATGAAAATTGAAGATTTTAAGGCAGGCGAAAAGCGTTCTTGTTATCAATATGAATGCTTTGTTCCGAGTTTTGTGAATCATGACTGGTCATGGGATTCGCAGGAACTGACATTGGAGTTGGAACGCGCTGTTAAAGGGCTTGCGGGACTTGATGCGTGTTCCCAGTTTGTTCCTGACATTGATCTGTTCATTCGTATGCACATTGTGCGGGAGGCGAGCGCTTCAAGTCGCATCGAAGGGACGCAGACTGAGATGGAAGAGGCGATTTTGCCAGAGGAATCGATTGTTGAGGAGCGGCGGAATGACTGGCGTGAGGTTAACAATTACATTGAGGCCATGAATTGGGCGGTTGACGAGTTGAAACGGTTGCCGCTTTCGATTCGGTTGCTGCGAGGGGCGCATGCGCGGTTGCTTTCTGGAGTAAGAGGCGAGGCGAAACGTCCGGGAGAGATCAGGAAAAGTCAGAACTGGATTGGCGGGAATTCAATCGCCACAGCGCGGTATATTCCCCCCGCAATTGAGTACCTGGCCGATTTGTTGAGCGATCTTGAAAAGTTCTGGCATAACGATGAGATTCGGGTGCCAAATCTGATTCGCTGTGCGATCAGCCATTATCAGTTTGAGTCTATCCACCCGTTTCTTGACGGCAACGGGCGTGTGGGGCGTCTGCTGATTCCGTTCTACTTGATCAGCAAGGGCGAATTGTCCTGTCCGTCGCTTTACATTTCATCGCATCTCGAGCGTAATCGTGATTCGTACTATGAGTTTTTGTCGCGTGTTCGGGCGGACGATGATCTGATGGGTTGGGTATTGTTTTTCCTAGAGGCGGTTGCTGATACATCTCGAACTGGCTGTGAAAAGTTCAAGCGGATTTTCTCCTTGCGCGATGAGATGTCTGCGGTGGCGGCAACCTTATCGAATGCTGAATTGGCGCACCGAGCATTCAGATACCTTTATAGTGTACCTCGCGTTACGGTCAATCAGCTTTCTGAAACGTTGAATTGCGGCTACCAAGCTGCGAATCGTTTGGTGAAGTCGTTGGTAGCGCAAAAGGTGCTGGTGCCTTCTTCAGATGCGAGGCGCAACACGATATATGACTTCAAGCGGTATTTGGACATCTTTGTGGATTAAGGCGAATCCATAATGAGTGTTGCCGTTCAGATTCCATTACAGTCCTTACGCACCGGTGAGAGCGAGTGCGCAATGGAGTTGTATCCCGTGAAGGATGCGTTTTACGCCGAGATCGATGCCGCCGAAGCGAAGGCCAACGGTGAGGCACCGTGGCAGATTCGCGAGGGATGCGATTACGAATACACGCTGCCGGAAGGGATGCGGTTGGCATCAATGGGGCCAGCCCCCATGGAAGCACCCGATGCCGCCATTGATGCGGCCATCATGCAGAAGCTCTTGCCGAAGCCAACGGGTTCGCGAGCTACGCAGAGGCGTAAGGGGAAGTTTGGAAGAATATGAATGCTTTGTTCCGAGTTTTGTGAATCATGACTGGTCATGGGATTCGCAAGAACTGACATTGGAGTTTTGATAGACTATGGATATCATGAATGTAGAGGAATACAAGTCTTGGATCGGCGGGATTGCTCGGCGGTTTAAGCAGAGTCAGATCAAGGCGGCGACGGCGGTGAACGTCGAGATGCTGAAGTTCTACTGGTCTCTTGGTGCGGACATCGTCCGTTTTGAGAAAGATCAGCCGTGGGGGTCGAAGTTCATGCAGCGCGTTAGTGCCGATCTGAAGGCCTGGATGCCGTCGGCGAAGTGCTTTTCCCCGACTAACTTGAAGTACATGCGCCGTTTCTTCAAGTTATACTGTCCGGCTCTAATTGGTCAGCAAGTTGCTGACCAATTGGAAGTGAAGGGAGCGCAGCTGAATGCTGATCAAATTGTTCAGCAAGTCGCAGATGCCGACTATCGAAGAGGTCGAAGGCGAATTGACGCGGCGGATTGAGATCGCCGAAGCGCGAAAGCTTGGCCAAGCAGATTAAAGCGAAAGGACGAGGCAATGGCTGAAAGGAATGCTAAGAAAACCGAGGTCAACATCAAAGATCTCGTTGAGCGGCTTGATGGCGAGACGCTTCGGGACGTTGCTGGATTGGAACTAAAGATACAGGGGTGGCAGTGGTGCGATATGGAGGAGCTGGCCGACCTTGTGGTTAAGCACATGGTAGAGGATCCGCTGAAGGCATTGCGATATGATTTTGCCATCCTCCCGCTCGAACTGCATGAGACGTATGATGAGATGATTGCCGGGAACGCGGTTGAGGTTTCCGATGATGACGAGTTCTTTGACTGGTATGCGGAGGAGTTCTATCTGGATCTTCAGGAGACCGACGGCAATGGCGGCAAGCGGTATCTTTGCCGTATGGCCGAGGAAGTTCGTGCTGCGATTAGAGCCAATCCTGACAGATACGAACGGATGCTCGAATTGCGCGACGATCTGGCGCTCTACGTCAACAGTGCGGCAGTCTTGTATGGGCATGTGACGTACAAGGAGGTCTGCGAACTCTATGATCGCTGGAACGATGACGGACTCGTCGATGAACAGATGGTGGAAATTGTAGCCGAAGATGAATTGGAGAACGAACCCGAATATTTCATTTATCGTGGCTGCATCTGCAACATTGAGAATGATCGTGGCGTGGATCCGGATCGCGAGGTCGAAATCTTTCTCAAGGAGCGGGCGGACAAGCCGAGGTGGTATCCCGAGTCTGAAGATGACTTTCTGAATTGGTGCGATGAAACGACGCATCTTGAGTCGGATTCGGCGAAGGCCTTGGATGAGTTTCTGAAGACGCATGGCTTTCAGAATGTCAAGAGGCGTGTCGATCTCATGCTTGAGATCGTCGCGCTTCATCAGATTGGCGAGCGCGTTGGAAAGATCATTTCTTCCGTGTCGGAGCGTTGCAAGATCAAGACCAAGATCGAAGGAGCAGAATACTTGTCTTTGATCGGCAACTTTCTTAACAACATCCGGCTACGCACGAACAATGGCTGGACGCCAGCGGAACTTTGTGCGAATCCGGCTGTAGCCGCACCGATAACCCCGGTCGTTCGCACAGAGCCAGTCGTGGGGAGGAATGCGCCGTGTCCCTGCGGATCTGGCAAGAAGTACAAGAAGTGTTGCGGGAAGTAAGGAGAAGAACATGCTTGAGTATGAGAACCGTTTAGGTAGGGTCTATCACTTTCGTGCCCAAAAGACGAAATTGGGCAAGACGACCTACGTGGCCTCGACCAAAACGTCACCTGACGACATTGAAAGGATTCCTCGCGGGTATGAAATCTACGAGAATGCCGATGGGCAGGTGTTCTGTCGAAGAAAACGTCAGCAGCATTCTGCCGTCGGAAGTCGAGTGTCTCAAGGCCTGGAAACGAAAGCTGGAGGACAAGCGCCAGGCGCGGTTTTCCATTGACGTCAAGGAGAATGAGGTGGTGGTGTATTCGTACGAACCGCCGGAAGTCGCCGGAGCAAGATTCGGTTCGTTGATCGGTTTTCCCATGATGCGAATGGGAAATGATCGGGTCAACGAGCTCCTTGTGCATTATCAGAGCAATCTGAAGTTCGTTCTTGATGATTCGGAAAGTCGCGTGTATACCGTCTATCGCATGTGCTATCGTGGCGAGGGCGGGTGGATGTATCTTGATTCCGGAACTCTTGAAGTCCTTGCGAAGAAGACAATGCCGCATCTTGAGCTGGACTCTTTCTATGAATTGATGTGATGCAGAAGAACGTGTGTGATTATGTTTTTGCCGTGTTGCTGAAGCGTGAGAGGATGTTTGATAAGCCATGAATATCTATGCCATCTCCGATACGCATGGGAATCTGGAAGGACTGGATCCTCAAGGTTCTGACATCGTCGTTATGGCAGGGGATCTCGCGCCTTTACCTGGCTGGAATGAGCGGGCGTTGTTCGATCAGGTGTTGTGGATGAATACGGCATTCAGAGACTGGTGTGGACATTGTCCGAAAGTGAAGTTTCGAATGATCCCCGGCAATCATGATTTGTTTGCGGCTTATGACGATCTTCTGTCCGCAGTTCAACTGCCTGAGAACGCAAAGCTGCTGATCGATGAGCTAGATGAGGTGAACGGTTTGCGAATCTATGGGACGCCTTGGATGCCTTCCATCAATGGTCGCTGGGCGTTTGAAGAGAATATACCAGGGCTCTTGTGTCGGAAGTTCGCGGCGATTCACGAAGGCGTTGATATTCTGCTGACGCACACGCCGCCAAGGATTCCTCACGAGAAGGTGGATGTGTCAATTGATCGCAGATCGCCACACTTCGGTTCGATTGAGCTGCTGGATGCCATTAAGAGATGCCGTCCGCGTTATGCTCTCTGCGGACATATCCACACGGGCGATTACACGTCAATTATTCTTGATCATGACGATGGGCGTGCAACGATCGTGCGCAATGTCTCGCGGCTTGATGAAGAATACAAGGTGCGATACGATCCCTTTGTCTTTGAGGTGTAACAGTAGCGGTTTGTAGATGCAAGATGTGGAATGTCCATGAACGCCTTTACCTGTACCGGACCATATGCGATGCTCGTTCTTTCGGGGATGAAGCGTGTGGAGAATCGCAGTGCGATGCCGGTGTTGCGGGAAGGGCGGTGTGCGATCTCGGTATCTAAGAAGTTCTCGGCAAGGGAGTATGGGAATTTCATCGCGTGGGCGAATAAGGCGTTTGGATTGGCGTGGTGCATGGTGAATCTTTGGGATTGGGATGAGGTAAAGGCGTGGCGCGGGAGTATTGTCGCCGTCGCCGACTACAAGGCGGTTGATGCAATCCCTAAAGACGAGTCCATTGCCAGGCAATGCCGATTCTGGAACGAGGGTTACCCGAATTGGTGGTTGCTTTCGGATGTCAAGCGGCTCCCTAAGCCCATTCCTTGCCGTGGCAATGTTGGAATGTGGCAGATGGATGGAGAATTGTTGTCTAAAGTGAATGACGTCGCGAAGATGGAGCTTTGATAGAATATGGACGGTATGAATGTCGAGCAAGGTAAACGGGGACTGTCCCCAATGAATTGGGAGATTGTTCGATTGTTTGATTGTTTGATTGGGAGATTGGGAGATTGACGAGGTAAATGGGGAATGTTCCCCAATGAATTTTCGTTTAGACCACTGAAAATCAAGAGTTCTGTTCATGCAAGTAATTAACAATCTTTTATTATGGCTTTTAAGGCACCCTCCATGTGCGGTGGTGGTGTGGTACGTGGTTATTAGCTTAGTGACCCTCGTGTTTTACTGGAGTGATAAGCGCGCAGCACAAAAGGGCGAGTGGCGAACTCCGGAAAGCTCACTTCACTTCCTTGAGTTGCTCGGCGGATGGCCAGGCGCATTGATCGGACAGAAAAAGCTGCACCATAAGTGCAGCAAGGAGTCATACCAATTTGAATTCTGCATCATGGTGGCGCTGAATATATTTGGATTGCTGTATCTGAGCTACGGGTGGATTACAGGTGATTGGCGCCTGGATATATTAGGAACTAGGAATTGTTCGATTGTTTGATTGTTCGATTGTTTGATTGGGAGATTGGGAGATTGACGAGGTAAATGGGGAATGTTCCCCAATGAATTGGCGGGTGGGAAATCCGCACCACGCTAGCACTCGCCTGTGGCAGCTTCGGTCCGGCTGAAGGATCGCGAGGAGATGGCGCGGCTCGACGCGGCGATTGTGGGCGCAATTTCGCCAAGGAACACGACGATTGGGTTGACTGGAAGGAAATCTTCGAGTCGCGTCCGTCGGAAACACTCGCGAATCTCACGCTGACGCTTTGTAATCAGACGAGCTACATGTTGGCGAAGATGATCGAGCGGCAGGAATCCGATTTCAAGAAACTCGGCGGTGTTCGCGAACGCATGCATGCGGCACGAACCGCCGCGCAACGGGCTAGATGCCCGTTGCCTCAGTAGGTGCCGCGCCGTCGTTAGCGACTTGCGTCCCATTATTTTGTCCACGGAATCCGCCATTCGGCGGACACGGAAAGAGATTTGGAAAGGGAGCCGTCCCGACAATCCAATCGCTCTCCCTCCCACCAGCCAAGGATCGTCCGCAGGGCATTTATGAGCGGAGCTAATTTATAATAAGATTTATCCGCGAAGCGAATTTAACTATTTATCAACTGTATCAATAAACTCTGACCCTTCCACTTCTGATATAAATCGTTCCGAACTAAAATCAAACTTGTTCAAGCCGCTCGACCCACAGCCTGGCGAAACTCCATCGGTCGATCCACGCCGAACATCGTCGTCGTAGCCAGTCGAGAATCCGTGCCGCCTTCTCCGGCGCCGCCACCAGAATTAGTTTGCATTTCAGAAAGTTTCACCTCCCCGTCCCAAAGTAAACCAATGGATAAAGAGCGCTTACTTCTATATACCGCTGCGCGAGATTATGATGCGGAAAATTTCATTTCAGATCTCGAGCACGCGGAAGAAGATCGGATGACCAGTTGTTCGGATGAACGATGACCTACCGCGATTCAGCGTAAACTGCGCTGGGATGTGATTAGTCATCGAGCAACCGAACAATCGAACAATCAAATGAGTTATCTACAGACTTGTGAACAGGTTATCTTCAGACGAGGGGGTGAGTAAAGAAAAGTGTAAGGAAAAGAGACCTTCCCCCCTATAACCTCCTATAGAGAAAGGCAACGGGAAAAGAAACAAGCCCTGGGTTCTTAATGAACCCTCTTAAGCCAAGACCTCGCGCGCGTGCGTGGGCGCGCATGCGAGAGAATGTGAGTTTTCAGTCTTCAATCTTCAGTCTTCAGTGTTCAGTGTTACGTGGCATTGAAAATTGAAGACTGAAAACTGAAGATTGAAAATTTTCTTGAAAAAGTCGTTTCGCCCAATATCTTCTAGGGCGGCAGACACACCCGGCGGCAGAAAACTGCCATTGTCGCGTTACACTTTTGCCCATTTGATACTAGAGGGGGTGTGTGTCGAGAGATTGAGCGGTTGGGTCGGTGGGCGGCGGTTGGTGGGCGGGACGCGGCGGCGAGGGGGCTCGACGCCCTACCGGTGGGTGAAACACTCTGCCCTCGTGGACCCACGTTCCTCCCCTTGTGGAGTTTTCAACTCCCCTCGTGGAGAAACACGCCTCCCCTTGTGGAGTTTTTAATTCCCCTTGTGCGGGAAAGAGGCAATCGGACGCGCGTCCCGCGTAACTGCTACTGCTGAGGTTCGCAATTGTCTCTGATGATCTGTTACAATGCAAGTGAATTTGCTCTTGCGCTTAGAATTCATGTTTGGTATAATTTGTCCTATGAAAATCATCAATATCGTCTGTTCCGTTTTTCTGGTTTCGTCGGCTTTCGCGCTGACCCTCGAGGAGGGATTCAAGGCACCGCCTAGTTCCGCCAAGCCGCACACGTGGTATCACATGATGAACGGCAACGTGACGAAGGAGGGCATCACCTGCGACTTCGAGGCGCTTGCCAAGGCCGGCGTCGGCGGCGTCCAGATGTTCGATGCCGGCTGCGCCGTGCCGCCGGGCCCGCTCGCCTTCAATTCGCCCGAGTGGTTCGACATGTTCAAGCACGCCGCCGCCGAGGCACGCCGCCTCGGGCTCGAGATCTGCATCCCCAACTGCTCCGGCTGGTCCAGCTCGGGCGGTCCGTGGAACATGCCGTCCAACGGCATGAAGAAGGTGGTGTTCACCGAGACGACCGTGAAGGGCGGGGCGCGCTTCAACGGCAAGCTCGTGCGCACGAAGGAGGACAACGGCTTCTATGAGGACATCGCGCTCCTGGCCTTTCCGCTGCCCGCCGCCGACCGCGCCGAATTCCCCGGCGTGAAGGCGCAGTGCTCCGACAAGTCCGCCACTCTTGCCGCCGACGCTCCTTTCACCGTCTCCGGCATTTCCTTCCGCCTCGCCTACCCCTGGTGCTGGGGCGGCAACATCAAGCTTCGGCTGGAGGCCTCCGACGACGGCAAGAGCTTCCGCACCGTCGAGGAGTTCACGGAAATGCTCGGCCAGAGCGGATCGTGCGACTACTCGCTGCGCTTCCACTCGCTCGCCAAGCCGCTGACCGCGAAGTCCATCCGCCTCTCGCATGGCTCGGCGACGACGCGGGTCGCCGAGTTCAAACCCGAACGCCGCCTGGTGCTTGGCGGACTCAACCTGAAGACGTTCGCCATCCGCGGACCCATCCGCCGCGACACGGTGACGGCCACCCCCGATCAGGTGGTGGCGAAGGACTCCGTCCTCGATCTCACGAAGAAGATGGCCAAGGACGGTTCTCTCGACTGGACCGCCCCCGCCAGCGCACCGGAGTGGATGCTCCTGCGCGTCGGGCACGTCTGCAACGGCCGCCGGAACCATCCCGCCTCCGACCACGGCGTGGGCCTGGAGGTGGACAAGCTGTCGGCCACCGCCCTCGACTACCACTTCGACCAGTACGTGACGCGCCTCTGTAGGCATCTCGGAAATCTTGCGGGCGATGTGGAGTCGGGTTTCAACAACATCCTCGTCGACAGCTACGAGGTGGGATCGCAGAACTGGACGCAGCGCCTCGAGGAGACGTTCGCGCAGCGGAAGGGCTATTCCATGGTGCCGTATCTGCCGGCGTTCGCGGGCCATATCGTGGGCAGCGTCGACGAAACCGAGCGCTTCCTCGAGGACTTCCGGCGCGTGGTCGCCGACCTCTTCGCCGAGAACTACTCGGGCCACCTCGCCGAACTCTGCCATCGCCACGGCCTCAAGCTCTCGCTCGAGCCCTACGGCAACTGCCCCGCCGACAATCTGCAGTACGGCGAGTCGGTCGACATCCCGATGGGCGAGTTCTGGAGCAACGCCGGCGCGGGCGACCATGCCGACGGCTGCGGCAATTCGCGCTACGTCTCGCACATCTCCCACGTGTGGGGCCGCCGCTACGTCGGCACCGAGTCGTTCACGGCGAGCCCGGGGGCGAGTGCCGGCCGCTGGGTGACAACCCCGTTCTCCATCAAGGCGCAGGGCGACAACGCCTACGTCAACGGCGTCAACCGCATCATCTACCACCGCTTCACCCACCAGCCCTGGCCCGGCAACAAGTATCTGCCCGGCATGACGATGGGCCGCTGGGGAATGCACCTCGACCGCACCCAGACCTGGTGGCCGTACTCCGGCGAATGGTTCAAGTACCAGGCCCGCTGCCAGTGGATGCTGCAGGAGGGCACCTTTGTGGCGGACGCCCTGTTCTTCACCGGCGAACAGGCTCCCAACCAGGGCGGCAACACCGATGGCGGCGCGAAGAACGACTTCTCGCTCCCGTATGGCTACGCCTGGGACGTCTGCCCGACGAAGGCGATGAAGTTGCCCAAGGTGGGGGACGGCAGGGTCGTGGTGCCTGGCGGCGTCGCCTACCGCGTGCTGGCGCTCCCCTACGGCGACACGATGAGCGCCGAGATGCTCGGCGTGGTGGAGAAGCTCCTGGACGCCGGCGCGAAGGTGTGCGCGCCGAAGCGGCCCACGCGTTCGCCCGGTCTCGTTGGCTATCCCAATGCCGACGCCAAGGTTGCCGCGCTCGCCGAGCGCATCTGGGCGAAGGGCGTGATGGAATGCACCGCCGCCGAGGCGCTCGCGAGGCTGCGGGTGGAGCCAGACTTCGTGTGCAACGACGCTCGCTATGGCAAACGGCCCGGCTACATCCACCGGCGCGCCGCCGACGCCGAGTGGTACTTCGTGGCGCTCAACAACGTGAAGCGCGCCCGCTTCACCGCCTCCTTCCGCGTCCGCGGCAAGGTGCCGGAAATCTGGGATGCCGAGAAGGGTGAATGCGGCGACGCGCCCGTGTGGCGCATGCGCGGCGGCCGCACCGAGGTCGACTTCGACTTCCCGCCTTCGGGAAGCGCATTCGTGGTGTTCAGGCGCGACGCGGCGGGCGACTTCCCGCAGGTGACTTCCGCCGAGGTGTCGGTCTATCCCCGGCCCGATCCGGTGGTGAAGGACGAGACGCGCCACACCCTCGTGATCAAGAAGGCGGAGTATGGCCACTTCCCGTCGGTGAAGCGTCCGCGCTGCGCCGAGGTTTCCGCCTTCCTGAAGCCGGGCGTTGCGATCCGCGTCTCGAACGAGGCGCTGGGCGGCGATCCGGCCCAGAATGTAAAGAAGGTGCTGGAGGTGAGGTACGGCCTGAACGGCACGTCCAAGATCGACGTGGTGAAGGAGCATGAACACTACACGCTGCCCGTGAACGCGATGCTGAAGAGCGCGTGGTACGGCGAGGTCAATGGCGAATGGAAGCCCGAGCCGAAACGGGTGGTGGACATAGCGGCGAAGCTCAACGAGCGCGCGCGGGATGGGGCCATCGACGTAGAGCTCGGCAACGGCTTCTGCGGCGACCCGGCCTACCTCGTCGTGAAGAAGGCCGTGATCACCTATGTCTACGACGGCGTCGAGAGCACGGTGACCGTTGCCGAGAACCATCGCTTCACCGTGCCGGTTGGCGCGGTGAAGCCGGAAAGGGCGGCGGACTACGCATGGCGCGATGGAAAGATCTTCGCCACCCAGCCGCTTCGGGCGGGGCTTGCCTCGGCGGATGGCGCGCGCCGCACGCTGCAGGCGAATCCGCCGCCGGCGAGGCTGGTCGAGGGGGAGTGGAAGGTTGCGTTCCCCGTCGACTGGTATACGGGCGGCACGGCGGTCAAGTCGTTCGTCTGGCCGTCGCTCAGGGACTGGATCTCAGATTCCGACCCCGACATCCGCTACTTCTCCGGTACTGCGACGTACGAGAAGCGGATCGACCTCGGCGAAGCGAAGTGCCGCGGCGACGCGCGGATCATCCTCGATCTCGGCGATGTGAAGAAGTTCGCCGAGGTGACGGTGAACGGCCGCACCTTCCCCGTCCTGTGGCGTCCGCCCTATTCGGTCGACATCACGCCCGCCATTGCCGCCGACGCGCGCCATGCCGACGTCAAGATCAAGGTGACTAACCTCTGGCCCAACCGTCTCATCGGCGACGATGCGCTGCCGGAGGACGTGACCTGGAGCGGCTACATCAAGGACGGCGTGAAGGAGATAGGCGTCAAGGAGCTGCCTGACTGGGTGAAGAAGGGCGAGAAGTCGCCCACCGGCCGCCACACCTTCACCACGTGGCGGCACTGGGCGAAGGACGAGCCGCTGCTGTCGAGTGGACTGCTCGGGCCAGTGCTGCTGCGCACCGCGGTGCCGGCGACGGAGGCGAAGCCCGGCGTGGTGCCCGAGCCGAAGCCGGTGAAGGGTCCGGTCGAGGTGCACGCCTTCTACTATCCCGGCACCGAGCAGATGGCTGAATGGGATCAGGTCGAGCAGTCGCTGCCGGCGATACGTCCGCTGCTCGGCTGGTACGACGAGGGCAATCCGGAGGTTGTCGACTGGCAGATCAAGTGGGCGGTGGAGCACGGCATCAGCGCGTTCTGCGTGGACTGGTACTGGAACCGCGGCGATCAGCGTCTGAACCACTGGGTGGCGGCGTACTACAAGGCGCGCCACCGGCGGCACCTGAAGTGGTACATGATGTACGCCAACCACAACGAGCCCGGTGCGCACTCCACCGAGGACCAGATTCGCGTGACGAGGTACTGGATCGACAACTTCTTCAAGACGCCCGAGTACTACACGATCGATGGTAAGCCGGTGGTGGTGTACTGGTCGTTCGATTCGCTTGATGCGGACTTCCGCGCCGAGATGGAGCGGCAGGGGAAGACGCCGAAGAGCGGCGATGGCGCCAAGTACGCGCTGGAGCTCACGGACCGCATGGCGAAGGATGCGGGTCTGCCGGGGGTGTGCTTCATCGACATGTACCATGGACGGGCGTATTTCCAGGATCGCGTGGACCGCGCCCGGAACGCGGGCTACAGCGCCCAGATGATCTACAACTTCGACTCGATCGCGCGCAGTCTCGCCCCCGAGGCCCTGCATCCGGGCGATACCGACAAGGTGTTCGCCTACGACGCCGTGGTGGCGGGCGCACCGAGGTGGTGGGAGATGACCTCGCGTGATCCCGCCTTCCCGCTCTGGCCGGTGATTCCCACCGGCTGGAACGACATTCCGCGTTCCTTCGAGATGTCGCGCGCCATCTACGGGCGCACGCCCGAGAAGTTCGCGAAAGTCTGCCGCGACTGCCGCGCCTTCTGCGAGAAGAAGGGATTCCGGCGCGTGATCATCGCCCCGCTCAACGAATGGCAGGAAGGCAGCTACATCGAGCCGAACGACGAATTCGGCTTCGGCATGTACGATGCGCTGCGCGATGCGTTCTGTGACCGTCCGGCCGAGGGCTGGCCGGCGAACGTGCAGCCGTGCGACGTGGGGCTGGGTCCGTACGACTACCCGAAGATGCCGCACCTTGCGCGCACGGCCTGGACCTTCGACGACGGAACCGTGCAGGGGTGGTACCGCCATCCCTACGGCACGGCGTACGTGCGCGTGAAGGAGGGCAAGCTCTGGTTCTTCCGCTCGTTCGGAAAGAACCGCCCCGCGATCCGCACGCGGGTTGCTCCCTTTGCCGCCGGGAAGTTCTCGAAGTTCCGCGTGCGCATGTGTCTGCGGCCTGGAAAGACGAAGGCGAAGGCGTCGCAGGTGACCGGCAACGAGAAGGCGACGCTCTGGTGGGGGTCGGAGGCCTCCCCCTGCTTCAGCGAACGTGGGGTGGAGCCTGGCCCCGGCGGCGTTGTGCTGCCGCGCACCACCAGTGCCCACGCCTCGGTCCCCGTCAAGGTCGACGGCAAGTGGCACGAGTACGAGATCTCGCTGAAGGGCGGCAAGCTCTGGCGGGGAGACGTGAACGAGGTATGGTTCGATCCCGCCGAACTGCCGTTTGCGGACGTGCTCATCGACTGGATGCGCTTTGAATAGTTTAGAGTGCAGGGTGAATTCAACCATTCAACCATCTAACTATTTAACCATCTAGTGTGAAGTCACAGGCAAGTAAGAGGTAAGAGGAGGATAACCATGCACAATGTGAGCAAGAAAGTCATCGCCGTTCTGGCGGTTGCCTGCGTTTTCACCGCCGGCGCGTTCACTGTTCACCGGTCGTTTTCCGGTGGGTATCCCAGTGGGTCCGGACGCACCACCGGCGTTGGGATGGGAGGGCTATCCACCAAGACCGGCACCTATCGCGACTCGATGGGCCGCCAGCAGGGCACTTCCCGCCAGAGCGGCAACCGCACCGACTATCGCGACTCGATGGGGCGCCTGCAGATGACGGCGCATACGAGCGGCAACCGCACCGACTATCGCGACTCGATGGGCCGCCTGCAGATGACCGCGCATACGAGTGGCAACCGCACCGAGTTCCGCGACTCGATGGGCCGCCTGCAGATGACGGCGTACAAGGACGGCAACCGGGTGGTGTATCGCGACTCGATGGGGCGGGAGATCGGCACCTCCACCACCGATTCCTCCGGCCGCATCGACTTCCGCGATGCCATGGGTCGCCTTCAGGGCACGAAGCGATAGGGCCGGCAGATGTTTGCGATATTGGCGGTTGCCTCGGCGCTGGCGTTTGTCGATCCGCTGATCGGCACCGAGGGCGTGGGCAGCGAGTACGGCGGCATGACGCCGATGACCGGCGTTCCCTTCGGGTCGATTCATCTGGTGCCGGTGACGCGAACCAATGGGGTGTCGCGCACGAATTTCAATTCGCTGGACCGCGAGCTGCTTGGCTTCAGTCTTTCGCGCCAGCCCGCCATCTGGATGGGCGAGTGGGGGGCGGTGCGGATCTGGCTGAAGCATCCGCTGCCGCTGGAGTCGGTCGAGGCGACGCCATGCCGCACCGTGGTTCGCGCGGGCGGCCGCAGGTACGAGCTGGCGGCTTCGGCCCACGCCGCGGTCATCCGCACTGATGACGCCGCGTTTGCCGACGCCCTGCCCGAGCGGGGAAGCACGACCGAACGCACGCAGCGCACGTCGACGCAGCCGATTCCCAACTTCAGGTGTCACTTCGCGAAACGGAAGGGCGGCGGCGAGGTGGCCATCGGCGTATCCCTCATTTCCGGCGACGAGGCGGTGCGCTCGCTGGCGGAGGAGACCGCGGGCGGATTCGACGGGGTGGCCGAACGCTCACGCCGCGAATGGGAGCGCTACTTCGGCAGGGTGGAAATCGAGGCACCCGAGGATGTGAAGCGCATCTTCTACACCGCGGTCTACCACACGCTGCTCTATCCGCGAGAGATCACGGAGCGTGGCCGGTACTACTCGGCCATGGACGACGCCGTGCATTCCGGGGTTGGCTACACCTGCTATTCGCTCTGGGACACCTATCGGGCGGAGCACCCGTGGCTGACGATCGTCGCCCCCGACCGGGTGGACGGAATGATGCAGTCGCTCGTCAACATGTACCGCGAGGGCGGCTGGCTGCCGCTGTGGCCCAATCTTGGCTACACCGGACAGATGATCGGCGGTCCCGCCGAGGTCGTGCTGGCCGAGGCGTACGTCAAGGGCTTCCGCGGCTTCGACGCCGAAGGCGCGTGGGAGGCGGTGTTCAAGAACGCCACCGTTCCGCAGCAGGACGACCTGAAGCGGCGCTGGCCGGGCACGCTGGACGACCCGCCGGGTCCGCCTGAAACCCGCCCCGGGCTCACCCGCTACATGGCCAGTGGGTTCGTGGCGGCGGACGAGACGGACGAATCGGTATCCCGCACTCTCGACTACGCGCTGGACGACGCATCGGTGGCGGCCTTTGCGGAGGCGACGGGCAGGAAGGAGGCGGCGCGCGCCTTCCGCGCCCGGTCCCGTCTCTACACGAATCTGTGGAACGCGGCGCGCGGACAGTTCCTGCCCCGGCGCAGCAACGGCGAATGGGTCACGCACGCGAAGGACATGAAGGCGTTTCGTCCCTACACCGAGACGGATCCCGACTCGGCGCGCTGGTGTGTGCCGCACGATGTGGAGGGCTTGGCGGCGCTGATGGGCGGCAAGGAGGTGTTTGTGCGCGAGCTGGACCGTTTCTTCGATTCCGGGTTCTACCGGGTGGACGCGGTGGGGAACTCCTCGGTGCACGGCAACGAGACCTGCCACCACGTCGCCTACATGTACAATCGGGTGGGCGAGTATGATCGCACCTGCAGAAGGGTGCGCGACATCCTTGCGAAGTGCTATTCGACCAACCGCCGGGGATTTGACGGCAACGAGGACTGCGGGCAGATGAGCGCGTGGTACATCTTCTCCGCGCTGGGGTTCTACCCGCTCGACCCGGCGAGCGGAGAGTACGAGCTGGGCTCGCCGCTCGTGGAGTCGGCCCGGCTGCGCATTGGCGCGAACACGCTGTGCGTCAGGGTGGCGAACTATGCGCCCGGCCGCTGGCGCGTGGGCGGGGTGACGTTCAATGGTAAACCCCTGGCCAAGCGCCGGATATCCCACGCTCGGCTGTCCGCCGGAGGAACCCTCGAGTTCCAGATGGCGAAGTGAACATTGGGCTGGAAATCTCTCAGTTTTTTTGGTATAATTCGAAGTATGCAAATTCGATCCCGAGTTGCCGATAGGGGCAGGAGAGGCGGCGCGATGGGTTCGCGCGGCGGGCAGGCGATGCTTGAGTACATACTCGTGTTTATCGCGCTGATCGGTCTGGTGTGGGCGGTGATGCGATTCGCCGTCGTCGCCAAGACCGCCGCCGTCGAAACCGCCGAGCAGGTCTCCAGCGACTATCCGTGACTTCGGGGAAAAGGAAAGGAACGAAAGCAATGAAGAGACTAGGATCCAAGAAGGGGCAGACGATGGTCGAGTACATCATCATCGTCGCGCTGATTGCAATCACCCTCATCGCGGTGTTCACGTACTTCAGCAAGGCGACTGCCAAGAAGGTCGCCGGCGCCACCGACGCGATCGATTCCGAGATGGGTTCGAGGGCCAAGGCCGCCGCGGAGGCGATCGATGATCCCGAGGAGCCCAAGAACATCCGCGAACTTGGCAACTAGGGTCAGAAGCCGAGCTGGCGGCCAGGCGATGATCGAGTCGATTCTCGCCCTGCTGCTGCTTACGGTCTGCTTCTTCACCCTGTTCCAGTTTGCCGACAATCTGCGCGCGAAGCTGCTCTGCGAGTATGCGGCAGGGCGCTGCGCGCGTGCCCGCACTATTGGTCTGAACGACTATATGGTGGAGAAGACGGCCCATATCGCCACCATGTCGGCGGCCGGAGAGTGCTTCTCGCGCACTTCCTCCGGCACCGTGCCCGGCGTGCACTGGCGCATCGCCCGCTCGCCGGACTATCTGCAGTGCGAGTACACCGCGCAGGCGCGGGAGGTGCTTGACTTCGACTACTGGCGCGACCGCACCTCGGCGACATGCACTCTCGCAGGGCCCAAGATCGTCGCCACCGTGACCCAGCGGCGGCCGCAGTTCTTCGATCTCGCCGCCTGGCTGGACGGCCGGGCCACCGAGGCCGACGAGGACGGCAACACCGACGCCTACATCACCGGCACCGCCGAGATCGAGGCCCACTACCCCGACTGGCTCAAATGATGGAACCCAGACGCTCCAGATCGGGCCAGATCGCGCTCGTGCTCGTGTTCCTCGTCGCGGGGCTGCTCTTCCTCTTCCTGATGGAGGTGGACATCTTCTCGGCCGCCCGCGGCAAGTCGCGCCTCCAGAACGCGGGCGACGCCGCTGCTCTCGCGGCCGCCCGCTGGCAGGGCATTTCCCTCAATCTCATCGGCGAGCTCAATCTCGTCCATCTCGCGGCGGCGTGCGAGACCAACCGCGAGGCGATTGCCGGCATCTGCGCCCTGCAGGAGCGCATCGCCATCGCCGGGCCCTGCCTCGCCCTCCTCGCCGCCAACGAGACCGCGCGTGAGAACCTGTGGAAGACGACGCCCGTCGAAAGCCGCGCCTTCGCCGAGATGGATGCCATGCGCTCGATCGTCGAATACACGGCCGGCGCGGCGGTGGGGCGCTCGAGCTACTCGTGGGAGAACAAGGGCGCGGACTATGCCACCATGCTGCGCACGGCGGTGGCGGACGGATGCTGGGCGGGGGCGGACAATGCGGAGATCCTGCCGGCGGTCACCACGTTGGGTTCGCATCCGCTCTACTCCAAGTCGTTCTACGAGGCTGCCGATTCCGGCAACTGGCCGCGCATCTGCATGAACGTCTTCGGCGCCGACCACGGCAAGGCCACCTCGACGCTGCTCAACTGGCCGGGCTGGGGCGCGATTCCACCGGCGACCTTCAGCAACGACTTCGTCAACGCGGAGTTCTTCGGCATCGGCGTGCAGCCGTCGTTCTTCACCGAGGAGGCGGCGGTGGGCGGCATCGACACGCTGGTGAATGCCGCGCTGGAGCTGGGGCTCGACTCCGCGCTGGTGAACCGGGAGAACATCGAGAAGTTCGACGCGCTCCGCGACATGTCGTTTCCCTGGTACTTCTACGAATGCAATTCCGCCGGCGATCCCTGGCGCACCTGGTGGGAGGTTGACCGCGGCGGGTCGCAGCGCTTCCCGCTCATCGCCGACGTAAGGGACGAATACGACGTGATGGGGGCGGCGGCGGCGTGCCGCGTGTGCGGCGAGCTGCGTCCCGCCTCCGAGACCGCGCACACCAACCTCTTCACCTGGACTGCCGCCGCGAAGCCGTTCGGCGCCTGGGACGGTCGGCGCGTGATCGATCTCTTCTCGCAGTGGAACGGAGTGTTCAACGCCGCGCTGGTGCTGCCGTCCTTCTCCTTCGTGCGCCTCATCCCGCTGGGCGGCGTGGGCGAGAACAACCTGGGGGCGGCGGACGAGACATGGCTGCGGCACGTGCGTTCGCATGTGCCGGAGAATCTGCGTGCGGCGGGATGCAACTACTGCCGCATCCTGAACAAGTGGGACGATCCGGAATACACCCGCTCGGGCGGCGAGTTCCTGCAGGAGCACGCGCACAACGAAGTGTGCCAGCCGCCGGGCACCGGCCCCGGGCCGACAGGAGGGACGCGCCATGCACATTGAGTCCAAGCGCGGCCAGGCGGTCTACGAGTTCGCCGTGGGCGTGACGGTGTTTGCATTCGTCGTCGGGGTGCTGGTGGAGTTCGCACCGGTGTTCTACCGCAATCTGGAGATGATGAACATGGCCCGGGTCGATGCCGGGATGTCGGCGCTTTCGGCCGAGGACGGATCGAACGATGCGGGCGGCAACGCGGGCACGATCGCCTCGCTCGCGCATCCGCCGCTAGAGGTGGCGAATGCCGACGCCTGGGAGTATCCGGTGCGCAGCCTGCCCAGCGAGCCGATGTTCGGCGACTGGCGCGCCAATGCGCTTTCCTCGGCGCGTCTGATCGACGCGGGCGCGAAGAAGGACTTCACCATCACCATGTACATTGGCGACACCTATCTGCTCGATCACGAGAGCGGCGAGCTTTCCGAAGAGGTGCACATGCCGGCGCTGGGGATCCCCGGGAATGGAGGGGGGCAATGATCAAGACCTGCGTTATCGCCGCGGTGGCGATGTTCGCCGCCTGGTTCTGGCGGCGTCCGGCCGGCTCCGGGCGCGCCTGGCCGGATGCGGTGCCGGTCTTCGCCTGTGGCGGCGAGGTTGCCGCCGCGTACGAGCTTGCCGATGGCGGCACCTTCCTCTGCGTGCGCTCCGCCCCGCGGGCGAACGAGGCGCTGGAGGGCGTGCGGGAGGCGTATCTTGCCGATGGCTGGACCGAGTCGCCGATTCGTGCGTCGGACACGCTTTTCTTCACGCGCGGCGCCGCCGTGGCGGCGGTGCTCGCCCAGGAACTGCCATCGGGATGCCGCATCACCGCCATCCAGCGGCGGCGCGGACTGAAATGAGCTTATAAAAAAAGGAGAATAGATGAAACAGAAGATTGTGTTGATAGTCGCAGTGGTGGCCGGTCTGCTTGCCGCCGTGCTCACCCGCGCCTACCTCTCGGCGAAGAATGATGAACTTCGCCAGCTCAAGGATCGCTTCCGCAAGACCCATGGGGTCATGACCGCGCTCTGCTACAAGAAGGACATTCCGGCGGGGACGGTGCTGCAGAAGAGCGACTTCGTGCTGATCGACGTGCCGGAGAGCGGTTTGAGGGGACAGGCCCTTGGCGAGCGCCATGCCGCCGACATCGCCGGGCGCAAGCTTGCCGTTGGCCACCGCAAGCATGAAATCGTCTTCTGGTCCGACATCGAGGGCGGCAATCCGCAGGGGGGCGGGCTTGCCAACGACATCCGCCGCAAGATGCGCGCGGTGTCCATCAACGCCTCCGGCGCGGCCGCGGTGAGCGGCATGGTGAAGCCGAACAACCACGTCGACGTCATCGGCACCTTCTCCTTCCCGCGTCCGTCGCCCGACGGCAAGGGCGAGATCCAGGAGCTCGTGACCTGCACGATTCTGCAGAACGTGCTGGTGCTCGCCACCGGCAAGGACACCGCGAAGACGGTGCGTCCGCTCGACTTCGGCGGCTCCGGCTACTCCACGGTGACCCTCGAGGTCACGCCGCGCGAGGCCGAGATGCTTGTGTTCGCCGAGCAGATCAAAGGCAGGCTGGTGCTGGCGCTGCGCAACGGCAACGACACTTCGTACGAGCAGGAGCTGCCGCAGGTTGACTTCGCCAAGATCCGGGCCGAGATCGAGGAGCTGAACGCGAAGCGCCAGCTCGAACTGGGAGGTCGCCGCTGATGGCCTTCGCACTCGATCTGATCCGTCCGGGCGAGGGCAGTGCCACCCGCCACGCGCTCGAGGACGGCACCTACATCGTCGGCCGCAGCGAGGTGTGCCGCATCCGTCTGCCGTATCCCGATGTCTCCGAGCGCCACGCCATCGTGGTGCTGAACGGCGGCAAGGCGACGCTGGAGGATCTTCA
This sequence comes from Kiritimatiellia bacterium, assembly GCA_045600365.1. Taxonomy (GTDB): domain Bacteria; phylum Verrucomicrobiota; class Kiritimatiellia; order RFP12; family UBA1067; genus RUG572. The sequence goes on along the minus strand of JAZRXT010000189.1, from coordinate 102 downwards.
CAGCGCGAACGGCACCTTTGTCAATGGCATGCCGGTGGAGTCGCTGGTGCAGCTGCGCGACGACATGGTGGTGCAGATCGGCGGCACCATGCTTCGCTTTTC
>JAZRXT010000188.1:0-11147 GCA_045600365.1 Kiritimatiellia bacterium | reverse complement strand
GGGACACTCGCTCCACCGCGTCGATCGAATTCGGCGGGCGCTCCCGCGAGCGCATCACCCGCACCTGGAAGGACGTTATCGACTCGGAATCGTCCAGGCATTTCTGGAACACCTCCGCACCCTGGTCGCGCAGAAGCGAATCGGGATCCTCTCCTTCAGGCAGCGTCACCACCCGCACCGGCATCCCCGCTTCGAGACATAGTCCACCCGAGGTGATCGCCGCCTTGGTACCGGCGCCATCGGCGTCGAACACAAGCAGCACACTGTCGGCCGAGCGCCGAATCATCTCGACCTGCTCGCGGGTGAAGGCGGTTCCCTGCGATGCCACGGCATTGGCGAAACCGCAGGCATGACAGCGAATGAGGTCGATCTGCCCTTCGCACACTATCACCTCACGCCTATCATTCTTGCCAATGACTCTGGCCGCCTTGTCGAATCCGAAAAGAACATTCTTTTTCTTGAAGATGGCGGTTTCGGGCGAGTTCACGTACTTCTTCGGGCTCTTCTCCTGCACCAGGATACGCCCTGAAAAGCCGCACGGGCGGCCCTGACGGTCGCAGATCGTGAACATGAGGCGACCACCAAAACGGTTGTAGGGACGCCCTCCGGCGTATTTTGACTTGAGCAGAACACCGGCGGCGTCCATCTCGTCCAGAGTGAAACCGTATTTCTCCGCCCACTTCAACATGACCTCTGGTGCAGACGGCGCATAGCCAACAGCGAATTTCTCAAGCGCCTCCTCGGGCAGGCGACGGGTGGCAAGATAGCGACGCGCGGTCTCGGCCTCTGGCATTTTCAACAGGCACCGGCGGAAGAACATCGAGAGCTCGGCGTGCAGTGCGAACAGACGGGCACGCAGCTTTGCCTCGGGATCCTCTCGTTCCTCCTCGATCTTAACCCCGCACTGCCCGGCAAGCTGCTTGACGGCATCCATGAAGCTCATGCCTTCGTGCTCGACGAGGAAAGTTATCGCATCACCGCTCTCGCCGCAGCCAAAGCAGTGATAGAGACCCTTCTCGGGATGAACATGGAAACTCGGTGTCTTCTCATGGTGGAACGGGCAGCATGCCACATAGTCGCCGCCGGCGCGCTTCAGTTGCACGCCGCACGAGGATATCACATCGGCCAGGTCAATGCGCGACTTGATGTCTTCCAATGTCGACTGTGGAATCGTGCCCATCCTATTGACAAGCCCTTTCAACAGGATCGGCCGCCCCTTTGACGTCGAGAACTGTAACCGTCTTCTTTCCCGACTTCTTCGTCTGCACCAGCCGGGTCCAGCCCCTGAAGCCACCGATGCCGATATCATAGACCAGATCGAAGGTGAGCTTTCGATTGGAACCGTACGCCGAGGTAAACTGGAGACGCCCGTTCGTCCAGGTGGCCTTCACCTTTGCGGCCCAGGTGGCGCCGTCATCATACGATACGCGCACATAGTTCACCGCCGCCTTCTTCTTCGTCTTGGGCGTGTAGCTGGCAGAAAGAAGAACCGGGAATCCTTCCATATCCGGAAGCGAAACCATCAGCGCAGATCCGCCTCCGAGCGTGGAAAGCAGGGAAGCGAGCGAAGCGGGCGGTAGTGACGCCGAATTGAATTCGATGTCGAAGTCGCGCCGCGTGAACAGAAGGTCATAATACTTCGTCTTGTCCGCATCGCTGAGCGCGAACCTGGCATAACCGATTCCACCCCCGCCATCGAGGAGCAGCGGAGAGCTTCCGCTGAAAGTGGTGCCGGCCGGCAGGCGCCCGGCGATGGTGAATGCACCTGAAGACGCATTCCACTTCGCGGTGGCGAGAATGACGCCATGCTCGTTCCGCCGCGCGAATGCGCAGATGGGAGGAATGGCGCCTATTGCTTCATCCGTCTGCAACCGAGTGGCCTCGGCGGCGGTCAATGCACGGCGCATCTCGGCAACTGCATACTCGGCGCCATTGTCCTTGCGCGTGAATGACACACTCTCAACATGCGGCAGCAGCAGCGTACCCAATTCCCTCATCGCCATCTCCACTCTGAAGACGCGCGCAGGGAGTTTTTTCTTCTTGTTCGCAGCGAGCTGATATTCGAGCGCATACCGTCCGCGGCGCGGATCCGCTGCATCCTGTTCGAGAATGATCGCGCTCTTCGCCTTGGCAGTGCACTTGACCCCGCTCTCCGTAACCGAAAGCGTCGAGGAGCCGTCCGCCTTCACGGATATCGTCACCGCACATGGCTTGCCGCCGGGGAAGGCAAAGCCGCGATACGTGCCCGCCACGGGGTTCGACAGCACATTCACCGCTATGCGCTGCGACACCGACTTGCCGTACCGCGTTGCCGTAACAGTGATGAAATACACCCCCGCACTTGATGGTGCACCGACGAAACCGACACTGCCGTCGGCCAGTCCTACCAGCTTCATTCCCTTGGGCATACCTGTGGCGGACACCTTCACACCATCTGTTCCGGTGAAGCTCTTGAACACGGTGCCACCGGCGGCGTATGCCGTTCCCTGGGTGATGCTCTCGAAGACGGCGCCGCCGCCATCATTGAAATCAATCTTCGGCGAGACGGGGTTCGGCAGAACCTTCCACTTGATGTAGGCTGTGCGATCCTTCTTCTTGACCGTTTTCACGAACTTGACGAAGAAGGTACCGGCCTTGGTGGGAGTGCCGGAAACTGTCTGCTTCTTGGCGGTGAACTTGAAGCCAGCGGGCAAGCCGCTGACCGATTTGATCTTGCCCATCGTGGCCTGCACGTTCCATACAGGCTCCTGGATGCCCACAGTGGAGGTACGGTCGATCAAACCTGGGAAGACAACCCCATCGATTTCAGCGTGCGGCACCGTAATCCTGTAGCGTCTGAATGCGGAGTATCCATTCGTCTTCTTCGATGCCTTAATCGTGTATTCGCCTGGTACCGTGGTCTTGCCATAGACGGAATACGCTGGGTACTTCAGCTTCTTTTTCTTCTTGTCGGCATAGACTGCCTTGGCGGTGAACTTGAGTCCGCCGGGGAGCCCGGCAACCGTCCATCCCGTGGGCGTGCCGGGCAGCCAGTCCGGCACATTCGTGACAATCTGCGAATTCAATTCGAGTATGCCGAGATCCGCGATCTTCTGGTCCGCAACGGAGATGTCAAGTCTGCCAACGGTCGTCTTCTTGTTCACCGTCACCGAAATGTAGATCGGCATCATCGAAGTGTCGGTGGCGGCAGTGGGCACACCCTCGATCCACCAATTCGTCTTGGCGGCGACGATCACCTTCTTCTTGTTCTTGACCGCCGCATTGTACTTGAGCTTGAGACCGGAAGGAAGACTGGCAATCTTAACATCATAGACAAGTCCGGCGGCCTCGGCATCGCACACCGTCTGCACGCCGAGATCGACCAGTGGCCACTTCACATATTCGCCCACCGTTGCCACGCCTACCACTGGCTCCACCACCTGCGGTTCGGGATCTTCGTTTGGTGGGGAATTGGGGTCGTCGTTTGGCGGCGGATTGGGACCGACTGTCGGATCGGAAGGTGGTTCGGGCGGGTTGACTTCCATAAGCTCCACTTTGTCAATTGCCACCCATGTATCCTCCACGCCCCACCATTTGCCGCCCGGGAAGTCAAACCGAAGGCGCACTCTGTGACTGCCAGCTGGTATTTCAAGCTGTTTCTGATACCAGGTTTCATCGGTGAAGTAGTAGGTCGGATTTGCTGGATCTGGCTTGGCACTGTCCTTGAAGATGAACACCTCCTCATCGTCCATAGTCACCGCGAAACTTCCATCAACGAAGTGGGTGCGATAGAAGAAACTAAGGACGCGCGGACCATCGACGACGGTCTCGATCCAGGAACTGTGGAACTCCTCGAGCGTTCCGGTGCGTACGCAGTCCAGGCCCTCGAGGGACATGCCGGTAGTCGAGAAGCAGGGACAGTTCGGCGAAGTGGTCCAGACGAGGTCCGAAGCGTCCATCGCCGAGCCAATCGAACTGTTGTGGAAAAATGCGCGCTCAATCATACTGGGAGCGAATCCGTCGGCGAATGCCCGCACCTTGAGCGTGAACGATTTCTTGAGGGCAATGGATCCATCGAAAACGGGACTCGTTTCGTCCGGATCGGTGCCGTCGACCGTGTACCGCACCACCGCCCCGGGTGTTGAGCATGACACTCCAATCTCCACCTCGTCGGAGAATTCGCCGCCGGCCGGCGAGATGACCGGGGTTTCGACCATCTTCACGTCATTGACGACGAAGTCGCATTCGCACACGTTCCCCACCGACGGCGAGCTGGAGGTGTAGTACTTGCCATAGTCGCCACCGTAGGGGGCGAGCTTCATGGTGCGGCACTCCGTCGGCGAAACGGTGTGCGACGTAGTGGAGATGCCTCCGTACGACGCGCTGACGCTGTAGGTTCCGGGGGGGACGATGAACGAATAGATCCCGCGAGAGTTGGAATGTACGACCATATTCACGTCCGATGATTCCAATTTGACTGTTGCTCCGGCTATCGGGCTACCCGCGGCGTCGGTCACCCGGCCGCTGACAATCGACGCGCCCGGGGTCTGGTTGGTGTAGATATTGTACACCGCACCGGTGAACGTCTTGTAGACCTGCCCATCCAGATCATACGGCAGCGAGGCATACCACAGGTCGCCGGATCCGTTCCACCCGATGTTGAAATGGAAGTATAACGTGCCGTTGGAGTAGCCGTACCCGTCGCCAACGACCGAGTGGTCGACCTCGTATCCATGCGCGTCGACGCCGTTCATGCCCAATGCCACTGGCAGACCGGCATCAAGATTGGAGATCAATATCCTCTCCACCAGGGCCGCGCCAATTCCGTCCACGCTCTCGAACGACACCGAATTGGAATAGCCGAAGTGGGCAAACGCCTTCTCAAGCATGTAAAGCGGCGTTCCGCTGCCTTCCCCGTCGTAGTCGGTACAGCAGATGATACCGATATCAGAAGTGAGCCTGCCTATCTCCCGACACTGATCATCTCTTATCGACGACAGCGGCACCAGCGGCATCGACGACCACTGGAAGACGCCACCGATCGACGTCATCTGCTTCTCGACGCCCGTGATGCAGCAGTAGTCGTTTACGAAAGGAGCGACCGGCATCTCGAACAAGGGCCACTCGAAGTACCGCATGATCTGTGCCCCCGTGGTGGCCACGCAGCCGCACGGATAGTGTTTCGGCGTGTAGTAGTTGTAGCAATACGCAGAACCAATTTTCTCCTGTCCCCAAGTCGACGAAAGAAGCGGCGGCACTCGCACGTCGGAGATTGCATCCGCCCCCTTGTCGGCCGCACCGGCTGCGAGCTTAATCCTGCCAGGTGCGGTCTCCGGCGCGGCCAGCAACCGCTTCCAGCGGGAGTCCACGGCGAGGCCGGGGCGCATTCTCCCACGGCGCGCCACTGCATCGTTGCGCAGCAGGGTCCACAGCGGATTGCCGGTCTCCTCCGCGACATCGCCGTCGGAGGAGAACGCAACCACCGGTTCGAGGCGGGTGTCGGACGACACCACCGCGTATCCCCCACCCTCCATCCGCACCACGTGGAATGAAGCTCCGTTCGTCACGCACACCGTGCGCACGTCCCTCACCGATCCTCCCAATCGGCATCCGAGAGGAGACTTCCCACCCAGCCAGTTGCGCACAACCAGCGCGGCATCGGCGGCGGAGACATCCGCAGCCACGGCCGGCGACCGCGCGAAGAGCGCGATCGCTGCGACAAGAAGAGCGAGGGACTTCACTTTCACAGTGTGACCTTCCTTCCAGCAGGGTGGCGTCCGAGCCAAGACGGATCAGGTCCTTTCCCGGCGAATCGGTTGTGCACCGGATCCCAGTCGAATCCGACATCGTGCCGGTAGCTAAGATTGCAGAGCTGACAGAGGATGGCGGCGCGCGCACCGGTCTCGGCCGGCGAGCACGGTTCCTTGCGGGAGAGCACGCTGCGCACGAAGTCGGCAGGATGCCCTGGGCTGCGGTAGAGCTTCACGGGGGCCTTCTTCAATTCGAACGCCTTGATCGACTTGTTCACCGCATCGAGGAGCGAACGGTCGCTGCCGGGGATTATGTCCTGCGGACGGTTCCACGCGGCGATGCGCCAGAAGGCGATCTTCTGGCCACCATCAGGAGTGCCAGCCTCAAGAGATTTTATCGTACCAGGATTGAGCGGATCCATTCCCTTGCCGAGCCAGGCCCCAAAGACGCCACGGTTGACCGCCACCACGCCCTCGGTTCCGTAGAAGACGGCTCCCCAGTTTGAACCGCCATACGGGGCGTGCCGGATGACGCATCCATTGGCGCAGACGAGCTGCACGCCACGCTGGCGGCGCCCGCCGCTGTTCGGATCTTTCGATGGCTCAATGCTGGACTTGACGACCTTCACCGGTCCGCTCCGGTCCAGATCAAGCCCCCACTGCGCGATGTCGAGATGATGCGCCCCCCAGTCGCCACACTGGCCAATGCCGAAATAGTCGTCACCGCGCCAGAACATGGGATAGAAGTCGTGGCATCCGCGCGGAGCGAGACGATCGGAATACTTCACGAGCGGCGCTGGACCGCACCACATGTCGAAGTCGCAGTCTGGATTCGGCGCTCCCTCCTCGGCCGCCTTGGCGGGATTCTCGTAGTCGCGGTGCGGACGCGACGGACCGCCGAAGAAAGCGTCAACGTGGGTGATGCGCCCGATGCGGCCGTTGCGAACGATCTCGCATGCGGTGCGGAACTCCACTCCCGAACGCTGCATGGCGCCGCACTGGACAATGCGTCTGGTTGCGGCGGCGGTCTTCATCACCAGCTTCGCCTCCTCCACCGAATAGGTGAGGGGCTTTTCGCAATAGACATCCTTGCCCGCCCTGAGGCAGGCCACGGTGATGATCGCATGCCAGTGGTCGGGCGTCGCGATCACGACGAAGTCAATCGATTTATCCGCCACGATCTTGCGCCAATCGGCAACGGCGCGGCAGACGTCCGCCGCCACTCCCAGCTCGGGACGGCCGCGGTAGTAGTCGTTGACCACGCGGGCACGGTCTTCGCGCCGAATGCGGTCGCAGTCGCAGACGGCACACATCACGACGTCCTGCCCCAGGAACTGGTGCAGCAACCCGCGTCCCTGCGCTCCGGCGCCAATGAGCGCCCCGCGCAACTTTGTGCCCGGCTTTGCGGCCCAGACAGCTCCCGGCAGCAGCAATGGTGCACCGAGCGAAAGGAATGTTCTTCTCTTCAACATGTTATTCTCTTTTCTGATATCTGGTAAATACTGGCGATCAGGCGCCGGCGCCGGGGAACATCCGGTCCATGAACAGCGAGATCGCTCCAAGTTCCGGAACCCCGCGCTCCAGGGTTTTTGCCAATTCGTCCACCTTCTCCACATTGTAGAACGCCTGGTATCGCTGTAGCTTCGCCGCCCGCGACTCGAGAACGATGCGCCGATCCTCATTCACCAGCGGCGTCGCCGACGCCCCTTCCGCACCGAACGACGAATGCGATGGCGGTGCCAGCGCCAGCGCCATCAGGTCGCGATACCAGCTCTGGAAAGTGCCCAGAAAATCCTGGCGATATTCAAGATATCTGGCCGAGACCATCGCCTTGATCTCGTCCTTGCCTGACTCCTCGCCCACGTCGGTCTCGAGCTTCAGCTCGTCGTGCACCTCCGCCTCCGCCCGGTCCTTGAATTCGGCGAGAATGGCGCATAGCCGCGCGGCGGCGGCTGATCGGGCCACCTGACCGGAAATGGAATCGGCGGCAAGAATGTCCAGCACCCGCGAACGGTGCGGTTCCGCCAGCGACAGTATGCAGGCATCGGGAAGATCGATCCGCTGGCAACGCGAGATGATCGTGGGAAGAAGCTGCGCGGGCTTGTTGGTGAGCAGGAGGAAGATCGTTCGCGGCGGCGGTTCCTCAAGTACCTTCAGATAGGAATTTGCCGCCTCCTTCTGCATGCATTCTGCATTGACGATCACGCCCGCCTTCCAGCCGCCCTGAAAGGCGGTTTGTTCCATTGGGGCGATGATGCGATTGCGCATGGCGTCAATCGAGATGACGCGGGACTTCATCTCTGGACGCAGACGATGCACGTCGGGATGGGCTGAAAGGTCTCGGTCGCCGAACAACAGACGCAGGATCCGGTCGGCAAGCTCACCCGCCTGTCCGCGCGGAGATCCGACAATCAGATAACCGTTCGCCGTCCTTCCCTCCTGGATGGCGCGGGAGATGTGCGAATATGCCTCGTCTACGGTCACTGCTGCTCACCCCTCGTTCCCATCAGAGCGTAAACCGCCGCCAACACCTTCGCCGACACCTCTTCGCGGTCGCCAGAGGAGTCTATCACCGCGAAACGATGGGGCTCCTGCCGGGCCAGTTCGAGGAAACCATCCCGCAGCCGCCGATGAAACATCTCGCCGGCCTGCTCCATGCGGTCCGCCGTGGTGGCAGTGGCGGCCTGGCGTTCGGCAAGGCGTTCGCGGCTGACCTCAGGCGGCACGTCAAGCAGCAACGTGAGATCGGGCACCAGACCCTCGGTGGCAAAATCGTTGAAGTTCCTGAGCAGTCCCACATCGATGCCGCGTCCGTATCCCTGGTAGGCAAAGGTGGAATCTGAAAAACGGTCGCAGATCACCCATTCACCGCGGGCGAGCGCGGGGCGTATCACCTGCGAGACCACCTGTGCGCGAGCGGCGAGGAACAGCAGCACCTCGCTGCGGGTGACTGGTGGATCTTCGGTCTCCTCCCGCACCAGGGCGCGGATCTGCTCCGCCAGGCGCGTCCCGCCCGGCTCCCGCGTGACCAGTACGTCAATGCCGTCCGAACGCAGGCGTTCGGCCAGCTCCCGAACGTGCGTCGACTTGCCGCCGCCCTCGGGTCCCTCGAAAGTTATGAACTTGCCTCTCGCCATCTCGATCGCCTCACTTGCCTTTGCGCGCCATCGAAAGTGTATACTTAACGCGCGCAGAGACGACAGGTTTCGTGAACTCGACCGCCATGCGCGTCGGCGAGTTCTTGGTGGGGTTCTTCAGCAGCTCGGTCTTCCAGCGCCAGTCGCCGCCATCGGTCTCGACCGCGCCACTAACTCGTCTCTTCCCGGTATCGAGGTCGAAGCGCGCATTGTCGTAGTCGAAGAGCACGCGGGACAAGGTGACAAGCGGCGACTCGAACGTACTGGGCTCGGTGAACTCGACGCGGTCCTCGACGGTGAACATGGATTGGGCGCGGTCGAAGACGAACACGCGCACCAGCGACTTCAGCTTCGGATCGGGATAGGCGGCTGAAAGGTCAAGCTCAAGCGTGTCGGCCGCGTCGGTGAACGATGTCCCGAGTATCTTGGCGGCGAACTTGCGTCCGTCCTTCTGCAGGATGCCGTTGGGGCATGGCACCGGATGGGCGTAGGAATTGAGCACTGAATCGACATAACGGAGCTTGGAGAAGGTCTTGCGGGTGTAGACCTCGCCGCCGGGATCGCCACACACGATCCTGCCGTCGGCCAGCAGCACGAAGGAACCGAGATCGTTGTGGTTGTGAAGTTCGTCGTTGTGACCGCCCTTCATCGCGGCGGCGAAACCGCCGTCCAGGGAACGGGAGATCAGCACCTGGCCATCCGGGAACCAGGTATGGGTTGGGAGTGGACCTCTGGCCGAATGGACGGCGGCGGCGCGTCCGCACATGAACAGCGTCATATTCGACATGTTAATGTCGATACCCTTCAACGCGGGAGCAACGAGGTCGGGCCAGATCTGACCACCTAGTGCAAGCAGAATGGGCGAAGCGTTGCCGCAGCCGTCGGCGAATGGCGGGCTGATGCCGTCGAGCAGGTTGTAGTTGTAGGCATACTGCATCACCTTGCGCCCGTGGTCGCCGCCGGAGAGATCGACCTTGCCGTGTGTGGCGTCGCGCACCGCGAGGACGAGGTACATCTGGTGTCCGTAGCCATAGTTCCAGTACCCCATGCCCTCGGAGCAATAGCCGTCCGGCGTGTATCCCTTGAGTGCGAGCTCGGAAGAGCGCTCGGCCGCCTCGATGGCCTCGGCTCGCACGTGGCGATCCTTCACCAGCGCGAGAACGGTACGCACGCTTTCGCAGTTGCAGACGCTGTTCCAGTTCATCTCGGCAGTGAACCACCAGTGGTTTTTATTGATCTTGCCCTTCTCGGTGCAGCGGCAGGTCTCAAGGTAGGGGTCGATGGCGCGGCGATTCACCTCGGCGCGGGCGCGCTGGGCGAGGTCGCCGGGCAGGCGGTCGCCGAGGAGGTCGAGCGCGATGGCAACGCCGAGCGCACGACGGCAGGAACCAAGATCGATGTGGGGAGTGCCATTGAACGAGGTCAGTCCCCTGTCGTGCGCGGGCATTACCCAGCTGCGCTGACCGCAGAGGACCTCGATGTATTCGGCCAGCTTCGCGACAAAGCGTCCGCGGTTCTCGAAGCACTCTGCCTTAAGCAAATCGTCAAGATCGTGGTCGAGCGCGAAGCTGACCTTCTCGTGGCGGGTGCGGTTGCCGTTTCGGGTAAAGTCAAGATACAGTTCGTCCGGCGGATCCTTCGGAGTTGACTTCAGGATTTTCTCCGCCCTGGCGATCACTGCGGCGCGAGTGGAGGCCGGCACCGCTTCCCATGCGGCACGGTCGGCCAGGCGTGGTGCCATCGAGTGCGGCACCTCGTCCAGCATCGCCTCGATCTCGGCAATACGAGCGGGGTTCTGCGGCCTGAACGCCAGCGCGTCAAGCGCGGCCAGCACCACAATGGCTGAAACGAACCTCATGGAAAATCTCCTTGATCTGCATTGGAACTGTCATAATGGAGAATGGTCGCCCGGTCGGTTCTCCTGAGAAGAGAATCGGCCGATCGACCATTCAACCATTCGCCTACGGGATGATGTCACTCGCCGAAACGATAGACGTCTTCCTTGTGGTAGTGCGTGTGGAGAAGCTTCTCGGCCTTCTCGCCACCGTTGGCCGCCGTTTCGCCCAGGAAGTCCTTGTAGAGGGCCTGGACCTCGGGGTTGAGGTGGGACATGCGGAGGGCCGACTTCTCGTCGTCGGTGTAGAGACCGGCGGTACGCTTGGCGCGCACCTCGTCCGTCGCACCGCAGGGCTGGCCACCGCCGCCGATGCAGCCGCCGCGGCAAGCCATGACCTCGATGAAGTCGTAGCGCGGCTTCACGCCGGCCTTGATGTCATCGCGC
>JAZRXT010000187.1:0-22568 GCA_045600365.1 Kiritimatiellia bacterium | reverse complement strand
GCGACTCGCCCTCGCGCAGGATCGGCGCCGACAGTGCCGCCGCTCGACGGCGAACCCGCGCCCGTCATTAGAGGCGATCCGCGCGCTCTTCGCGCGGGTAGGGCGCAATCCAGAGGCCGCGCTGCGCCTCGGCGGCCTGCTGGAGGACCTCGAGTGCTACCTCGACAACCGCCCGCGCTTCGCGGGCGAGCGCTGCCTCGGCCGCGCGGGTGGCATCAAGCGGCATCTGCAGAGACACGCGCCGGCACCGCGACGGCGACGAATGGAAGCGTCGTGTTGGCGTCGGAGCGGGAGAAATCGGCAGTGATCCTCGCGGAGGGCGTGGGGATGGTCGCGCTGGAGGAGGACGGTTCGAGCGGTGAGTTTGATCAGCTCCGCATGATGCGGCCGCGTAGCAGTTCGGAATTGCGGGAGAGGGATAGCGCTGTGCCCGGATCTATCTGGCCACGACGCGCCAGATCGGCCAGCGAGGACTCGAGCGACACCATCCCGTGGACGCTTCCGGTCTCGATCACGGAATAGAGCTGCGCCGATCGCCCGCTGGCTATGAGATTCGACGCCGCCGTGGTGTTCATCATCACCTCGACCGCCGCCACGCGCCCGCATGCACGGGAAGGCAGCAGATGCTGCGAGACGATGCCGCGCAGCGCCAGCGCCAGCTGGTGGCGCACCCCTTCCTGTTCGTCGGACGGAAATACCGACACCAACCGCTCCACCGCCCCCGCGCAGTCGCCCGCGTGCATTGTGGCGAAGACCAGGTGACCGGTCTCCGCCGCCGTGATGGCGGTTCGCACGGTGGCCAGATCCCTCACCTCTCCTACCAGGATCACATCGGGATCCTGGCGCAGCGCCTCCACCAGCGCACTGCTGAAGCTCTTCGCGTCGCGCCCGATCTGGCGCTGGCTAACCAGACACGACCGCGACTTGTGCACAAACTCGATCGGATCCTCGATGGTGACGATGTGCCCGCGCCGTTCGCGGTTAATGCAATCAATCAGCGTGGCCAGCGTGGTTGACTTGCCGCTTCCCGTAGGCCCAGTCACCACCACAAGGCCATGTGGCATCTTGCAGAAATCTGCCAGCTGCGGCGGCAGGCCAAGTTGCTCCAGCGAGCGAAACTCGGAATTGAGGCGACGTAGCGCCACCGAGGTGCGCCCAGAATCACGATATAGGTTGAAGCGGTAGCGATAGCCGCCGGGCGAGGATATCGCACCGTCCACCGAACCATCGCGCATCAGGTTGAGCCGCACACGCTCGGTACCGTCGGAACACCCCAGCGGCAGCGTCTCCAGCCCCATCTCCATGGCAATCGCATCCACCTTCTCGGCATCAAGCGCCTCGAAGCTGGGATGCGGCAAGAGTTCACCGCGGATGCGAAAACGCGGGATCTCCCCGGCGGCGAGATGCACATCACTCGCTCCCAAGCTCTCGCAGACTTCGTATATCCGCGCCAGTCCTTCGCTCAAAGCCATATCGCAAGCTCCCATCGACAGGCACCGTCTGTCGACGGCGAAAACGACACTCCCTCACATACCACCGGCGCCAACTCGCGGGAAAGAGCCCCCAGCGCACCCACAAAGGAACGATAGTCACCCTCAAGAACGAAATGGCGTCCCTCTGGTTGCGGACGCATCCCGCAGGCACGAAGAGCATTTCCCCCGCGCGAGGTCTGGGCCACCCCGGACGAATCAAGCGACTTGACGCCGACCACGCGCACCCCAGCCCGCGAAAACACGGCAAGAAGCGCATCCTGGCGGGCGGCGGCGTCCGCGGCCGGATTTCCCCTGACCGTCTCGTCCGGCAATTTTGCCTTCCGCTCCGCGTCAAGATCGCGCTCCGCGTCCGCCACGCGCGTGGCCAGCCGCGCCCGCTCGGCAGGAAACAGGTCTGGATCAGGGAGGCGCGCCATCTCCACGCGCATGCCATCGGCACGCCGAACGGATGGCGTCCGGTAGAACCAGTAGTACGCCGCCACCAGCGCCAACGGCAGCGCCAGTGCCAGGAACATCAGATCCTTCTTTCGCACTTCGATCATTTGAACTGCCCCTCCGGATCGAACTCCAGCGCACATTCGAACTCGGCGCCGGAGACGGTTTCGGTCATGCGACCGGGCCGGAGCGTCCAGACGCTGCGCGGCGGTCGCAGCTCCTCGGCCAGGCGCACCAGCGTGCGGGCCGCGGAGGAAGGCGTGAGCGCCATGCCGGTAAGGCGACACGAATATGGCCCATCCGCCTTGACGCCCTTAACCACGCATTCGTCGGCGCAGGCCACCGGAATGGCGGCGAACAGCTTGTGCCACGCATCGCGCAGCACCTCCACGTTCTGGCCCGCCCGCATGAGGTCAGCCCGCTTCATCCGCAACTGCTGCGCTTCACGCACCGCATTGTCAATCCTCGCCAGCAGAGCATCCCGCTCCCGCTGCAGAACGCGCCGGGCGGCAATTTCGCGCTCCAGACGGCGTCCGTCTCCCGCCAAATCCCAGGCGTCGAAGCAAAGTGCCGCCAGCAGCACAATGATTCCCAGCCCCCATATCCACACCATCCGACTGGTTTTTCCGCCTCTGCAGACAGGTATCGAAGGCAGATCCCCCGCGCTTTCGCCAGCCGCCGCGTCGGGAACCGCGGTAAAGGCCAGCACCCGGCGATGTTCGCGCCTGGCCCGGGCCATTTCCGCCACCATGTCGGAACGCCGCATCTGCACCACGTCGAACTGCGCCCGACTTCCCGATCCGTCGTCGAGGCGACGCCAGGCCACTTCTCCATCGGCGGCGGCGATGCCGCTGAAAGGCTCGACCTCGAACACCAGCGCGGTGGCAAGCTCGGCGTCGGCAAGTCCGCGCACCTGGGCGGCAGGCAGATTCACCCGCTGCCGAAAGCACAGCGTCGACGTCGCGACCGAAATGGAATTTTTCCTGCTCACTCGCTATCTCCGCCTGATGTTACCGCACGGCCACCTTGATCTCCGCCGCTCTGCCGCCCGGCGGCAGCACAATGCGCCGGCGCGCGCGCTCGACGCCGCCAACATCCACCACGACGGTGCACACTCCCGGCGGCAGCCCATCGAACGCGAATGCGGCCGTCGCCCCGCCGGCAAGCGAAACCGACTCGACACCGCCGGTAATCGCCCCGCCACAGGGCGCATACCACCGACAGCGCACGTCGCCCGAAACCGATGCCGGGCCGCCCGCATCGCACATCAACACCGAAAGCGCAAGCCGATTGTCACGCCCTCCTTCCGGCAGAAAGTCCGTCCGCCCATCACGCATGGCGGAATCGGTGGGCTGCACTAGGTCATCCGCGCGCGCATCGGCACCGTAGTGCCCCACCCCCCGCACCTCCACCCCGGCGATGGGAGGATCGGCGCGCTCGGCCCCGCCAGCGAGAAAAAGCCGTGGCAGCCCCGCCGCATCGGGCGTCTCCATCGGATTGTTCCATGGATCGACCAGCCGCTCGCGCCCAGGCGGCAGGCGCAGATATGGTCCACGCCAGCCACACTGTACCATCACCGTCTCGTCGGCAAGCGCCACCCCGACATCGGCGGCAACAACGAGATTCGACAGCGCCGCCGGGCGCACCGCATACGGCGGCACGTCCTGCGGACGGCACACCAGCTCGTCGAGTGTAAGCGTCACGCGCAGATCTTCGTTCGTCCTAGCCACCGAATGCGGGAGACGCCCCATATCGACAACGAATCCCGAGGGCTCTTCCTCGCCCGGTGAATACCGCCACACTGCATCGGCGATCTCGCGCAGCTGGCGCTCAGCCAAGCGCGCGCTCTGTGCGCGATGCACCCTTCCGAGCTCGTGTACCGCGAGGTGGGTGACAATGGCCAGCACCACCAGCACAACGGTGAGCTCAACGAGTGTGAAGCCGCGTTTCACTCGCTGTCCTCCCCCTCGTCAACGTCGTTGCGCATCAGGAACAGAACAATGTCGTCGCCCCGCGCCACACGGTTGGTGACGTCGAAAAGCCCGGCCTGACGCGACATGCGGCGTTCCAGCTCATTCCAGCTCGTCGCGTACCAGTTGGTGGCATTGCCCCCAAAGCACGGCGTGGACAGCACCCCGTCCGGTCCCGCCGAGACGATACGCGCGTAGCGGAATCGAACCTCGTCGGCGATGTTGGTAACGCCGGGGAAGGCCTGGGGCGGCGGCACCTGCAGAACATACGGGCATCCCCAGGGATCGAACATGGCCGGTTCGCCCGCGAAACCATAGACCGATGCCACGCTGGAGTCACCGAAGACCGCCGGCAGACGCAGATTGTGCGTCGGGGGAAAGAAACCCCGTTCGGAAAACGAGGCGTCACCGGGGTGGCGGCGGTCACCGGCGGCGGGGAATACCGCCACCGTGGCCTTGACGTATGGTCCGCGCCAACCGCGGCCAAGCGATTCGTCCCAGGTCGTGAACGCCTGCGGCAGCGCCCGCGCCTCGGCGCGGCAGAGTTCCGCGGCCGCATCATCGTCAAGCCGTATCATACGCATCTGGGCACCGTGAATGGCACTGGCGTTGACGCGCGTACCATAGACGTTGGTGGGCATGAACAGATTGGCGATTCTAATCGCAGCGGGCGAGAACCCGGGCAAACCACCCAGATCGCGCACATATCCGCCGTCCGACGAGATGATCGCCTCGCGCAGAACGCGCATGTCGGATTCCGCTGCCGTCAGACGCGCCGTGCGCACCATGGCGGCACAGCGCGGAACCGCCACCAACGCCACCAGTGCAAGCAGAACGACCACCACCGAAAGCTCGATCAGGGTGAATCCCCGCCTAGAATCTATGGGGAATAGATACATCGAACAATTAAACGCAAAGACGGCCCGAAGGTTCAATTACCACCCGAATTCCGATTTTTCGGCCCACAACCACCTCAACCCACCCGATCGTCCTTGACCAGATGCCCGTCCCGCATCAGGAGGTGGCGCCGCGCGTAGGCGGCAATGTCGTCCTCATGAGTTACCATCACGATGGTGATGCCCTCCTTGGAGAGCTCGGTAAAGAGGTTCATGATCTCGACCGAACTTTTGGTGTCGAGGTTGCCGGTCGGCTCGTCGGCAAACAGAACCGGCGGCTCGTTCATCAGCGCCCGGGCGATGGCGACGCGCTGCTGCTGGCCACCGGAAAGCTGGGCGGGGGTGTGCTTGCTGCGTCCTCCCAGACCGACCCGGGCAAGCAGCTCCAGCGCACGCCGATGCCGCTCCGAGCGGGAAAGGCGCCCCAGATAGAGATCTGGCAGCTCGACATTCTCAATCGCGCTCGTCCTCGCCAGCAGATTGAAATTCTGGAACACGAAACCGAGCTTGCGGTTGCGGATGGCGGCAAGTTCGGCGGCACTGCGACGCGCCACCTCGATACCATCGAGAAGGTAGCTGCCGGAGGTGGGCGTATCGAGACAGCCCAGGATGTTGAGCATCGTCGACTTGCCGGAGCCAGAGGCGCCCATGATGGCCACGAACTCACCGGTGTCAATGGAAAGCGACACCCCGTCCAGTGCGGCTACCGGCTCCTCGCCCACCGAATAGATCTTCTTCAGATCACGGATCTCTATGAGGTGTGCCATCGGCGCCGGATCAGAAGTATCCGCCCTTCTCGATGATCTCGGATATCGTATCCCCCTGGTGCACCCAGCTGAAGATGTCGACCTCGTTGCGCTCGATACCCTCTGCGCGGAGCAGCACCTCGTAGGCGATCTCGCGCGGGATGCAGAGCACACCGTCGATGTCGCCAAAGATTATGTCGCCCGGACGCACCGTCACCTTGCCGATCCTAACCGGCACCTGGTAGTGGGTGATCATGCAGCGCCCCAGCGAACCATTGGAGACGCGGTACTTGTAGAAGACGGGGAAGTTCTGCTCGAGAATCTGCTTCGTGTCGCGGATGCCGCCGGCGATCACCGCCCCGCGGATACCCTTGGTGATGGCGGTGGCGGTCATCACGCCACCCCAGAGCGAGGCCTCCACATCGTCGGACGTATCCCAAACCACCACGCCATCGGGCTTGAAATCGTCAAGCATCTGGGCACGGAAGGTCATCTCGCCCTCGATCATGCAGTTGGGGGCGCTCTTGACGCAGAACGCCTCGCCGCAAACCGTCATCTCGTCACGGAGCGGCATGATGTCGTGGGGGAGGTTCTGGTTGAGCAGGCATGCCTCGCGCATCACATCGTTAACGCACCCGGTGTAGAGCTTCTCGTAGCGCTCGCAGAGCTCCTTTAGAGGGATCGGAAACACGTTGTTCGGAATATGCTGGCGGGTACGAATGAGATTGTCGAGCTTCATCAGCCCGGCCTCTTTCGCCTTGGTGCGCATATCTGCTAAAGACGGCATTGGTTCTCCATTTCTTGAACCCGACCGGGGTCACTGGGGCAAGAGACGGGGCACGATCCCGCAACCCTCAGATCCACAATCTGATGCTCTACCAATTGAGCTACTCTCGCCATTTCTGAAAGCGAAAAATAGTATATCAAAAACCAGTGTTCAAATCAAGCAGTAAATGGAAAAATTTGCAATTCGAATACCGAGCCCGCGCCTGTTTCCCTAAAGTAGGCAGCTGCATCTGATTCCTTGTTGCCGGTCGTGACGAATATCCGCCTGCCGACGACCTCTGCGCTCGTCACCTTCTTCATCGGGAAAACCACGGACTCGATGAGGCGCCCGTCCGTGCCACGGTGTTCGAGACGACCTCCGTCCCACATCGCGACCCAAAGCGTGCCATCCTCGGGATCGACGCACATCCCGTCGGGCAGCCCGGGTTCGGCAAAGTCCGCCGCGAAGACGCGACGGTTCGAAAGCCCTCCGCTCAACTGGTCATAGTCGTAGGCGTAGATCGTCCTCTCGTCGGTGACCGTGAAGTAGAAGGTCTTCCCGTCGGGCGAAACCCCCATCCCGTTCGGCATCCCCTTCGTTGCCGGCTCGATGCAGGTAAACACGCCATCCCTGAGTAGCCACAGCTCGCCCGGATGGTCCGGTTCGCGTGCAACCCCGCAGTAGACATTGCCGTGATCGATCCAGACGTCGTTGAAGCGTCGCTCCGCATGACCGGGCAGCGTCCACTTGAGAACCGGCTTCTCGCCGAAGGCGCACTCCCACACCTCGCACCTGCTCGTGAAGAGCCAGAGTCTCCCGCCGCCAATGCAGACGAGCGCCCCGATCTTACCGAGTCCGGGGGCAACCATCTCGAACTTGTCCGCAGCGTCGCCGTCCCGGTGGCGGAGATACCTGCCACCGGTCACGTCCACCCAGTAGAGGGTCTTCTCCGCGGCGTTCCAACGCGGGCCTTCCGCCACCACGCATGGCGACGCGGCATAGATCTTCGGAATGTTCACGGTTCAAACAGCGCGAATCAGATCTTCAACATCGCCTCGATGGCATGCCGGGCGGGGACGGCGACGTCCGCCGGCACAACGACCTTCGGCGACATGTCGCGCAATGCGTCGCGTACCTTCTCCAGTGTGCACTTCTTCATGTCGGGGCAGACCAGATCCGCAGCGGGATGGAATATCTTGCCGGGGTTCTCCGCCCGAAGACGGTGGAGAATGCCACCCTCAGTGCCAACGATGAACTCCTGCGCCGGCGAGCTGCGCACGTAGGCGCACATCCCACCTGTGGACAGGCATTCATCGGCCACCGCCCGCGTCTCCTCCGGGCATTCGGGGTGCACCAGCACCGGCGCCCCGGGATGGGCGGCCCGCGCGCGCTCGATGTCCACCGCCGTCAGGCGTTCGTGAACCGGGCAGCACCCAGGCCAGAGAATGTAGCTCGTTCCGAGCTTCGTGGCGATGTGCGTGCCCAGATGGCGGTCGGGCACGAAGATGATCTTCTCGTCCGGCGAAAACGTGCGCATCACCCGCTCGGCATTGCCGGAGGTTACGCACATGTCGCATTCCGCCTTCACCTCGTCGGTGGAGTTGACGTAGCACACCGCCTTGGCGCCGGGATGGCGTGCCTTGAGTTCGCGCAGCTGGGCGCCATTGATCATATCCGCCATCGCACACCCGGCCGTGGCGTCGGGGATGAGCACCGTCTTGCCTGGATTGAGTATGGCGGCGGTCTCCGCCATGAAGTAGACACCGCAGAACACGATCACGTCCGCCTCCACGCCGGACGCAATACGCGCCAACTCCAGCGAATCTCCCGTGCGATCGGCCACGTCCTGGACATCGCCCGGCGTGTAGTTGTGGGCGAGAATCACCGCCCGACGCTGTCGTTTGAGTTCGGCGATCTCCGCCAGAATCCCATTTTCGCCGTCCATATCACTTCACCTCGACCAGCTTGATTTCGTCCGGATCGAGCACCAGCTTCGCGGACTGCCCGTTCCAGCGGTACCCGACCGGCTGGCGCTCCTTCGTCGCATTGACGAACACGAGCGCCTTGGAACCGTCAGTCGCCTGCCAGGCACTGTTGAACACGCACGGGCGGAAACCCGTGTAGGGGGTCTTCGCGCCGTAGAGCATCATCGAGAACTTCTGCTCGCCGGCCTCGATCGCCGGCGGGCGGATCTGCCGACCGTAGGCGAGCCACTTGCGCGCCGGGCCGTGGTAGAGTTTGATCCAGCGGCGCATGAAGTCGTCGTAGTCGCCGAGCCCGGAGCAGATCACCTCGCGGGGACCGTCGGGAGTGATCTCCTCGATCTTCATCGAATCGACCCACACCTTGGAACCGATGCCGGCGTTGTTCATGATGCGGAAACTGGCCGCTCCTGCCGGAACGGTGAACTCACGCGAAACGAGCTTCCATTCCGCATTGTCGGCGGGGAACTGCACCTGCCCGCCCCCGCCGATGCTCTTGGCACCGTTCATGAAGCAGCAGCCGACATTGGCGTTCTTGCCCGACGCGGCCTTCAGCCATGCACTCAGACGATACTTATGTCCAACGACCAGTGCGCTGCCGTCAACCAGCACGTTCTGGGACACCTGCACGAAGTTCTCGCCCTTCTCGCACTCAAGGCGCATCGACGAGGCGCCGTCGTGCTTGACCTCGCGGTCAACGAACGCCCGTCCGTTCCAGGAGACGCCATTGTAGCCGCTAAGCTTGTCCCAGCCCTTGAACCCGGCGTCCTTTTCCTGCGTCCGCTCGAAGTCGCCGTTGAAGATCGCGGGATGCGGGCCATTGGCGTCGCTGCGACTCGGAGTGAGGAACGGCATCTGCCCGTCAGCGCACGCATGGCTCTGCCACACGCGGTCGTAGCGACGGGGATTGGACTGGAAGCAGGGCAGATACTCGTGGTAGATGTAGTTGAACACGCTGGCCCACTCGTCCGCCTGCGACTCGCAGGTGCGGTAGTCCTGGATGCCGATCACGTCGTTGTAGATTTCGCATGGCTCCTCGAAGCAGACGACCGAGTCCGGCTCGCAGGTGCGCATCGTCTCGCGCATCGTCACCATCTGGCGGTAGAAGCACTCCTTCTTCCATATCCCATCGCCGAGCTCGTGGCCGTGCTTCGGGTTCCAGCAGGGCGGGAAGGCGCCGCCGACCGTCTGGTCTGCCTGGATCAGCTCGCAGCCCAGCTTGGCCAGGGGCAGGCACACCTCCTTGTTCCACCAATCCTGGCAGAACTGGGTTCCACCGCAGAGGCAGGTGGAACTGCCACCCCTCAACCAGCGCGGCTCGCGCCGGAACGGCTTGCCATTGCGGTTCATGCAGGCGTAGTCGTCGCCATGACGCGCCTCGTAGGCGGCGTGATCGTCGAAGGCGAACTTGCCCGTCTTCGCGTCCTTGTCGTAGTCGAGAACCCAGTAGTAGCCGCTGGGCCAGGGAAAGGCGTGGCCGCCCATCGCCTTGCAGTCCTTCACCAGCGCGGCGAACTCCTCGTTCGACGGGTAGACG
Source organism: Kiritimatiellia bacterium (assembly GCA_045600365.1). Classification (GTDB taxonomy): domain Bacteria; phylum Verrucomicrobiota; class Kiritimatiellia; order RFP12; family UBA1067; genus RUG572. The sequence continues at coordinate 12,743 of JAZRXT010000187.1, read as the reverse complement.
GGGAAGTAGTCCGACACCCAGCATCCGTGGCGCTCCCATCCCCAGTACGCCATGATCAGCGGCGCCTCGGGATAGTACTTCTTCCAGTAGTCCTTCATCCAGGCACGGATGGAATCGGGATTGCCGATCATGTCGCGGTAGAAGCGCACGAAGATGGGGGCGTCCTTCATCCAGGCCGGGATGTCGGCGCGGTTCTGGTACTTCACGCGGCACCACTGCTGCTGCTCGGCCCAATTACGATAGAGGTCGGCGGCATCCTGCCAGGCGCATGAATTGTCCGTAGTGCCGTCGATCGCCGCGGTTACGTATTCGTAGTCCAGCACCACCTTGCCCTCGGCAAAGCCCAGGCGGGTGAACTGGAAGAGCAGACCGTCCGAGGCCTTCTTAACGTCAAGCTCCTTGGAATAGCCCTTGCCGTCCTCGGCGGCGTAGTAGAAGAGCGAACGCTCATCCCAGAAGGCGGCGAACTGGCACACGAGACTGCCGGGCATCTTGCCGTGGATGTAGACGCCAGGACGATGCAGCGGATCACGGTACACGCCGCCCTTCGCCACACCGGCCAGAACCGCGTCGTCACGCGAGCTCGACCCCAGCGACATGGAGGTCATGACTCGCGGGAACAAAGTCTTTTCGAGCGACCAGCCCGGCTTCGTGACCACGGCGATGCGCCAGCGGATCTTGCCGTCGCCGCCATCGCGCACACGGCAGACCACCTTCTCGACCTTGTCCTCGAATCCTTCATAGACGATGCGGTAGCCGCCTTCGCAGGGGTCGAACCGCACCGACTTCGCCGCCGAGGCGTCGACCGACACGGAAGATCCGAAGTCTGCCGTCTTCGCGAGATTGAGCGCAAACAGCGGCGTGGAGCCGGCAAAACAGCCGAACTCGGCGCCCTTGGCGGACACAATCCGCGAAACCGATCCGCGCTCGTCGAGCGTCACCTTCATCGTCGAGGACGTCACGTCGAACGCCTGAAGCACAGGCGTCAGCGCGGCCAGTGCGATAATCGTTAGAACCCTTGGATTTTTCATGTTGTCTCTCCTTTCCACCGATACCGGCGGAATGCACTTTCACTTGCAATATGATACCAAAAAACGCCGTGTTTTGCAAAGCGTTTTCACACGTCTATGAAATCCTGCCCGCTTCCGCATTTAGGACAGAACCTGGCGTCGGACGGCAGGGGCGCACCACAGCGGGAGCACTTGGACGCACCACGGAACGGCTGGCGCGGCTTTTCCCTGCCTCCACCCGTGAGGAAACGGAACAGGGCAAAAATCTGCCGGTGGAAGAAAAGCGCCAGCAGCGCGGCCAGAAACACAAACTGCCAGAGACCTGGTCGCATCACACCACCCTACCACGAAGCGGCGCACTCGAACGGTCGAAAATATCTACCGCCCTCACCTCGAAACGGTAGACGCCACCCGCGGGCAGCCTGTCCGCGCAGAAGGCAATCGTCTGCTTCGCCGGCTGACAGGAAGGCGGCGAGAAGTAGTCAACTGCCGATATCTTCGCCGTAAAGCAAGGACCTTTGCCGTCTCCCTTCGCATAGACATCGGCCACGTACCAGACACCGCGAACGCCGCCCGCACGGCACTGCGCGGTTGGGAAATCGATAACCACGTATTCCACCCCATCATCGGCGGTCTTCCGGCTGCACGAGGCAACCGCGTCGCGCGGGAAGGCAGGCAAGGGCAGATTCCGCTGCTGGACATCGAACGCGAAAGTTGATTTCCGCGGATCGTATGGCAGGGGCAGGACGCGATCGGCGCAAAGCGCCTTGTCCTTCACGAACTCGCGGCAGGAAAGGACAATGCGGTCGTCATACACCGTGACCAGCATGCCCTCGCGGCTGCGGTCGTGCGCCACGGTCATGAACTTGGGCGGGGTCTTGTCCTTCGCGTTCCACGCCGGCTTGCGGTTGAGGCAGTCTTTGTCAGCCAGCGTGTCGAGATAGGAGAGCGAAGAGGTGCCGATCGAGGTGAACGCCCCCTGCCACACCGTCTGAGCCAGCGCCAGCGGAGTGTGAGAATGCCCGGAGAACGCCACCGCATTCGGGAAAGCCGAAAGCTCCTTGGTCGACACCCCTCTGTCAGCCCCCCAGGCGCGTTTTCCATACACCGTCCCCCTGGGATGCGGATGCTGGGCGTAGAAGAACGGCCGCGCCCCCGCAAGTTCGCCACGGTGGGCGGCGAGGAACTCCGAAAGCTGTTTCCCCTCGCATCCCCAGTGGGCACAGACAAAGGCGTAGCCATTCACGCGCTTCATGTAGACATCGGCGTAGTCCTCGCCAAATGCCTTCTTCCAGGACTCGGCGCGCGTGCGGGAGATGCTGGCTTCGGAAATCCGCTTCGCCTCCTCGGGCGACTTGCCGCGGAGCTGTCCGCTCGCCTTGTCGAACCAGCCGGCATCGGCATCGTGGTTTCCATAGAGGAACACCGGCTCGACGGCACGGCCATCCGGCGACTTGTTGCCCGGAAAGACCTCGCGCCAGATATTCGCCACCACCTGGAGGTTCTCGTACACGCCACGGTCGGCCATGTCGCCGGCGCAGACCACGGCGTCCACCCCCTGGTCGCGGAACCACTCCAGCGCATGGCGGAAAGTTGCGCCAGTACCGTAGGCGTACCCATCGGACGACTTGCCCAGACGGGTGACGTGAATGTCGGAGACAACGCCGAACTTCAACCTGGGGACGCGAGCGGCGGCAACCAGATTGGAGGCGATGGCCGAAGCCATGGAACCGATGAAGAAACGACGGGAGATATTCATGGTTGATGATTGATTGGTCGGTTAGTCAGAACGAAGTCAGGCGCGGAGAGATCGAGGTGGAACGGGACGAGAAGACGTCGGCAAGGGCGGCGATGGAGAAACCGGCGATGGGCGCCTCGGTCCAGACGCGCGCCACGTCGTCGAGGTTGTGAGCGTCGGACGAACGGGTCACGGCATACCCTTCCGCCTTCGGCAGCCAGACGGACTCATCGGCGGTGCGCGAAAGTTCCACCGCGTCGAAATACCTGGTTCCATCCGCCGCCGTGGGGATGGCGCCCAGCTGGGAGTAGACCGAGAACGAGGACCGGTCAATGTGGGCGGCGATGTAGAGCCCCCCCAGCGAATGGCACTTCTCAGCCACCTCGGGAATGTTCTTGCGGCAGGCAAGGGCGAGAATGCGCCATTCGAGATCGACGATGTCGTCGTCGGCAGTCACTATCGGCTGGTCGCCGAAGACATCGGGATCATTGACACGCTTGATCATCGCCTCATAGACCCAGTCGGTCATGGCATTGGCAAGTTCGGGAGTGTCGAAAAGCGCGAGCGTGTGCACTTCCTCCGCCGTGCACACTTCGAGCCCGAACAGACACTTCAAGCCCGCCCTTCTGGCACATTCCGCGATCGCGGGGGTGTTGCGGGCACTCTGGTGGTCGGTGAGCGCAATGCCGTCCATCCCCGCAGTCTGCGCGCGCCTGACGATCTCTCCCGGCGACATCTCCAGATTCGCGCACGGGGAAAGGCATGAATGAATATGGAGGTCGAACTTCACCTGGCATCGGCTCCGGTTGGCGCAGGCGCGCAAAGGTATTTCTCGGCGCCGTATGGGAAGTCGGACGGCCGATAGTTGCCAACCCGGTCCCAGGACAGCGCATACGCCTTCGGGAAATGGAGGAATATCCACGGGCAGTCCTCGCGCACTATCTCCTGGGCACGACGCCAATGCCGGTTGCGCTCCGCTGGATCGGCCGCCGCCATCGCCGCGTCGTATGCGCGGTCGAATTCGGGATTGATGTAGTTGCCGTGGTTGGCGCCGGGAGATACGTTGCGCGAATGGAAAAGCTGCAGGAAGTTCTCGGCGTCGGGATAGTCGCCGACCCATCCAAGCAGGAACAGCGTGGCTCGTCCTTCGTTCACCGCCTTGAGATAGGCGTCCCAGGTCATGTAGCGCGGCTCAAGGTGGACGCCGATGCGGTTGTAGAAGCTCTGCATGAGCTCCACCTGCTCGCGGGCCGATGAGCCGGCGCGCCCGATGGTGATGGATATCTCGAGCCGCCTTCCCGTCTTGGGGTCGACTCCACCAGGATATCCCGCCTCTGCCAGCAGACGCTTCGCCTTCTCGAGGTTGAAGGCGTACTCGAATGGAGTGTCAAGGCGCCCGTCCACACCCGGCGGTACCGGGCCGTCGCACTCGACCACACGGTTGTTCATAAAACGCCGCCATGCGGGGAAGTCAAAGGCACAGTTGAGCGCCTGGCGCAACTTGCGGTTGCCGCCAAGCAGAGGATCCTTCATGTTGACGCCGATGTACAAAACTGTCATCGTGGAGTTGCCGAAGAGTCTGACGCCCCTGCGCTCCAGCGCGGGGTCAAGCCCACCCTCGGCGTCGATGATCGCGTCCCAGTTGTCGCGCGACACCTCACCGAGGAAATCCACCTCTCCCGCGAGGAACATCAACCACTGGGTTGAGACATCGTCCACGACCAAGTACTCGATCTCGTCGTACGGCCTGCCGCCGGAGACCAGTGCGGTCTCCTTCCAGCGCGGCCAGGTGGGATCGCTCCGGAAGACCATACGGTGGTTGCGCCACCACTCGACAAGATCGTAGGGGCCGCTACCCACCGCCCGCTCGCCGAAGGACGTTCCGTACCTTTCGACCGCCTCATGTGGAACCACTGCCGCATACGCCATTGCCATCAACCACGGGAACACGTGAAGCGGCTTCTTCAGCGTGATGCGCACGCGCTGCGAATCCAATTCCTCGACCTTGGCCACGTTGGCCATCGTCCACATTCCGCTCGAGGCATTATCCTTGTTCGCCAGGCGGTTCAGCGAATAGACCATATCCGCCGCCACCACCGCACGCGAACGCGCCCTGCCGCCCTCCTCCGTGCCGAAACAGGGATCGGCGCGAAAACGCGCATCGGGACGGATGGTGAAAGTGTAGACAAGACGGTCCACAGAAACTTCAGGCATCGAGCAGAACCCGGGGCAGAGGCGATAGGGACGCGCCACATAGTCGATCTCGAGGGGCGTCTCATACACCAACGCCACAGCGCGTGCCTCGCACACACTCGCCGACCGTAGCGGATCGAGCGAAGCCACCCGTTCCAGGGGACGTCGGAAGACGGATGGCGCATCGGCGAAGGCAGCCACCGCACCCAGCGCGAAGACGATCAATGGAAGATGCCGATTCATCGTCATACCAGCAACCAGGCGACACCGGAGATGATGACGGCGGTGTAGATGGCCGACACCACATCGTCGAACAACACGCCATGCGCACTGTGGACATTGCGGTCGATATAGCGCGCGATCGGCAGCTTGATCGCGTCGAGAATGCGGAAAAGAGCGAACGCGGCGAAAGCCATCACCCATACCGAGCAGGGAGGTTCCGGCGGCAGCATCCAGAACATCGGCACGCAGAGATAGCCGACAACTTCGTCAAGCACGAAATGCCGGGGATCTGGATTGCGCCAGCGCGCCACGGCCCAGGGAGTGAGCCAGTAGTGGGCGAGCGCGGCCACGAACGCACCCCAGAAACACCAGATGCGAATCGCGGTATCGCTCCAGCCCAGGGCGATGGCGATCAGATGCAAGGCAAGGGCGGGCAGGGCGCCAAACGAACCCGGCACCACCGGCGCCAGGCCAAGAAACATCCCGCTCGCAAGGAACAACTTGAAAGTGTCTTTGTTTTTCACGACCTAGATTATACCAAAAACGCACAAACAATTCAATTTTCAATCATCAGTATTCAATTCCCAATTCACAATTCATAATTCTCAATTCCCAATCCTCAATTCAAGCCGCCCCATAGTTGCGCGACGTGCTACCTCGCGGCCGTCCACCATCACCACCAGACCATCACCGCGCTGCCAACGCACCGTCACGTTGTGATTGCGATAGCGCAGGTTGTCGAGCACGAAATAGTCCCACGAAGCCGGCGCCAGCGGGTCAACCGCAAAGCCATCGGCACCACCGGGGATGAAACCGGCCAGGCCGGAGATCACGAGATCGCAGAACGTGGAGTGGTTGTAGTCCTTGCCGCGCTCACGATACGCCATCTTGCGGAAGCCGCTTTTATCCCATTCGATCATCACCTTGCGGGCAATCCACTCGCCGGTGAACGGATGAAGGTTCTCGTCGATCCACGGCACCACCGAACCATCATTGCGCGTAATGCGATGCTGTTCGGCATACTGCCACAGCAAGAGCGGGAAGTCGGCGCGCGAAACCGGCGCGTCGAGTCCACCCTGGAGCGTGCGATAGAGCGCGGTGAGAGCAACGCTCGTAGCGTATGGCCAGCTGGGGCCATTCCAGAGACATTCATGCTTGTTCACGTCGATCTTCACGTCAAAACCGGGCGTATCGCGGCGGGGGAAGACGAGCCCCTTGGGAGCGAGGAAGCCCTTTTCGTCCATGAGCCCCTTCCAGGCGGCGCCGAAACCGGCAAGCGGCATTCCAAAGTAGAACGGCGCATAGCCATGCAACTCGCGCACGTCGTCAAGCTCGCCCTCCACCGAGAGGGTGGTGAAGAACTCGAGTTCGCGGTTCCATAGCTTCTCCTTGATCAAGCGCTCAAGCGCCGCAGCCTTCTTCGCGAAGCGGTCGGCAAGCGCGGCATCTCCCTTGCGGCGGGCGATTTCGGCAATGGCCGTGGCCTCGCCCCACATCATCGAGTTTACCATCGGGCGCGCACCGTCGTAGGAAAGCGCAAACTCGCTGCCCTCGTGGTCGCCGCAGAAGTCGAAGAGACCGCGTTCAGCGCGGAAGCCGGCCTTCACCTGCACGCCTTCGTACTTTCGCTCGTTCTTCACGCTCTTCAAGCTCAGCGACCTGATCGTCCAGCCCTTCTCCCAGGTCTCGTAGTTGCGCACGAAGCGCTCGAGCAGAGAATTGGCGAGGGCGGTGGAACCGGTGACGCGCTCGCGCTCGAGCGCACCCCACGCTGGCGCGCAGGCGTATGCACGCGGACCGTTCACCGACCCCTCTTCCATCATGAATGCGATGAAGTCGTCGAGATACTGCGCATCGCGCAGCCAGCGGCCCTCGCGAAGATGGTGGATGAGCGGACAGGAAATGGTGTTGCCCTTACCTGCCCAGCCCACGTTCGGCAGGAATTCGGAAAGCACCCACTTGCCGGAATCGCTGCGACGCAGATGCTTGCGGAAGGTCCACCAGCGGAACCAGTATGTGCGCTCGATCTCCTTGTCGGAGCAGGCGAAGCGCGGACACTGCTCAAGCACGAACTTCTCCGCCGCCTCGTTCGGGAAGGCGTTCTTGTAGAGTTCATCGTCGTTCGCGTTGAAGTTGCGGATGTACGCAGCTCCGCGCGCAACGGCGTCGGGGGCATTGGGCGCGGTCGAAGGCGCCTCCAGATCAAGTCCGTCGTGCACGGACATGCCGATGTACTCGGCATGTCCGCTGCGCCCGTTGTACCAGAGCAGCCAGCGATTCTTCGCCTCCTCGCGAACGACCGATGGCTTGTAGCATGCGCAGGCATTCCAGGTGCCGAGATCGGGAGCCACGAGCGGATTGGAAGTCGAGCGGCGCCAGCCGGTGATGCCGTCGTCGGAGAAGGCGCAGCCGATGCGGGCGGTGTCGATGTCGCTATAGCCGATGTAGAACATGACATAGCGCCCATCGGGGAGCGGATGCACCTCGCAGGCCCCAACGCGATCGCGATCCCAGTCGAGACGATCCCCCTTGCCGAAGATCGGATTGGCGGGATGCTTCTTCCATTCGAGGCCGTCCTTCGACTCGGCGTAGCAGAGCACATTCGGCTCGTACTGCTCGCCGCCTGCGTACCACATCCGCCACACGCCACGCTTGGCGTCCCAGCGCACGTAGGGGTTCATGATGCTCGTTTTCTCGCATTCCGCATCCGGCACCATAACCGGCGTCTTGCGCACGCGGGTGAAGTGCACGCCGTCGGTGGAGGTCGCGTAGCCAATGCGCGACCAGCCCGGTTTGCCATCCTTCGGGTACACCTGACCTGTGTACCACATGTGCCAGATGCCGTCCTTCTTCACCGTGCAGCTGCGGTTGAGCCCGTCCTCCCAACCGCTCGTCTTGTCGCACTCCAGGCAGATCTCGGGCTCCTTGGTCCAGTTGAACCCATCATTGCTGCGCACCATCGCGATCGACTGCTTCGGACGCCAGGAGAAGTACATCGTATATGGTGCCGGGCCATCCTGCACCACGTTAACGTCGAAGCAGGTACCGAGCTCCTTGTTGCCCAGTACGGGATTGCCCTCATACGTACGCCATGCGCCGGCGAAGGCGGCGGCGGACAAAAGCACCACTCCGATTGCGAGCTTCCCTCTTTTCATTGAATCTTCTCCTTGGTTTCAAAAACATTCCCAACGCGAAGAGTATACCATATCCCGACGCCGATTTCAATGCCATAAAACGTCAATGGGCCAATGCTCGCCGCATTCACGCGCTCATGGCGCGTCTCCGGCTATCTGCCTGGCCTGGGCTGGACCACTCCGAAGAGGACAGCAGCGGAAATCGCGCCGAGGGTATCGCACAGCATGTCCTTCTGGGCGTCCCACACATCACCTTGCGAGCCGAGGAAGGCGAGTCCGTCCGCACCGCCGTCCCACACCGCTACGATCCATTCGATGATCTCCCAGGCGGCGGCCATTGCCATGATCGCCAGGATGCCGAAGACGGCCGAGAGAAGGACATTCGACGTCCAGCGTCTGCGCCACGCGAGTTCGGCGAACAGGAACGAATTGAATCCGACCACGAAATGCGCGACGCGGTCATAGTGGTTACGTTCTGATCCGAGCAGATTCTTTAGCCAATCTGCCGGCACATGTTCGAAGGTGTAGTGTGCGCCGATCGAGTGCATGACGAGCCAGAGGAAGACGAGGACGTAGGCGAGGTTGGAAAATCGGAAACGCCGGTATGTCAGTGCCAGTAGCGCAAACACACCCAGCACCCACGACATTTCCATCCACCACACGCCCCATTCGGCGGGCTTGCAGGCGGACCAGAAAACCACCGCCGCGAGAACCGCGGCCAACACTATTGGAAATTTCTTCATATTGTCAGTTAGTTAAAACGTCGTTATTATAACAACTTCCCCCACCAAAGTCAATGCGCGAACACCTAGTCACGTAATCGGTCAGTGAGCGGGGGCATTCGTCCCGCCCACTGACCGATTACCCCACATGCGTGGGAAAAACGTCAATAACGTCCTCACCCTGAGCGTAAAGCTCGGATCATCCCCACATGCGTGGGGAAAACTCGCAACCTGCGCCTCCACAGCTGTCAGTTTGCGGATCATCCCCACATGCGTGGGGAAAACAGACTTCCGCTCGACCGCGAAGCCAGCATCACCGGATCATCCCCACATGCGTGGGGAAAACGGAGTTAGCGGCGTAGAAAGCCGCGCGAATATCGGATCATTCCCACATGCGTGAGGAAAACTCAAAAACAGCTGAATGTGACTGTAGTCTAGACGGATCATCCCCACATGCGTGGGGAAAACACCGTCGAAACGAATGGGTAAAACGTCTGAAACGGATCATCCCCACATGCGTGGGGAAAACTCAAGAACATCCTCGGAACGAGATACCATACACGGATCATCCCCACATGCGTGGGGAAAACCTACTGCCCTGCGGTGTTGCCCCGGCCGCCCCCGGATCATCCCCACATGCGTGGGGAAAACTCATTGTAGGTCAAGGTCAAAAAGGTAGTCGGCGGATCATCCCCACATGCGTGGGGAAAACTGTTCCAGCCCGCAACCCAGTTTGGCAATTTCCGGATCATCCCCACATGCGTGGGGAAAACTTTGCGGTATTGGTTGCGTATTTCTGGGCCAACGGATCATCCCCACATGCGTGGGGAAAACCCTGGGAAAAAGCCTTAGCTCAACAAATTCCTCGGATCATCCCCACATGCGTGGGGAAAACTTCCCGCTCTAACATATGCTGTATGGCAAACGCGGATCATCCCCACATGCGTGGGGAAAACTTCCATACTCCATAGGGGTTCATTTGGGTTTCCGGATCATCCCCACATGCGTGGGGAAAACCTGAATTTTAGTATCGACTATGCTGACTAGAACGGATCATCCCCACATGCGTGGGGAAAACCAAATCAAATATATAGTTTTGATACCATTGTTCGGATCATCCCCACATGCGTGGGGAAAACATCTATGTAGACGAAGCTCTCCCAGCTGATACCGGATCATCCCCACATGCGTGGGGAAAACCCATTCCATTTTGCAGAATTTGTTCCATCCGCCGGATCATCCCCACATGCGTGGGGAAAACATGAACTCGCCCGGCGTCGTGTTGACCAGGGTCGGATCATCCCCACATGCGTGGGGAAAACGCCTCGACGTAGCTGATGCGCCCCGAGCCGTACGGATCATCCCCACATGCGTGGGGAAAACGATCCTGACCACGGTGCCGAGGTCGTCGTAGATCGGATCATGCCCACATGCGTGGGGAAAACTGACGGGGAGGCGCTGAAATGAACAGGGTGATCGGATCATCCCCACATGCGTGGGGAAAACCGATCCATTTGCATTGTCCATTGGTCATACTCCGGATCATCCCCACATGCGTGGGGAAAACGGGGACGATCTTCCGCCGTTGCACCGTCCGGACGGATCATCCCCACATGCGTGGGGAAAACAGTCAAAAACATTGAAGATGTTGAGAAACATCGTTCAAAATTTTGGGTACATTATACCTCAACATCAATCAATTGTCAATGAACAAACCATTCTCAAGCGACAATGGGAGAAGCCAACGGTAAAGCGCTACAAGACTTTCAACATCCTCCTGGTTATATTGCATTAACTTTTCAACTATGCCTTCTTCTCCACTCGATAAAAAGCGATTCCACAGATTAATCGCATCTACCCCGTTCATTCCTTTTGATGGAGTACGGCAGAAACCAATCATATCCTCAATTTTCTTCAATCCGCCAGAAAATCCATAATGGCGAGCCTCCTCCATTAGATCAATTTGTGCAGGAACTTCAGTCAACCCGTACGTACGCCGTATGATCGGCATATCAAACCGTTTCCCGTTGAACGAAACCACGAGCTCTGCTTTATGCAAAACATCAAGGAAGTCGTCCAGATTACGTCCGCGAAGGAACGTCGAGGATTGACAGTTCATTTGTGTAGAAACGCACGTAATGCGCATTCTTTCGTCGGTTTCTATATCCAAGAAGCATGCCCGTTCAAATCTATCGCACAGCACACGCACCCGATGTCCACAGGGAAACGCATTCACTATTCCATCCGTCAGTTCGAGATCTCTGAACTTCTCATACCGTGCAATTGACGCACGTATGCGTGCCGCATGGGCGGGTGGAAACATTTCACCACAATGGAGCTTGAGCAACGCAACGGACGTTATGCCGCTTCGCATCATCTTAAGTTCCTGTTCCGGTGTAATTCCGGCAATCTGGCACAAGGATTGTTCTGTTAGACGCCAATTCATTCACGGGTCCCCTCTTCGCATTCTGATTCCGCAACCAATGTCAAACCGCTTTTGACTATCGGACGGCGCGACGGATATCCGTAGGACAACATCTCAAACCCTTGGCTGTTTTCCGCATCATATACAACAAGCAACCGAGGTCCCGGTGCATTGCGCCGAATATACGCCAGAGTCTTCTCACGTGTCCGTACATTGACGCTACCGACAAACACATTCTGGCGCGGTTCCACGAACCACCTCTTCAGCATTCCGCGCACTGCCGGCGCCACGTCCTCAGCAAAAATCACCGTCATGACCGCTCCATCAGCTTCGCGATGTCAACCGGCATTCGCTTCATGAGACCCGCCTTCTCAATATAGTACTTCAGCCGCATGATAACCTCTTCCTCCTTCGCGGACGGATCGGCCGCCACGGTCTCAAAAGCTGCGGGTAGCGTCGTCTCGGGCTTGTAGATGTCGGCTATGTCATAGACGAAAGGCAACGATCCCGCAGTATGGATGAAACCAAGATGCGGCAAATAGCCCATTGAGACGACGACTGACGTCGTCAACGCATACAACGCGGCGTTTGCCGCCGAAACGGCACGATTGACCGTATCGGACACACTCCAGTTGTTGACATCGTAATTCCGCCCTTTCCAAGTAACGCCAAAACGGTTCCCCATCTCCGCATAGAGCTTTTTGACGCGACGCCCCTCGAACCCGCGCAGTTCGTTGACGCTGTACTTTGACACATCCACATCCTTGAACCGCATCACGAACATCCGCCGAGCGACAATGTCATGGGTTTTCTTCGACGACGAAAGTTCCGCCTGAAGACGCGCATTGGCGTTGTCGTGGGTCGGTTTAGCACCACTTGCATAGAAATGAAGCCCCTGATCGCCAACCCAGCAGATCGGCGTGTCGGAGTCGGCGCACGCTCGAATCGCCGCATGCGTAACCGTCGTCCCCGGCCCCAACATGAGCACGCTCAACGTCGCAACTGGAATACGCATCACGAGATGGTCTGCGCCGATCCACTTGACGGACGAATCATCGACCTCCACCCGTCCGTGTTCAAGATAGAGCGGAGTCCATCTCCCACGGACGGGTGGTATTGTCTCCAATGGGGGCTTCTCAAAGATCGGCACCCGAATCCTCCCCTGAAGCTTGCGCGTACACAACAGCCCTCACCCCATACGTCCGCCGGGCAAAGCTCAACGGGACATCCGGAATGAGGTCGTCGGCCCGATCCGGCGCACATTCGGTGACAGACGCGATTGTGGAATCTGTTCTCTGC
>JAZRXT010000186.1:0-12287 GCA_045600365.1 Kiritimatiellia bacterium | reverse complement strand
CGCCCGCCGCGCCGTTCGTGCACGCGAGCGCCATCGTGCCGCCCGCGCCGCCGCCGCCCACGAGAAGCAGACGCGCCGATGCGTTGTTCGTGAGCGTCAACGTGCCGACCACCGCCGGATCGTCGTAGACAAGAACCAGATCCCCGTCAACCTGCGCGACGCGCGCGCCTGTATAGGAGACTGCCCCGCCGGACAGTTCGACCATCCCCGCCCTAACGGACAGAGCGCAAGCCAACATGACGCCGACGGCCATACTCATTGCCATGAGTGAGTTCTTCCAGGCGGGTGTCGATCCTCGATTTTTCTTCTTTTTTCTAGTGTGCGAATACATATGCAAGTATTATATCATTTCTATTTGCGCCATATGATCCGTGCAATGGATTGCTCATTATTCGCAACCCACAGACATCGGGCGAATACTGAAAGCGACGGAACTCCCGCCTTCGGCGACGAGGGCGACACATAAAAAAGGAGGCACGCATGACGCGTGCCTCAAAGAAGCCAACTAGGCAGATGTGCTACTGGCGACTCAGACTGAATGACATTCGCGGTGGAACGCGAGAATGCGCCTGATCACCGCCGACGTCGCCTCAGCGCTGCAGGCCTTTGCGCAAGTCCTGAGAGCGAGCGTGAGATCGGCAAGCTCCATTGACCCCGAACCGGCCGCAAAACCGGAAAGATCATGCCCGACCTCTCTGACCGCCATGAATTCCGGCTCGTCTTCCTGTCCCTCCAGTCGCGCGGCGCAGGCGTCGAAGGTGCGCAGGAAGCTCGCCACCATCGACTGGACGTCCTCTTCGCGCCCAAGGCCGAAGTGCGTTCTGCAGTAGTCGGCGACCTCCTGGAGCGGTTTTGGCATTGCCGGCTTCTCCTCCTGCACGGGCACGGCGGCCGCAGCGGGCCCGGCCGTCTGCGCACTGCGGCGAAAGCGGCTGATCGTCCAGCGAATCTTGTAGAGCAGGAGTTCCTCGTTGTAGGGCTTTTCGATGATGTCGACCGCGCCGGACTCGTAGCAGCGGATGTGCCCCTTGGGATCGCTGATGGCGGTGAGCGCGATCACGGGAATGCGCTCCAGCACACCCTTCCGGCGCATGCAGTCCATCACCTCGTAGCCGTCGACGCCCGGCATGCGTATGTCCAGGAGCACGCAGGCGATGTTCTCGCCATGCTTCTCCAATGCGGCCAGCGCCTCCGAGCCGTTCGCGGCCTCGTGGACCATGTATTCAGTCTGCAGCAGCATCTTCAGGATGCCGCGCGTGAACTCCATGTCGTCCGCGATCAAGATACCTTTTTTTTCTGTCATTTCGATTGCCTCTTCTTCCTTGTGAAATCCGCCTATGACGGCCCTGCATCAGGCCGACGCGCTCCTCTTGCGTGTAAACATGAGCGCATGGAGCAAATCATCCTGCACGACCGGCTTGAGCAGCACGTCGGCCGCCCCCATGTCGAAACCATACTTGCGCGCCTCGACATCCGCCGTCACGAGCACGATCGGCAGCTCGGCGAACGCCGGGCGCTCGCGCAGGGCCCGGATGAATTCCGCGCCGTCCATGCCCGGCATCTTCATGTCGCACAGGACAAGACCGACCGTACCATCGAGCATGTCCAGCGCGGCCTGGCCGGAATCCGCCTCCAGAACCGTGCCGACGCCGAGCTTGCGGCAGTTCGCGCAGAGCACGCGGCGGTTCATCTCCAGATCGTCCACCACCAGCACGCCCAGTTCGGAGAGATCGCGGGATTCCAAAGCGCTTGGCTCCGGTGCGCTCGCAACGGCCGGATCCGTCCGATATTCCACCTTGGGCAGCGTCAAGGTGAAGGTTGCGCCCTTGCCGAGCTCGCTGTCGATTGTAATCTTCCCGCCGCAGGCCTCCACGATGCGCTTGCAGATCGAAAGCCCCAGGCCCGTGCCGCCGCGCGACTCCGTCGAACTCTGGATGCGCACGTAGGGCCGCATCAGTTTCGAGACGTCCTCCGGCGCGATGCCGATGCCGGTGTCGGCGACCGAGACCTTCAACACGCCGTGTCCGTCCGCACCGGGCGTGAAACGCGCCGAAAGCGCGATGTGCCCGGCGTCCGTGTACTTGGCCGCGTTCCCCACCAGGTTGAAGAAGACCTGCCGGGCGCGGTTTTCGTCGAGCATCAGCATCGGCATGTCGCCGATGTCCATCCTGAGCTCGACGCCCTTCTCGCGAAGGACCGACTCGAACGTGCCGGCCACCAGCTTCAGCGTGCGCGGGAAGTCGACCGGCACGCAGCGGAATGACGGTGCGCCGGCATCGAGCCGCGAAAGGTCAAGGACGTCGTTGATGAGCGCAAGCAGCGTATTGCCGCTGAACGCGATGCGTTCGAGATATTCGTCGCGTACGGCGGGATCGCGCTCGTCCTTGAGGAGTTCGGAAAAGCCGATGATCGAGTTGAGCGGGGTGCGGATGTCGTGCGAAACGGAGGCGAAGAAGTCCGCCTGCGCCTTCTCGGCGGAACGCATCGCGAGGTAGAACTCGCGGCGGCTACGGCAGATGCTGATGATGTCGGAGGTCTCGTGGACGGCATGCACGATTCTCCAGTCGAACTTCTCGATCCGCCGCGCGACGAAGTCGAAGCCGACGAAGCCGATGATGGCGCCCTGCTGGTCCTTGAGCGGGGTGGCGATGAGGGACTGGATGCCCTGCGCCCCCAGCCAGGAGCGCGAACCCGGATGGATCCGCGAGATGTCCGTGAACGAAAAGTCCCGCCCGGAGATGATGGCCTCCTGAAAGTCCGGCAGGAGTCCCATGTCGCAATTCTGCTGACCTTCGATCTCCGGACGAATGCCTTTGGCGCACCATTCATAGACGTTCGAACAGACGTACGACCTGCCGGACTCCGTGAAATAGTAGACGTAGCTGCGATCCGCGCCGACGAACCTTCCGATCTCGGAGAGGACGAAGTTCATAGGGTCCTCTTCGGAGAACATCGACACGTTCTTCAGAAGGCGCGCGACGAATGCGTCGGTCTCCTCGGCCTGGACCGCACGGTCGCGCTCCTCGGCGGTGCGCCGCTGCAGCTCTTCGATCTCACGCTGCTTCTCCAGGAACTCGGCGATCTCCACCGAATAGCAGATCAGGATCCGGCGTCCGTCCGGCATGGTCACGGGATAGCGCACGGAAGAGACCGGGCGCTTCACGCCGGAGGGATCCACGTAGGTCTGCTGGATATGCGTCACGCCGTCGTGCTCCATCGCGCGCCGGTCGACGCCCAGATAGGCGGCGGCGACGTCCGGCGGAAAGAGCTCCATGTCGTTGCGCCCGATGAACCGGTCGCGCGCCATGCCCATGCGCTGGCAGGTGAACTCGTTCACCTCAAGGTAGCGGAAGTCGTTGTCGGCGTCCTTGATGTAGATCGACAGCGGCGTCTTCTCGATCGCCCTCGCGCGCAGCAGCACTTCGCTTTCATGGAAGCGGGTGCGCATCTCGCCGTGCTCGCACATCGAGACAACGTGCGTGGCGGAGACGAGGATGTGCCGGTCGGCATCGCTGAAGGCGTGCGTGCTCTTGTGGTAAAGGAGGGCGAGCAACCCCCAGAACTCGCCGTTCAAGCTGATTCGGCAGGACAGGACGGACTTCGTCGGGCAGGTCGGCGGAACCGTGACGCGCTCGTCGTGATGCAGATCGGGGAACTCCTGCAGATCGGCATCGTCGTCCTTCCGCCCGAGACAGACAAGGGGGCACGGTTCGCCGCAGGCATGCGTCGAATCGAGGGCTCCCGCCCGATTCCACCGCCGGCAGTCGCCCTTCACGTTCAGCAGCGCCACCTCGTCGCACGCGGTGGCGTCGATCAGCCGCCGGGCCAACGCCTCGAAGAACGCATCCTGCCCCTGCGCCTCCAGCAGGCTCGTCATCGCGTCGTGACAGAATCTGCCGTGCATACGGGCGTTCGCCAATTGCGCGTCAAAGGCGGCCACCCGCGCGCGCAACGCACGGTTCTCCTCCTTGAGTTCTGCAATTTCTGCTTCTGTATCCGTCATGCTCTTTCTCTTCAAGACTTGCCACTCATCGTGCCGAAGCTAGTATATCATATTTCCGGCCACCGCGTCAACATCGAAATCCCCATGGCCACGTCATCTCGCCATGCCGCGCTCCTTCAATTCCCCCGACTGGCGTGACCAGAGAATATCAAGAAGAACTTCCATATATCGTCCTCCGATGCTCGACATCAAATAAATCAGACTGAATCTGTACATGGTCTTATGACACCTTCCCTTTGCCGCCTTTTCCGCATTTAAGAGCTCCTGCATAGCCAAACATCAACGATCTACTGCGACTTCTCGACAAACAGCCGGAAGAAACAGTGGGTGGCGTCTGGCGCGCTCCATGGTTCATCCGACTCCAGCCTGGTCTTCCCTTTGATTCGGTACCTGTATCCCAGGGTCTGCAACAGCTCATTGGTGACGTTCCAGCCAAAGAACGGAACACCATTGTCCCCCAGCTCGAAGAGGGTGATTCTCAGATCGCTCAGGGCATTCGTCGGCTCGAGTCCGAGAAGATACGATTCCCAGACGGGGCGTCCGTTCGCCCCGCGCATGATTGCACACGCTTCGAAATCCGTCGTTTCCGGATAACGTTCCTTCAACCAGGCGAATGAAACAGGCACCTCCGTGGACCGCGTCGCTTCCAGCGCGGGATCGCCATGCGGAGCAACGCCTGAAATCGCATGGATCGTCAAATTCTGATCTATCAGATTGTTGACTGCGGGGGCGGGAGCGGTATTGGAATTGAAGGTACCGTCGGAGTTCACGAGCGTCGAGATGCACATCTTGACTTTGACCGACAGATCGTCACTCGACTCTCCGTTGTGTTCGGCATGGATGGTGTAAGGCAGCGGATAGGCCCATGTCGAAGGCAGGATCAGCGCATAGACGCCGTGCTCGTCGGAGGAAGTCTCGTAGTGCTCGCTCCAGAAATCCGTGGCGCTGACCGTCGCCCCGGCAATCGGCACGCCGTCCGCGTCCAGGACGCGTCCGCTGCAGATCGTGTGACCGGCCGAAAGCTCGGGGAAAATGTTATAGACAACGCTGCCGAACGAGGAGAACGAATAGCCGCCGGCGCTCAGGTCCGGCGGCGCATACCAGGCGTTGCCGTTACCGTCCCAGCCCATGTTGAGGTGGTAGTAGAGGGTACCGTCGGAATATCCGTAGCCATCGCCGACGACGGCATGGCCGTCGCTGTCACCGGAAATACCGATCACCACGGGCAACCGAGCGTCGAAATTCGAGATGAGCGCGCGGCGGACGCTCTCAGCCGGCAGATCGCCGACCAATGTGTATGCCATGGCGCTCGCATAGCCGAAACAGGTGGTCCAGGCCCGCACAAGCATATAGCTGCCGACGGCGCTGCCGGAGGCGCCGTAGCTCATGCCGCACGCGACGCCGAGATCGTGCACGAGTCTGGAAATGGCCGTTTTCTGCCTCTCGGACGCCGAGGCGTCCGGGCGAAGCGGCATGTCCTCCCAGTTGTAGACGCCGCCAAATGCCGTCAGCGTGGCGGGAGCGCCGTCAACGGAACAGTTGGCGTTAGTGAAGGAGGACACGGCTGTTCTTGGCCATTCCAGATAGCGCATAATCTGCGCACCCGCCGTCGCCACGCACCCCGCGTAATAGTTGCTCGGCGTGCAGGCGTTGTAGAAGTTCTCGCCGCCGACCGTTGTCTGGCCCCAGGTGGACTGCACGAACGGCGCGACGCGCAGATCCGAGACCGAGGGTCTCGCTGCGGCCTTCGCCGCGATTGACCCCACCCGACGACGATCTTCAGTCCCAGAAAGAAGCCGCGCCCACTTCCGTTCGGCCACTGAGGGCGCAGCGGACTGCAAGCGCACCCCGGAGGACGATGCCACATTGGCCTTTTGCGGCAACCGGTCTCTGTCATGGCAAAGGAGCGCCCAGAGGGGATTGCGCTCGTCTGCGACCAAATCGTCATCGGTGGAAAAGGCCACGACGGGTTCCTCCGTCGTATCCGCAGTCATGACGATGAAGCCGCCCCCGACTATGCGCAGGACATGAAAGCGCGTGCCCTGCGGGGTATGGCAGGTGTGTGAAGAAAGAACGCGCCGTCCCAACGGGCACCCAAGCGCCGCATCCATCCCCAGCCAGTTCGCCGCCGCCTGTTCCGCCTGCTGCACCGTGACATCGGCGGCCAGCAACCGCAGCGGGATGACGAATAAGGCCCACAGCCAGAACAGTTTTCCGCGTTTCGACATGATTTAATTATAAAACGCCGTCTCAAGGGGAAGTCCGCAGTCTACCGATCGCGACCACTCTCATTCTTTCCGTAAACGACAATCAGCGCGTGACGTCGTGTCTGCGAAGCGAACACCCCGTGAATCTGGCAATCATTCCAGCATCCCTCATGCGAAACGCGGTGAAGGACACATTCCAGTTCATGGGCGGAACACGGTAATTGAACAACAATCTGCATATTGCATTCTCCTTGTGATGTGATGATGGCGTATCTTACGGCAAATCGACGGGGAAAACGACGAACGGCGCAAAAATCCCGATCCAAGTCAATTTCTTCAATCGCGTCATCTACTTCGTTTCCCTTCTGAAAGATTCAGTATAGATTATATCACAACTACAGGCGTCAATCCAACTGTGCAACAAAATGCACAAACATCCAATCCCCCGCTTGGCCATCGGGCGTGGCAGTGACGCGCCCCTCCTTGTGGAGTTTCTGACTTCACTCCCCGAAGGCGTGGGTCAGCGACTCACGGAGGAAGCCAGGGCGCAGGGCGGTGGCGACATGGACCGGATATCCAGCGGCATCGATTTCCGTATGGCCCCACTCGTTCACCGAAAGCCGCATCTCCTCCACTGTGAACGCCTCGGGATGGATGGCGTACAGGCATGGCAGCGCATCGTGCAGAACCGCAGCCTCACCCGACTGCGACGTCTTCACGTTCGACTCGAGGTTGCAGCGGAAAAGGCGAATCATCTCGGGATAGCGGCCAGTCCCCTCCAGCCTATCGATGGTGGCCGCGTCCAGCAATGCCTCCCGGTGCGTGAGGTCGAGCGGAAAGAGCGTGATGTCGAGGCCGGACGACAGCACCTGCCGCACCGCCTCGGGATCGCCGGCGAAATTGTACTCGGTGTCGTGCGGCATGTTGAACGACTTGATCCCGCCGCCCATGACGAGTACACGCCGGATGCGTTCCTTCACCCGAGGTTCGCTCGCGAGCAGCTTCGCCAGCGTCGCCAGCGGACCCGTCGCGATGTAGGTGACCTCGCCCGCCGCGAGAATGCGCGCGGCCAATTCGCGTTCGCCCTTCACCGCCGGCAGCACCGCAAGCTGCCGGTCGAAGCGCGTCTTCAGCGACTGGGCAATGCCGCCCAGGCCGTCCGCCCCGTGGAAGTCGCCACACGTGGGCGGCTCGCCGCTCAGCGGTGACGCCGCGCCACTGTAGAGAACTGGCGTCACCGCGAGATAGGCGCACATCAGTCTCAGGTTGTCGGTCGTGACCGCCAGCGGCATGTTGCCATAGGTGGCTACGCACACGTCGGGGAATGCGCCGGCGCGCGACATCAGAAACATCGCCGCCGAATCGTCGGTGCCCGGATCGCAGTCGAGTACCACGATCTTGCTATCGTTTTCCCTCAAGCGCCAGTGGCATGGCTCAACCGGCAGCGGAAACGCATCGCGCGCACGGAAGGAGCGCCCCGTACCAAGCACCGCACCGTCGAACCAGCGCGAATCGATGAACGCCTCGGCCAGCACATCGCCGTTGGCGGCGTAGACAAGCACGTTGAGCGCCTGGTCAGGCATCGTCCTGCGATGGTGCGAGGAGCGTCTGAAGGCGAGTTCGCCGCCAGGGGGCAGGGTGACACCGGCGCCGGCAGGCACGCCGTAAGAGACCGCGATCTCCTCCTCGGGCTGCGAACACACAATGCGCATGCCGTCCAGACTGACCGGCTGTGAAGAGACATTGGCAAGGGTGACGAACTCCTCCTCCCCTGCGGGCGGCGCGGCACTGATCCCCACAATACGAATCGGCGAGGTCTCCAGCGTCGACTTCCGCACCTCGCCACCACCCAGCGAACGCATGTGGGAACGAACCGCCAGCGCCTTCTCCGCCGTAAGGGTCTGCAGCGTCGTGTTACCGCCGCCACAGGACGTGAAGGTGGTGAAGCCATCGGCGTCAACGGCAACCCTTCCCTTGGGGGAATCGGCGAAGAACCCGAGCCGGCATTCCTCGTCGGCGATACCGAGCACCGTCATCGGATCCCACATCAGCTGCGATTTGGACCGCGGACCGTCCGGATCCCACGCCTGGTAGACGCGGGCGATCGGATGCCCGGCGGGATAATCGGCCAGCACCTCGGTGCGGGGGGAATAGATCTTCACCCCGGTCTCGTATGGCGTGACCACGATCTCGGTTGGCCAGGAAGAGAAGATCCGCGTGGCGCTGGGCACATCGCCCCACACGTTGTACTCGGGATGGGCGAGCGAACGGTCGAAGGAACCCGCCATGATGCGCAGCTTCCTCACCTTCCTGGCCACCAGGTCGCGGCCCGTCAGCGGGGAGAGATCGTCGCCGGGCGAATCAAGCAGACGCATCAGATTCACGAAGAAGCCGATGGCGCAGATGTCCACCGACGAATCGGCTGAATCGGCGAGCACCCGACGGTAGAGACGCACCGCCTCCTCCACGCGGCCCGGGCGCGTCGCCGGCACGGCGAAGGCCGCGGCGTCGTCGTGGACGAGCCGGGAATAGGGCACGAAGACCTTCTGCCCCTCCGTCGTCCCCTCGATCGTGCCGATGGCAACATCGTCCAGACCGTGATAGTGGAGGAACGCCTTGGTGAAGGCGAGATTGTCCGCCCCCGGACGGTCGATCATCACGGCGGCGAAGTCGACCAGGCCCTCGCGGTGGTATCTGGCCGCCAGCTCGAACGCGAAGAGATCGTCGGTTGACGACCCGACATCGCTGTCGATCACCAGCTTCGTCTTCGTGCAACCACTCATTGCCGCCGCGCACATCATGATCACCGCCAGTTTTTTCAATGTTCCCATCATCGAATGTCACCGGGCGAACTTGATGCGACCGGAGCCGTCAGGATTCTCGTACTTGATGCGATAGCGCTTCAGACGCGCAAGAGGCGACTTGGAGGATTCAAGCGACGGCACGCCATCCGGCCCGGTGGCGAAGTGCTTGGCGTACTCGGCCAGCACCAGATAGTCCATGGCTATCGCATTGTTGACCAGCTTCGCCCCCTTGAACATCGCGAACCCGTCGCCGCCGTCGACGAGCGTGAACGCATTGCCCACGATACGGTACGTCTTCGCCAGGTCCAGCGGCTCCCAGACGCCGTTCTTGCGGTCGTAGATCTCGACGCCATGGACGCGATACGCGCCGCCGACCGGACCCGACAGCCATGTGCCGCTCGCGTCCATCTTCATCGTGGCCTTCACGTCCTTGTTGATCTTGTACTTGAGCCCGGCCACGTGGAGGAATCCGCCACTTTCACCTTCGCCGCAGGCCTGGGCGCCGAATTCGAGCGCATCCAGCACCTGTTGCCCGGTCGCCTCGACCACGCCAATATCGCCGCCGAATGGCTGCATCGTGCGCAGGATCCTGTACGTCACGTCGCCAGCCGGAATGTCAGCGCGCACATTGCCGCCGTTCATGCACGAGAAGTCGCACTCGAGCCCATTGACCGAATTGGCGTACCACCAGGCGGCGTCGGCCGCGAAGTCGCCGGCACCGCAGTCCTGCATTCGCGCCAGGCGATCGTTGGTGCCGGGACGGTAGGACACGATTGCGCGGGGGGCAGTTGCCACCCGTTTGCCGAGCTGTTTCTCGACCGACTGCTCGAGCGTCTTCTCCAGCTGCGCGACCTGCGCGTCCTTGTCCTCGACCGGGAAGACCGTGCCGGCCGAGGTGCAGCGGCCGTTTTCGAGCGTCAGCGAACCCAGCACGCCAAGATAGCTGCCGGACTGCGTGAGCACCACGTCCCTGCCGGCAGCGTTCTTCACCCGGCGCCCGGTGAGCTCGGAGTGCGAGTGGCCGTCGATCAGCGCCACGAAGTTGGTGGTGTTGGCGATTACGTCGGTGGACATGTAGCGGGCGCAGTCGGGGGATACGCCCAGGTGGCCGATGACGACCACGTAGTCCGCCTCGCGGGCGGCGTCGTTCACCGCGTCCTGCACGGCGGCATAGAGGGCCTTGCCGTCTTCGCCCGCGATGAAGTCCCACTCGCGATAGGTGCGCGTGGAATCGAGAAACGTGGTGGGCTTGGAGGACACGAGCGTGGTGGGGGTGCACACGCCCACGAACGCCACCTTCACGCCGCCCGACTCCACCACCGCGTAGCGCGGCAGCTGCACCGTGCCGGCGTCACCCGCAGCCGCGTGGCGGATGAAGTTGCAGCTGACGATCCTGAATTTCGCCAGGCGCACGTTTTCGAAGAACGTCTTGATGCCGTAGTCGAACTCGTGATTGCCGGGACACGCCACCTGGTAGCCGGTGGCATTCATGATTTCGACCACGCTCCTGCCACCGTCGTATCCGCCCATCGCGGTGCCCTGCACGAAGTCGCCGGCATCGGCGAGGATCACGTTCTCGCCAGCGGCCCGCCGCTGCCGCACCTCGGCGGCAATCGCCGAGAACGCCACTGCGGCATCGTCGACGTGGGTGTGCGAATCGTTGGTGTGGAGGATGGTGACCCTACCCGGCACCGCGCTGGCCGTCAAAGTCAGCGCCAGCGCCGTCGTGGCAATGGCTATCTTCACAGTTTGTCCCAATCCGCTTGCGGGAGCCAGGTTCGACGGCGACATGGCGGAATCACTTGGACTGGTGTACGCCGCCCCACTTGGACCGTTTGCGGATGTGTTCCGTCAGGGCCGAAATCTCCGCGGCGTCGTAGACGTTGGTCGTCACGCTGACGCTGATGATCTTCGGGCAGGTCTGCAGCACCGCGAGCGACTTCACGCCATTGTCAGTGACCTTCCGGGCGTGACGGAGCCAGATTTTCTCCAGGCCGGGATGGTCCTTAAGAGATTCAAAGCCGACGACCGGCTTCTTCACGCCGGAGATATTTATGCTCTCGATCTTCGGGCAGGCAGCGACGAACGAGAGATCGACCGCGTTCACAGCGTCAGAGAAGTCGCACTCCTCGAGCTCGGGGAACGTCGCCAGCACCGCGATGTTGGAGTACTCGCTGCCTGGCAGCTCCAGCTTCTTGAGCTTCTTGCAGGGAGCCAGGAAGGAGATGTCGCCCAAGGGCAGGGAATTGTACCCCTTCGTCATGTTCCAGCCGCGGAAACGCTCGAGATTCGGGAGCGCCGACACGGGGGAGAAGTCGGATATCTTCTCGCTGAACACTTCCAGCTCCTTTGTCTGCGGCACGTTCTTCAGCCAGCCCAGATCGGTGATCTTGGAGAGTCCGCCGTGGAAGTGGGTCACCTGCTTGAGATCGCCCAGCGTGTCGTAGATCTCCTTGGTGGCCTTGGTGGCGTAGTAGTTGATCTCCTCCAGTTTCGGCGCGGCGGCAAGCGGGGTGAACGCCGTCTCCACCGTGGAGCCGTAGAGACTGAGCTCCTTCATCTTAGTAAGCGCCCCGGCGAAGGAAAAGTCGCGGATGGTGCAGTAGTTCAGCTTCAGCTCCTCAACGTTGACCAGTGCGGCCAGCGGTGAGAGATCCTTCACATTCTCGAGGTCCCTGATCGTCACCTCGGTGGCGTCCTTCAGCAACGCCAGCGGGGCGAGCGTGGTGAGCTTGTCAGTTTTGGCAAGCGTGAGCTCCTTGGCGTCCGGGAATCGCGCCAGCACCGCCGCCACCGTGGCGTCATCAGGATTCTCAAGATGCAGCTTGGGGGATTCTGGCTTGTCGTCATTAGCCATGTATTTCTTCTTGAAGGCCTCCACCTGAGCGGCCGTGGCGGGCTTTTCGAGACGGATATCTCCCCACTTGAGAACCGGCTCCGCCGTTTCCTGAGCGGTCGAGGACTGCGCCATCAGCGCCGCCACGTCAACGGCAGGCGGTTTGGCGACCTCCTGCGCCACCACCGGAACGGACGGCACAACTTCAGACGCAGCGGCAACAGGCGCCGGCTGTGGTGCCTGAACCGGTTGCTGAACCTGCGCGGGCTGCTGCACCTGAACGGGTTGCTGCACCTGAACCGGCTGCTGTACCTGAACGGGTTGCTGAACATATACAGGCTGTTGGACCTGTACCGGCGGCTGGACCACGACCGGCGGCTGGACCACCACCGGCGGCTGCACGTACACAGGCTGATGCACCACCACCGGCGGGGGCG
>JAZRXT010000185.1:0-14072 GCA_045600365.1 Kiritimatiellia bacterium | reverse complement strand
CCAGGGTGTCTACGAGTGGAACGACAAGCTCTTCGTCCAGGTTCGCGTCTCGCGCGATGCGGCGGATTCGGAAGACGTGAGTGCGCTCGCCCTGCTGGCCGAGCATAGCGAACTCTACGCCTGGCTGGCGGCGAAGGCGGGCGCGCGCAAGCAGGATCCGGCGTTGCCGTTCGGTCTCGAGCGCGTTCGCCGACTGGTCCGCAAGAACTATCCCGTCTTCGAGTACACCGCCGACTGGAAGTACGATCTCAAGGGCCAGGAGTTCTCGCGTGATGAGGGCAAGGACAGGATCGCGTGCATGGTCTGCGACCGGAAGCCGGTCGAGGACTCTATGCCGCCCGGCTTTCTGGAAGAGGTGCCGGCGTCGATCTGGTACGAAGGTGCGAAGAAGCTGGTTGGAGAGCAGTATCTAGGGCGGGCGAATGCGTCGTTCATGACCGGGGTGGGACTGCTGGATTGCGCGGCCATGGTCTCCACCGCCGACTTCGACGCCGTCGCGTCGGCGAAGGGCTCGCCTGCGTACGATGAATACAGGACCGTGGAGTCCGGCGTGGCGGACTATCTGAAGCAGTCCGATTTCGCCGCGCAGGTTCGTGCGGCAAGGGACTCGATCGGCAAGCTTGCTCCGGCGTTCGACAAGGTGTACGACGCCCCCTCCGAGATCGTCACGACCAATATTCTTGTCAATGTCACCACCAACACTTCGGTGGCGGCCAACACCGTCACGAACGTCAGCGAAATCGCCTCGCGCGGCGTCAGCAAGGTGATGCCGAAGGGCGGCACGCTGATGGCGCGCAGGGTGCAGTCCGACCAGGCGATCATCACCACCGTCCGCACCGAAACCGTGGTCAGCACGCGCAGGATTCTGGTGCGCGATGTGCGCACCGACTATTTTGGCGAGCCGAAGTTCGAGGAGCTTTTCCTTGGCGGCGGTCTGGGCGCGAATGCCCGGGTGGAGCGCACGGCGATGGGGCGTGCCGCAGAGAAGGCGTTCTTTGCGCCTGGCACGGTCGAGGACCATGAGCGTGCCGTCCTGGAGGCGCTGCGCGAGAATCCCGGCGACAAGGTGCTGTGGAATCTGCTCGGCCGTCTGCTGCAGGGCAGGAAGGACTGGTGGGGCGCGCTCGTGTGCTTCCGGGCCGCGCTGCGCCTTGACCGTGAATACCAGTATGCGCTGGTGAATCTCGCCACCACCTACGAGGCGCTTGAGAAGCGTGAGCTGGCGGCGGCGGCGGCGATGGTGGCGTACGGCCTTGCCACCGATGCCTGGTGCATTGACAAGGCGAAGGCGATTCTTGATCGATGAAGCTGCGCGGTGCCATTTCCGTTTTTCTGGTGCTGACGGCAGGAATGCTGCTGGCCGCCGGTTCGGGGCTGGATGCCGAGGCGCAGGTGCGCCGCCAGCTGCGCCAGCTTGGGGTGCAGGTCGGCTATGACGCCACCGGTGATGCCTATACCGTCATAGTGAGTGCGCGCCGCCAGTGCGCACAGGTCGGTTCCTACGGTTCGGCGCGAACGGTCTGCTTTCGCATGGCGGAGCTTCGGGCGCGGCACCAGATCATGAACGCGCTGGGAATGGCCGCGTCGGGCGCCACCACGGTGCAGCGCGGCGCGGGTTCGAAGGGCGTCTCCACGGTCTTCTCGACGTTCGCCGAGCGCGAGGTTCGCGGCTGCGAGATCGTTGCGTTTCATGAAAGCTGCGACGAGGATGGCCTTGTCGTGGCGCTCGCGTTGCAGTGGAGAAGGGCGCTGGATCGCCAGGAACTGGCCACTGACGCTGGCGCGGTGGTGCCGGCGCCGGATTGGGAGAAGGCGTTTACGCAATGGTTCGCTGGCACCGGCTGGCGATTGCCGCCGCCGACGATGGTGTTCGTGGATGGCAACGGTTTTGTGCACCGGTTGGGCGTGGGAATCGCCGAGCCGAAGGGCGATGGCCCATTGTGGAATTCGTCCGCGCTGAAAATGGCCGAGAGCTTTGCCAGGAAGAATCTGCAGCTGGCGCTTTATGGCAACGCCGAGGTGAGGAAGACGGCCGCCGCCAGAATGAAGACCGGCGGGGATGGCGGGGCGTCGGTATCGGCGTATGAGGCGCTGGGAACGGTTTCGGCGCTGGGCGTGCTGCCGCAGGGAACGCGCGACGTGCTGATGCAGATGGTTGATTGCCCGAGCTCGCTCCGAAAGCTGATGCTGTCGATCTATGGGTTTTGATGGCTTAACTTGGTTTGCTGGAAATTCTAGTTGTTCTAGAGATTCTAGAGCTGCTAGAGTATCTAGCGCAGCTAGCGCTTCTAGAACCTCCAGCTTCAAGTCGAAGTCTTTTTTCTGTCATAGCGTCCTACAAGCCGCATATTGGATAGAAAAGGTGTTTTTTACAGGATGTGATCGCTAAATAATTCGCGTTTTTGCTTGCAAAAGTGCGGATAAAATGCGATAATATTCCAAATGAACAAAGAAGTGACAGTACTGGCGATTGAGGGCGAGTTCCTCCGCGGGGTGCGTCTGGGTGGCGATGATGGTGCCTGGGAGCGCACGGCGGAGGAATGCTGGCCGTTGAGCGTTCAGGTCGACGAGGCGGTTGAGGCCGCGGAGGGCGCCGATGGCGAAGCGGAGGCGGCGGCGCAGGAGGAGACCGTTGCCACGGATCGTCCGCTTGTCCGCGCTTTCCGTGAGGCGGCCGTTAAGTTCGGCGGTCACGAGTTCGTTCTTTCTTTGCCGCTTTCCTCGTTGCTGGTCAAGCCCATGCGCGTTCCCGCCGAGGCGCGGGACGATGTGTTGGGCGCGGCGTCGATGGCGCTGGATTCGATATCACCGTTCCCCGATGAGCCGCTCACTCCCGCCGCCGAGACGATGAGCGAGACGGATAGCGAGCTGGCCGTGATAGCGGCGGCGCTGCCTACTGCCCCGTCGGCGGAGATAACCGAGGCGTTGGAGCTCGCGAAGGTGCACGTGACGCGTACCGACGCCACCGCGCTGGGCTGGCTGCGCATGCTGTGGCCGCGCCTTTGCGAGAAGGAGGGGCCGCGCCGTCGCATCGTGTTGCTCGACCTAGGTGCCGGCTGGGAGCTGGCGGTGCTCGACGACGGCGTTGCCAGTGCGCTGCGCGGGATTGGTAGCACTGCCGATCCCATGGTGCTGGTGCGCGAGATTACGCTTTCCGTGCTGCAGATCGAAAGTGCAACGCCTGAAGGTCCGGTGGACGTCGTGGTATGTTCGCGGGAGGGTGTGGGCGAAGTGCTGCTCAGTCGCCTTGCCGTGTTCGGCGAAGTGCGCGAAGTCAAGGTGGAGGACGACTTTGCCGGTGCCGAAGGGGTGGCCCACCGCACTGTCGAGGAGCAGCAGGCGCTCGATCTCACGCCGGAGCCGTGGCGCGAGGACCTGATTGAGTCGCGTTTCCGCCGTCGGCTCACCGTGTGGGCGGCGGTGGCTGCCGCGGTGTGGGCGGTAGTGATGGGCGTTCTGTTCGGCGTCGATGCGGTGTACGGCTTTCTGGCCGACCGCCGCAACGACATGTGCAAGGAGCGTGTGCACGCCCGTGCCTTCAAGGAGGTGCTGGCGCTCACCAACCGGGTGGCGCTGATCGAACGCTATGCCGACCATTCGCACGGTGCGCTGGAGGTGCTCAAGACGGTGTCGGACTGTCTACCCGACTCCGAGGACATGGCGTTCCGCACCTTCCGCTACGTGCGTGGCGAGAGCGTGCGCGTGCAGGGCCAGGCCGGGGAGCGCGAGGACGTGCGCAAGCTCACCGAGAACCTCGAGGGGGCCGAGTACGAGAGTGAGGACGAAGACGCCGAGCCGGTGAAGATATTCGACAAGGTCCAGCAGTCTGGCGGCGAGACCCAGAACAAGAGCGGCGGCGTGCGCTTCACGCTCGAGGCCTTCTTCCCGAAGGCGGACGAGGAGGGCTCCAGATGATCGGCGAAATGTCCAGGCGCGACCGCACCCTGCTGGCGATAGGCGTGGGCGTGGTGCTATACGGAATCGCGGCCTACATGTGGTTCGGCGGCGTGTCGTCGAACAAGGCGCGTCCCTGGTGGCGGCCGGCGATGTGGGATGGCTCCATCCGCTCCTACGAGCGCGCGGAGAAGAGGCTGGCCGGCGAGAAGAAGCTCATCTCCCGCAAGGAGGAATGGCGCGAGCGTGCCGAGGGCGAGAGCGAGAAGATGCCGGTGGCGGGCATGGAGGAGTCCACCCAGGTACGCTGGCAGCGCGCGCTCGAGAAGATTGCGGCCGACCATTACATCCGCCTTGTGAGCGAACAGCCCAAGGAGGAGGAGGAGCATGGCGGAGTGTGGGAGATGCCCATCGAACTCAAGTACGAGGCGGCCCTGGGCAAGCTCGTCGAGTTCCTATATGCGCTCGAGCATAGCCGCGAGGCGATGTTCGACGTGCGCGATATCGACATCACCGCCAAGAACAACGGCGTGCTCGCCGGCAAGATGACCCTTACCTGCGCCTATATGAAGACCGATGCGCCGAAAGAAGGAGCAAAGAGGAAATGAAGCAGTTTACCAGAATCGCAGCCGTGCTCGTCTGCCTGTTCGCCGCGCTGGCGGCTTCGGGCCAGGGTCTGCGCCGTCTCAACCGTCCGGGCGGTCTGCGCCGTCCCGGTGGCCCTGCCGCCAACGCCGCCAATGCCGCCGCCAACGCCGCCGGCGGTGAGGCCAAGACCACCGAAGAGCAGCTCAAGGAAATCCCCAAGGGCACCAACGGAGTGCCCACGCGTCTCGCCTTCGACCAGGCCCCGGTCGAGCTGCTGCTCTACGCATACGCCGATGTGGCGGGTAAGATCCTCATCCCCGCGCCCAACCTTCCCAAGGCGCAGATCACCCTCAAGACGATGGAGGACCGCGAGCTCACCAAGGAGGAGTATCTGGAGGCGATCGAGGTCACGCTCACGATGAACGGCGTGGTGCTCGAGCCCTTCGACAGGATCTTTCTGCGCGCCTTCGAGCGCAAGAGCGTACGTACCAAGGGTATCCGCACCTCGATGAACATGCCCACCGAGGCGATCGCCGAGAAGGGCCGTGTGATCAGCCAGCTCATCCGCCTAGAACACATCACCGCCGAGGAGGCGCAGAAGGCGATCGAGGGCTTCAAGGATCCCGATGCCGCGGTGCAGGTGTTCGAGCGCACCAACACCATCCTCGTCACCGACACCCAGGAGAACGTCAACCGGATGCTCGAGGTGATCAAGGAGCTCGACGTGGCCAACCCCGTTCTCGAGGAGGTGTTCGTGCGCCAGATCGAGAACGCCCTCGCCACCGACATCAAGACCGCGCTCGAGACGATCGTCACCGAGTCGCAGAAGGACAGCCAGCAGGCGAAGAGCGGCCCGAAGGAGAGCGGTGCCCCCGGCTTCGGCTCCCGCAATGCCGCGCCCGCCCCCGTTGGTGGCCGTCTGCTCGGCCTCGGCAACCGCCCCGGTCTCAACCAGCCGCCCCCCGCGCCCACCCCGAACGCCGTCATGACCGCGCAGGTGTCGGATGCCGACCGCGGCATGATCCGCGGCAAGGTGCTGATCCTCGCCGACGAGCGCTCCAACAAGCTCATCGTCATCACGATGAAGAGCAACATGAACTTCTTCGACACCGTGATCAAGGAACTCGACGTGCCCACCACCCCCGAGGTCTCGGTCGAGGTGGTGCGCCTCAAGTACGCCGACGCCGAGGAGGTGTCGTCGATGCTCAACGACCTCATCGGCAACGGTTCCTCCTCCTCGCAGTCGAAGAACAACCAGAACGCCGCCGCGCAGAAGGGCGGTGCCGCCAACAAGAACCTCACTCCGGGCTCCCGTCAGCCCATGGCCGGGCGCACCCCCACCGCCAACCCCACCTTCTCGAAGAGCGCCTCGACCACTCTTGGCGAACTCAACAAGGACAACATCAAGATCCTCGCCGACAAGCGCATCAACGGCGTCGTCGTGATGGCCCGCAAGGCCGATATGAAGGCCGTCAAGGAGGTCATCGAGGATATGGACGTCAAGCTCTCCCAGGTGCTGCTCGAAACGGTCATCATCCAGATCGAACTCGGCGATGAACTCACCACCGGCATCGACTGGGTGCAGCGCGGGCGCTCGAAGCAGAGCGTTCAGGCCACCGATAGATTCGGGCGCGGGCTCTTCTACGCCACCGACGACCGGGGGAACGTAGTCGGATCCGGCGTAATGGGCTCCGAGTACAAGTACAAGGACGCCGATGGCAACGAGGTCTCGTCCACCATTGGCGAGGACGCCGCTGCGGTGATGAAGAAGGTGATTGCCCGCGATGGTTTCTTCAACAACGGCAGCTACATGCTCGGCGGCGGCGGCGGCTCCAGCTCGGGTCCGCTCGGCACGCTGATGAACGTGGCCGCCGCCGGCGCCACGAGTGAGGTCGCGACGGCAGCCAATCCCATCGGCGGCGGCGTCAACTACCTGCTCAAGAGCGACAAGCTCAACATCGCGGCGGTGATCAACGCCTCCAAGGGCGACAGCCGTACCAAGGTGCTCGCCTCGCCGATTCTGATGACCGTGGACAACAAGGAGGCCACGATCGAGGCGACCGATATGATCTACCTCTTCGCCGGCTACCAGTACTCAGGTTCTTCCTACTCTGGCACCCAGGTGCGCAACTACGAAAAGCGCGACATCGGCCTTACCGTGAAGGTCACGCCCAAGATCAATCCGAACGGCACCGTGATGCTCACCATCGAGGAGACGATCGAGTCGCAGGGTGCGGACCAGAACGTGCCAAACGAGTCGGGCGGCACCGACCCCTACGCCACCGTCGTCACGCGCAAGATGTCGTCCGACATTTCCGTCGAGAACCGCCAGACGGTCATCATGGGTGGTCTCACCAAGACGACGAAGACGGAATCGGAGAGTGGCATTCCGCTGCTGAAGGACATCCCGTGGGTTGGCAAGTGGCTCTTTGGCTCCACCTCCTTCAAGGATCAGCGTAGCGAGCTATTGGTGTTCATCACCCCGTATGTGCTTGATGATGCGTCCGCCGCCCAGTTCGAGGCAATGCGCCGCAAGAAGACGTTGAGCGATCCGCGTCCGTGGGAGGACAACGGCTGGTCCGCCTCGCCGCTCGCCGATCCGGTTTCGAAGAAGGAGCAGCTGCGCCGCTTCAACGACGAGTGGGCGCGCCAGGACGAGGAGCGCAAGACGAAGCTCGCCATCGAGAAGGCGAAGCTCGACCGTGCGAAGAAGCTGCGGGATATGTCCGCCGAAGAGCGCGAATACTGGCTCAAGCTCCACAAGGACGAGCTGGAGAAGGAAGGCAAGAAGGAGGAGGCCGAGGCACTTGAGAAGCGGATGGGCGACAAGCAGGAGCAGGAGACGCTGCGCGAGTTCGTGGAGCAGCTCAAGAAAGATCGGCTCGACGACGCCAACCGCGAGATCAAGGCCGCCGAGACGGCGGAAAAGAACGAGTACCGCAAGGACCTCGAACGCCGGGTGAAGGATGGCGAGAAGCTGCCGGCGGGTGAGACCATCAAGCGCGATGCCGATGCGGTGAAGCGCGAGGGCGAGGCGCAGACGGCGCAGAGTGACCGCAAGGCGGATCAGAACGTGCTGTCTAGCCTCCAGGGCAACGGCAATCCGGGCAACTCTGGCGCCACCGGTGCCGTTCCCGCCGAAGGGAAGAGCGTACCCGCCAAGGAATAGAATGGCGCGGCGTGGACATCGTCCGTTCCTAGTGGCCCTCGGCGAGGGTGTGTGCGAGGGGATCGGCTCCTTTCGCGAGAACTGTGCCTTCCTCGGCGAGACTCTTTCGAGCGCGGTATGGACGCTGTTCCATCCCATGCGCTTCCGCTTCGCCGATTCGGCGCTGGCGTTTGAGCGCGCGTGTTTCGACGGGTTGCCCATCACCGCCGGCATCGGTTTTCTGCTGGGGTTGATCCTCGCCTTCGAGTCCGCCGCCTCGCTGAAGATGTTCGGCGTCGAGGTGTATGTGGCGGACCTGATTGCGATCGGTCTTTTCCGCGAGCTGGGTCCGCTGGTGACGGCGATCATCCTGGCCGGCCGCAGCGGCAGCGCCTTTGCGGCGGAGGTCGGCACGATGAAGGTGGACGAGGAGCTCGACGCGCTCACCACGTTCGGTCTGCCGCCGGTCCGTTTCCTGGTGATGCCGCGGGTCATGGCCGCCGTGCTGGCGATGCCGGTGCTGACGATTGCCGCCGAGCTGGCCGGCTTGGTCGGCGGGGCGTTGGTGCTGCGGCTCATGGACGTGCCGACCACGGTCTTCTGGGGGCATGTGAAGTCGGCCACCACTCCGTTCATGATCGAGTTCGGCCTGTGGAAGAGCGCCCTGTTCGGTTTCCTGGTGGCGCTGATCGGGTGTTCGGCGGGAATGCGCACGCGCAACACCGCCGACGGGGTCGGCGTGGCGGCAACGTCCGCCGTGGTGGGCGGCATAGTGGCGATAGCCGTAACCGACGGTCTCTTGGCCGTCATCTGTTTCATCTTCGGGGTGTAGTTCAATTCATTAGCCATGCCACTCGCAAGCCCATTGATAGTTCTTGAAGATGTCACCGCTGGCTATCCCGGCGCGGAGATCCTGCGCGGCGTCAGCTTCGAGGTGAACCGCGGGGAGATATTCATTCTGCTCGGAGGCTCGGGGTGCGGGAAGTCGACGATCATGAAGCACATGATCGGGCTCAATCCCGTGCTTTCCGGGCGGCTGACCATCGACGGCCTCGAATGGAACCGGCGCAACCGCGCCCAGCTCTATCGCAAGATCGGCGTCATGTACCAGAGCGGGGCGCTCTTCGGCTCTATGAGCGTGCTCGAGAACGTGATGCTGCCGCTCGAGGAGTTCACCTCAATGCGCCGCCGGGAACGCGAGGAATTCGCGATGGAGCAGCTGAAGCTCGTGGAACTCGCCGATGCCGCCGACAAGATGCCCTCTGAAATCTCCGGCGGCATGAAGAAGCGCGCCGCGATCGCCAGGGCGATGGCGCTCGGTCCGGAAATCCTTTTCCTCGACGAGCCCTCGGCCGGGCTCGACCCGATCACCTCCTCGGCGCTCGACGATCTGATCCTGCGTCTGCGAGAGAAGAAGAACGTGACCTTCGTGATTGTCACCCACGAGCTGCCGTCGATCTTCAAGATCGCCGACCGCTGCGCCATGTTCGACAAGGCGCGCCACGGGATGATCGCCCTCGGCAGCCCCACCGCCCTGCGTACCACCTCCACCGACCCCTTCGTACTAGCATTCTTCAACCGTGGCAAGGTCGACTAAAGCCCGTCAACCCTCACCTCTAAAACCCTTCATCACCATGAAAGACAATCAGGCAAACTACGCGAAGATCGGCTTCGTGGCCGTACTTGGAACCGCGTTCATCATCGGAACGCTCGTCTATCTGGGCGGCGTGCGCGACAACAATCAGGAGTTCTTCGCCGAAACCTACTTCGAGACCGGCGTGTCGGGCCTGGACGTCGGCAGCGCGGTGAATCTGCGCGGCGTCAAGGTCGGCGAGGTGCGCGCCATCAACTTCGTCGGCAATGTGTACAGAGACTGCTCGGAGGCCGATGCGCACGTCATCTGCGTGAAGCTGGCGTTGAACCGCCGCCGTTGCGGCGTGGTGGAGGGGCACGACGAGATGTTCACCCGGAAACTGCTCGACCGCGGGCTCCGCGCCACGGTCTCTGCGAGTGGCGTCACCGGCCTTTCGCGCATCGAGCTCGACCTCAAGCCCGAGGTGGCGCCGCGCAAGATCAGCTGGAAGCCGAAGTTCGCCAGCATCCCGCCCGCGCCGTCGATCCTCGACTCTGCGGCGGCGGCGGCGGACCGCATCATGGCGCAGCTCGACCGGATCAACCTCGTGGACGGCTGGACGAACATCGTGAACACCCTTACCACCGCAAGTTCCGTGCTGGACGGGGCCGACCGCGTCATCCAGTCTGAGAGCGCGAAGATTTCCGAGATCCTGGAGAACGTGCGAGGCGCGTCCTCTTCGCTGCACGACCTCGTAGATGAACTCAAATCCAACCCCTCGCTGCTGATTCGCTCCCGCGACGCCGAGCCGCTCGAAGAGACACGATGACGGTTCCGGGAAATTCCAGAAGATATAGAGGAAGGTAGAACGATGGTGGTCTTCTGCAGATTCTTAACTGCCCTGGCGGTGGCTGGGGTTGCCCTCGGCGCGTCGGCCGCGGCCGGGCGCTCCCCCGCCGAGTTCTACACGCAGGCGCGCTACCTGGTGATCGACAACCCGGGCCCCGCGAAGTCCCTCACCTGGAAGAAGTTCATGGTGGCGGGTCCGGATAGCTATGGCGATGACGTGGAGGACGGGAAATACGGATTCAAGATACGCCGCGAGACCTCGCCCCGCCGCATCGATTCGCCGTGGATGGAGGTGGACTTCAACGCTTCCATGCCGATCTCCTCGGTGCGGATACGCCCGTCGACTCGGCCAGGCGAGGGATTCGACCTCTACGGCGCACGCATCTTCCTGCTCGACGCAGACCGCCGCATCGTGTGGCACCACAGCGTGTGGAATCCTGACGGACAAGTGGACTACGATGCTAGTGTGGAGATGAGCGAGCGCGATCTGCTTGGCAAGATACTGCCTGCCTACGAGATCAAGGGCGCTCGCGTATCCGCTCCCGAGCAGCCGCCGGTTGCCGACATGCGAAACCATCTGGTAAAATCCCTCTTCAATCCCGAGGCGATGGCACGCGCGATCGAGGCCTACGCCTCCAGGTGCTCTGTACTCTTCGGCGACAAGGCCTCCCTGCTCGCGGAATGCGCCGCCGTGAAGGGATCCACCGACGAATACGCCGCCGAGAAGCTGTCGCGCAAGGTGTTCCTGCGTCTTCCCGAGTTCGCGCGATTCGCCGATTTCCTCGCCGTGCGGCGTGGTGATGGCAACGCGATGGGACTCCCCGCCAACTGGCAGGGCAATTCCTCCGTGCCCGTGTGCGGCTACTCGAACGCGCTTGTGCGGGTGAAGCTCGACAAGACCACCGCGGCCACTTCCGTAACCACCCTACTCGAGAGCGACTCTTTCATCGGCGATGTGGCGATCGACTACTCGCTCGCGAATGTCGCCTTCTCCACGCGCAAGCCGGAGGAGGCGAAGCGAGGCCCCGCCCCGAAGAACGGCGCCCACGGCGGCATTGGCGAAAGCGGATGGTGCGTGGCGGAAATGGACCTTGCGTGCCCGGGTGTCATCCGCGAGCTCACGCCCACCGACACCCCCGACATCGACTACTACGATCCGATGTACCTCCCCGACGGCAGGATGTTCCTTGTGGGCACCGTCGGCTTCCAGGGAGTTCCCTGCGTGGGTGGTGCCGACCAGGTGGGCAACCTTCTGCTTCGCCACCCCGACGGGAGCCTCCGCCGCATCTCGTTCGACCAGGACAACAACTGGAACCCGGTCATGCTCCCCAACGGACGCTGCCTCTACCTCCGCTGGGAATACACCGATTCCGCCCACTACTTTGCCCGCATTCTGATGACCATGAATCCCGATGGCTCCGACCAGCAGGAGTTCTATGGTTCCAACTCCTACTGGCCAAATTCGCTTTTCTTCACGAAGCCGGTGCCGGGTTCGTCCACCCGCTTCTTCGGCATCGTCACCGGCCACCACGGTGTGCGGCGGAAGGGAGAGCTCGTGAAGTTCGACGTCGCGAAGGGACGGCGCGAGGTCGCCGGTGCGGTGCAGAAGCTGCCCGGCTGGGGTAAGAAGGTCGAGCCCGTGACGGCGGATCGCCTCGTCAACGACGCGCACCAGTTCTTCCTGCACCCATATCCGCTTTCGGACGATGGTGTGCTGGTGGCGATGCAGGACTATGCCCACGCGAGGCACTTCTTCATCGCCTATGTTGACGTCTTCGACAACCAGTGGCCGATTCTCGTTTCAGCAAAAGATGACTTCAACTACCTCGAGCCGCGTCCGCTCGAGCGGCGCGAGAAGCCGTTCGAGGTGGCCCGTCGGGTGGACGAGTCGAAGACGAACGCGCTCGTGAACGTGGTGTCGGTGTATGACGGGCCCGGCCTCGCGGGTGTGCCGAAGGGCACGGTGAAGAAGCTGCGCGTGTTCAACTACGAGTACTGTCCGCGCAAGAGCGGAAAGAAGAGCTGCGGCGGACACTACCTCATCGGCATGGAGGGGCCGTGGGACTGCCGCGTGATGATCGGCGAAGTTGACGTGGAGGAGGACGGCAGCTGCTTCTTCGAGGCCCCTGCCAATGTTCCTCTCGTCATCCAGCCGCTAGACGCCGGTGGTCGCCATCTGCAGGAGATGCGTTCGTGGTTCGCCGCGATGCCGGGCGAGACTCTTTCGTGTCTTGGCTGCCATCAGGACCAGAACGCCGCCCCCAAGGCGGGCAAGCGCACTATCGCCTCCACGAAGCCTCCGCAGAAGATCCGGCCCTGGTTCGGTCCACGCCGTAACTTCTCCTTCGAGCGCGAAGTCGCGAACGTGATCGAGCGCCGCTGCTCGGGTTGCCACGATGGTTCGTCCGCAAAGCGCAATGTGCTCGGCCAGCCGCTCGTGAAGCTCAACGGGGCGCCGCGAGAGATCTACGACAGCCTGCATCCGTACGTGCGCCGTAACGGTCCCGAAGGCGACTACCATCTGCTCGTCCCCGGCGAGTTCCATGCCGACACCTCGGAGCTCTGGCAGCGCCTGGCAGTCGGCCACCATGGTGTGCGCCTCACGGACGAGGAGAAGAGTCGCCTCATCACCTGGATGAACCTGAACGTGCCATTCTACGGCACCTGGAGCGAGACGGGCTGCCCGGATCCGAAGATCATCCGCCGCCGACGCGAACTGGAGAAGGCGGTTGCAAACCTGCACTTCGACCCCGAGGCGATTCCCAATCCCTATCGGAAGGCCGCCTTCGAGCCGCCACGCGCTGGGGACCGTGAGGCGGACGAGTCTGCCGCCGCGTGTGCCGCCGTCTCTGCCGCGACGTGTCTCTGCGGGATGGCGGACGAAGCACTCGATCTCGGCAATGGGGAGAGAATCGTGCTGAAGCCCGTGCCGGGCGCTGGGGACATCGCGCCGTTCCTGATGGGCGAGACCGAGGTGACGGTGGCGCAGCTGCGAGCGTACGAGCCGGGGTACGACAACGGCGTCTATGACATGCACTACAAGGACCAGATTAAGCGCGGTTACTACATGAACGACGATCCGGTTTTCGGGCGTCCCGAGAACGTGCGTTTGCCAGCCGTCCGCGTTTCGTACGAGAAGGCCGAGGCGTTCTGCCGCTGGCTTTCCGCGAAGAGCGGGCGAGTGGTGTGTCTGCCCACCGCGGCCGAATGGGAGCATGCGGCACTCGCCGGTGCGTCCACGCCATTCTACTGGGGCGGGTTTGACGCCGACTTCTCGCCCTATGCCAATCTCGCCGATCTTTCTCGCCGTGAGCTCGCGGTTTCCGGCATCAACCCGAAGCCGATTATGAATCCGCCGCCCGAGCTTGACTTCGAGCTCAAGGACGGGCGATTCTTCGATGGCGTGCTGCATCTTGCCCTTGCGGGGAGCTACAAGGCGAACGCCTGGGGACTCAAGGACATGATCGGCAACGCGGCGGAGTGGACGTCGACCGACTTCGTCGCGTCGCAGGACTCCGCCTCGACGCTTCGCAAGACGGTGTGCGGCGGCAGTTTCAATGATCGTCCGCACAAGGCGCTGCTGCGCTGGGGTTATCCGCCCTGGCAGCGTCCGTTCGACGTCGGCTTCCGTGTGGTCGTGCGTTGACAAGCTGGTCGATAAATTGGATTGGATGAATTGTTGCATTATCCGCTTGTTTTCCTTAGAAAAGTTTGATATAATGCCACTACCATCCCATAGGTGAAATCCTCTGAGCCGTAACGGACGATAATTCCGTTGCGGTTTTGATTTTTAGGCGATTATGGTTTCGGTCTCTTCGATGCGTGTGCCGATTCGTTTCGTTCCATGCCCTGTTTTGGCGCGTTGCTATCCCATAGCCGCCGCGAAGTATTTCTCAAACCCCAGTAAATACGGCATGTTCTCCAATGTGTCACTCCGATTTTCGCCCGGTGCTATCCCATAGGCCCGCAGGACGGACAGGGGCGACGCTTTTCTGAAAGGCTCGACGGTAAAACGACTTG
>JAZRXT010000184.1:0-3704 GCA_045600365.1 Kiritimatiellia bacterium | reverse complement strand
CCCATGCGACCGCCGCGACGCCGGCCAGAACGAGCCATAGACATGTCCAGACCGCGGACATTCGCACCTACCTCACAACCATGTGGAGGAAACGCGTCCTCTGGTCGCAGACGAACCATTCCGCCGGAACGCCTGGTCCGCGCCTGGTGACGCGCATGATGTTCCACTCCGGACGGTAGACCCATAGCGGCGCGGAGGCGCAGAGCCCCTGGAACAAGGAGGCACCGGCAACGTTGGTGACAACGAGGGACTCGACGGAGTGATCCTTCGCGATGGCGACACTGAATACGAGCGTACGCGCCGCCACGTCCCCCGGACACGCCTCCTCGTAGCGCACGCCACGCGGAAAATCCTCGAGGAAGCAACGCCCGCAGCGAATTCCGAGCATGGTCTCGGTCTCGTCAACGTCCAGTACACCGTCAGCGTCGTCATCGGTTCCGAAAGCCACCTGGACGCAGTTCGATGGACATCCGTCGAGACCGACGGCGATCTCCACCTCTCGAAGATCGACCCGCTGGTTGAAGGCGAGATTGGTCGATGCCTCCGTATCCGCGTATGAAGACGCCGCCAGCGACGGCAGGTCGATCCGCCGCCCCAAAAGCCAGCTCTGCGTCATCATTCCGAGCAGAATGGATAGCATCAAAACCGTTCCTTTTCTCATTGATGACTCACTCCACCACGACGGCTAACTGACTACTCAATCTTCAGCCAGTGCGGCAGGCGCTCGAGGGGCGTCGACACCTCGATGGTCTTCGGCCCGACCACGACCACGCCGTCGTCGCCCTTCCAGGTCCCGGACGGAATCACCACTTTGCGCGAGGTCGCGTTCTCGACCACCTGCGGCGCAACAAGCAGCTTCTCGCCCATCATGAACTGGTCGGTTATCGTCTCGTAGCCGTTGCCGGGGAAGTTGTATTCCAAAGAGCGCATCATCGGCTCGCCGGTGCGGCCGGTCTCCTTCACGCACTCCACGATGTACGGGACCCAGCGCTGGCGTAGGCGGAGGGCAACGCGGATGAGTTCCTGGTGACGCGCGTCCAGCACGCGCCAGGGAGAAAGCGAGAACTGCACCATCGGCGAAAGCGCATGCACCTGCATCGAACGCACGAAATGATCCTGGGCGGCCTTGAAGTTCTCTCCCTCGAAATTGGAGACCGTGCCACCGCCCACCATGTCGAAGGTGACGTAGGGATATCCAAGCAGACCGCTCTCGATTCCGTCCGCGATGCACTGGTGGATCGCCTGGTAGGTGGGATGCTTGTCGCGCAGGGTCTGCATGAGCGGCAAACCTCCCATCTTCCACGAGGCACGGTGCTGCTGGAACGGCACGTCCAGCCCGATCAGGTGGAACGCCTTCACCTGGTCGGAGGGCGTTGCGTCCTTCACGTAGGGCACGCCCTCCAGCGGATAGTTATAGGCGTCGCCGGCGTCGTAGAAGAAACCGTCGCAGTCAAAGTCCCTCATGAGCCGGTTACAGGTTTCCTTGAGCCAGGCGAATGTCCTGGGGTTGGTGCAGTCGAGCACGGCGGCCTTGCCTGGCCACCAGTACGATTCCGCTGTCGTCCAGCCATCTGCCTTCATCAGCAGCATCTTCTCCTTGCGCATGAAGCGATAGAGGGCGGTGTCGGTGGAGATGTGCGGATCGAACCAGAGCATCACCGCCTTGTAGCCCATCTTCTTCAGTTTCGCCACCATTCCCTTGGGATCCTTGAAACGCCCCTGATGGAAGTTCCAGTCGCCGAAACTGTCGCCATGCCAGGTGTGGTCGATCATGTACACGCCCGGCGTCATGCCGTTGTCGACGTACTCCTGGCCGAGTTCGAGGATGTCCTTCTCGTTCTGGTTGTACTTGAGCGCGATCCAGGTATTGAAGATCGGATTCTCGAAGAACTCGAGCCGGCAATGTCCCTTCGGCGGAAAGTACCGAGCGGACACCTCGCGGTAGGCGGCGCGCAACGTGCCGCCCTTCGCGGCACCGGTGGCGATCGGTGCCGCCTTCTCGGTTTCGATCGCGAGAACACCGTCCTTCACGGAGAACCTGAACGCCTGCTCGCACCAGATCCATCGCCCCTTCGAGCTCATCAGCACCGGGGCGGCCTGATTGCCGCCCGACTCGCCATGCCGAAGGCGCATATCGATCGAATACCCTTCGCTCTTCGCGTGGAACGGCTGGCGCATTCCCTCGAGCACCTCACCGCCCCACCAGTACTCGTTCGCCAGAATTGGGATCTCGTACCTCGCCGAGGCCGTGCGCACGTCGCCGTCCTTCGCAGCGACGGTCGCCACGGGCGAGCCCATCACCACGGACGACTCGTCCGGCGTTCCGCCAAGTCCGTTCCCGGCCGCAAGCGCAGAAATCACCGCGCTTGCCAGAATTGCCATCTGCATCATCACGGCATGCTCACCTGAAAATGAGCACGGTGCCGCGCGCCGGCACCTGGAGCGCACCAACGCCACTGATCCACGCCGCCTCGATCGGCGCACCGCTGCCAATTGCGCCGTAGATGCCGCCAGCCATGCGATGTCCGTCGACATAGAGTACGTCGCAGAGGTTCGTACCGTGGTTGTCGAGGAAGACACGCGCGCTCGAGGAAACGGTCCAGACCGCATTGGAGCCGAAGGCCTGCGCGTTCTGTATCTTCAGCGTCCCCCCGCTCAAAGTCACACTTTCGCAGTTGGGCCAAACGCCGGTGGACGTCATCGTCAGCTGGCCCTGAGCCACCTCCACAACACCCGTCGTCGAACTGGTCGAGCCGAGCGCAAACGGCCAGGCGCCGTCCTGGCGGACGCCCGCGCCGCCCGTGAAGGTCGCCTTGCACACGCGGTTCGTACCGCCATGGTCAGTGTTCTGGAGAGTGGTGCTGGCGGCCGACGTGGTCTGAACGACGAGCTTCGCCGGCGCGGAACTCGAAATCTGTGTTGAGGCCGAATCGCAGGCTAGCGTATGCACGCGCTGATCAAACCCGCCCAGGTCGAAGACGACGCCATTGCCGAGGAAGATGTAGGATTTCTCGTCGAAGATGTCCTTCACACCCGCCTCGATGCGTCCGGCGTTGAAGCCGGCCCAATACGAACCACAGAGATGGTTGTTGCCAATCT
The DNA here is from genome assembly GCA_045600365.1 of Kiritimatiellia bacterium. GTDB lineage: Bacteria > Verrucomicrobiota > Kiritimatiellia > RFP12 > UBA1067 > RUG572. Next base: position 605 of record JAZRXT010000184.1, on the reverse strand, counting down.
CGAAGCGCATCGTCACGGGATTGCCGCTCGCGATGTCGAAGTGCTGGCCGCAGCTCATGCGCGTGCCGGCGATCACGAGCTTGCCCTTTCCATAGATGGTTGGTCCGCCGTGCATGCCATCGGTCGGGAACGAGAGCCCGTTCCCGAAGGTGGCCGTGGCGTTCTCGCCAACCTCGAAGCGTACGTTCGACCGAATGCTGACCGCACCATTGAACGTGACATCGGCTCCCGACTCGAACTTCACATGCGCCACCTGCGGATCTGTCTCGATCTGCGTGCTCGTAATCGGCGAATCAAGCGAAATGGCGTTGGCGAAAGTGAGGGTCGCATTCTTGTGGTCGAAGTTCACTGTGCGCGAACCGGCGCCGAGCGCATTCGACGCCGAGACACGATAAGTGCCGTTCGGCAGCGTCAGCGCACCGGTCTGCGTGCTCGTCCCTGCAAAATCGACGGCACCCGCATTGTCAAAGGTGAGCGCGGCAGAACCATGAATGCCGCCGAAGAGAACGAGCGTGTTGCCCGCGCCGACCGTCCAGGTCTGGTCGTTGGCGAGCGCGATCGGCCAACCGAGCGTCCAGCTCGAGGCCGACGCGGCGGACGAAACC
>JAZRXT010000183.1:0-2490 GCA_045600365.1 Kiritimatiellia bacterium | reverse complement strand
ACGATTTCGTACTCGGCCTCGAACGGCACGGCCTCGGCGTACTTGGCCAGGGGATCGTCCTCGGCACCGAGCGGACAGGTACCGACCCACAGGACGATGTCGTCCGGATAGTGCAGGTGGGAACTGGTCGCGGATGCAATCATCCCGCCGACCAGCAGATCGGCCCCCGCAGCGACATGAACCACCGCGCCCGCCATGAACGCGGTCAATGCCAGTTTTCTCAAGAATCTCTTCATCATCTTCACTCCTTCTTCAACCTTCATCTTCAATCAACCGTCTGCGCCGCAGAGCCAGTAGCAATGCGCCCAGAGGCATCAGCAGCGCCGCGTTCGGCTCAGGCACCACGAAGCCGGGCGACCACGGCCCATGACGAGGGTAGTTCTGCAGATCGTCCGTTGTCCAACCGCCCGCAACTAGATCATCATAGGACGCCGACAGACTCGCCGCCATCACGATCCATTCATCGCCTTCCCAGTGGCCCAGTTCCACCAGAAACGAATATTCCGCCGATCCATAGCCGCCAAAATAGGAATAGACAGGGCCCGCCTGGGTGAAGTATCCTTCCTGAGGATCAGGTGCGATGGGCAGCATACCGTTCGCGTAGGGAGTTTCAGCCCCGCTCGCGTAGATGTTGAGATAGACGTCGGTGCCGTCCACGCGCAGTCGCGCGCCATTGACCTTGTAGCCATCGGGGCGCGATTCAAGCTCGTCGATGAACTTCAAGTCCGTCGGGCCGCTGTCCGGAATCTGCGGATCGTCATAGTTGTCGTACACCATCCACATCAACAAGCTATCCGTGCAATCCGACGCGCACGACACCGCTGGAGACAACGCCAGCATGGCAAAGGAACTCAACAGGCACACGTGATATGAAGACTTGTTCACGGAATTCATCTTCTTACCACCTTGAAGAACCTTGGCCGCGTCGAACCGGCGTCTTTCCTCGGCACTACCTCGAGGGTTATCGTGTCGTCCGCACGCCCGTCCTTTGGTTCGCGGGCAACGAGGGCCGCTTCGCGCTCCAGTCCCCGAAGCGTCGCCTCCTTCACATCGTAGGTCAAGTATGGCACGGTATCCGCCACCTTGAGCTTAACCGTACCGCCCTCCACGCAGATATCGGTGATACGCGGCATCGGCGCATCGGCGGGCGGCACGCCCGTACCGCCCGCCAGCCGTTCGGGCGAGGCGTCGGCGGCTAACTCCTCGAATGAGTCAGACGAGGTGATCCCCACTCGCTTGGCGAGGATCCGCCCGTTTACGCGCCGCCAGGCGTTTACGCGCCGGAGACGACCGTCCGCCGTCATTCCCGCGGGCTTTCCGCTGGCCACGCGGGTGTCGAGCAGAAACAGCTCCCACACCCCGTTAGTGCGTGCGGCGGCATTTTCCTCCAGCACCTGGAAGATCGTGGGTGAGCAACGCCCATTCCTGGCCAGAGCCCCCGCCAGCGCGACATAGCTCGACTCTGGATCCCGCGCCAGGCCGTCGGCCCGAAAACCCTGGAACGTGGCCCCCTTCTCCGTGTGGACAAGCGCATAGCACTCACCTTCCACCACCTGCTCCCCGTCGGCATAGGTGTCGACTCCGGGCGTCGAACATCTGAACACGAAGTCCCTCGATCCCGCCACTGCGAAAAACGTGGCAAGGCCTACGAGAGCGATTGCCAAATTGAATCTCTGCATTCTACCACCTTTGAAATTGTTTTGCAAATATTATAATTGAAAACAGCTCGTTTCCAACATTGTGCTGTAGATTGCACAAATTTCCGCTTCTAAACCATTTCCCCGAGGTCCCGCTCCCGTAAACCAGGCGGTATCGCATTCATAAAAGGAAAGAGAAACGCACCCGACGCTGAAATCAGGTGCGCTTTATCGTCTTTCGCACAAATGCAAACCTCGTCCAGCCGCTTCTTGCTCTACTGTGGTTCTACAGATTCCGGACGCGGCCATGCGCCGCGCCCGACGACGATGCGCCAGAGATCGCCCGCGCCGTTGGTGTCGCCCGTGCCGTCCTGCGACGACTTCCCCACCGTGCCGTCGGGCACGTCCACGGTCACCCATATCCACCCCTTCGCCAGCTCCTCCGGCGTGTTGACGCCGGTGCCGTTGCGCAGGGCCGGCACGACAAGCGCATTGTCCTTCAGATTCTGCGAGAGGCGGTCCATCTCACGCTTGCCCTCCGCCTGGGTCGCGCCCGTCGCGTGCAGATAGCGGATGCTGCCCGAGTTGAAGAGCTCGCTGATGTAGTCGGTCGTGATCGCCGCGGGCGCGTATTCGCCCACGAACTTGAACGCGAGGTGCGTCCTGCCGTCTCCACCATCCGCGTGGTCGACGATCCACACGTCGAGATCGTGCCCCTCGCCCGGATACCGGTCAGGACCCTCCCACGTGAGCTCCATGTCGCCCGCCGCGCGCCGTTCGTACCAGAAGCCGACTCCGGGCGGCGTGGAGATGTTGTTGGTGGTGTAGCCGTCCTCGCCCCACATCCACCAGC
>JAZRXT010000182.1:0-2037 GCA_045600365.1 Kiritimatiellia bacterium | reverse complement strand
GCATTCGCCGTCCGCCCGTCACCTGCCTTCGACTTCCACGATGCGAGATTGCCGTTCTCGTCCTTGGACATCGTCGTTTCATCGGCGGCGTCCAGCCAGAACATGGCATTCTGCGAGATGTAATTCACCGCATCGTCTTCTGCGCGCACAGAGGCAATCGACGCCATTACCATCAATGCAAATAAAGATAACCGTATCATTTTCATTTGATTTCCTCCACGCGCATCCCATTCGTGATTTGAGAGATGCACTTACACTTTTCTTATCAGAATATTATACCACAAGTCGCCCCTGCCGCGATCACTTCAACGGAGCGCAGTTGACGTGGGAGCGGATCAGGCGACGGCGGAATTCGGCGGCCCGCTTGGAGAAATCCTCAAAGTCGCGCTGCTTGGGGTCGGGATAGGTCCAGAGCACTTCCGCCAGCGCGAAACCGCGGGGCCAGAGCTTCCACTCCACGTCGAAGCGGTTGAAAGTGTGGGACGACCAGTTGCAGCATTGTCCGCCCGCGACATGCGCGCGCGCCGCCTCGGACACCCCTTCCAGCGGGTCGAACTGGTAGACGCGCGAGAGCGGCAACATGCCGCCGATGTACTGGTAGGGATCCTCGGCGAGGCCTTGCCGATAGTCGAAATAGCAATGCGAAGTCGGGCAGCGCACGATGTCGTAGCCCTGGTTCGCGGCGGCGGAACCGGCGCCATAGGTGCGCCAGCACATTCCCATCGTGGACTTCGGCAACAGCGTGGAAATCTTCGCGCCGCCGGAGCTGGATTTGGAGGATTCCACAAATATCTCGTCCCAACCAATGGTACGGCGGCCCTTCTTCGCGAGGTATTCGGTGAAGTGGCGCGTCAACCAGGGCTGGAGATCCTCCACGCCCTTCAACCCTTCGCGCTTGATGAGCGCCTGGCACTTGGGACAGGTCTTCCAGTTGGTGCGCGGACACTCGTCGCCGCCGATGTGGATCACTTCCGAGGGGAAGACCTCGCACACGTAGTCGAGCACCTTCTCAAAGAACTTGATCGCCTCGGGGTTGCCCACGCAGAGCACCTCCTTCAGCACGCCCTGGGAATAGGGGTTGCGTCCCCGCTTCTCAATCTGCTCCGGGAAGCAGCAGAACTGCGGGTAGGCGCACAGAGCGCACAGCACATGGCCCGGCAACTCGATCTCCGGCACGACGGTGATGTGGAGCGACTTCGCGTACGCCACGATCTCCTTCACGTCTTCGGCGGTGTAGAAACCCGTCGGCACCTTGCTGCCGTGGCACTTCGGCGGCTGGCCCGGGAGCTGCCATTCGTCGCCGTAGCGCTGCAGTTCGGGATAGCAGGGGATTTCCAGCATCCAGGCCTGGTCCTCGGTGAGATGCCAATGGAAGACGTTGAGCTTGAACCACGACATCTGCCGCAGCAGGCGCTTGACCGTGTCCTTGCCGTAGAAGTGGCGGGAGTCGTCGAGATGCACGCCGCGCCATTTGAACTTGGGCGAATCCTTGATCTCCAGGCAGGGGTAGGCGGTGCACTTGTGCTGGTCATCATGGCGACCCATGTGCAGCAGCGTGGTCCGGGCATAGAAGAGACCGGCGTCGTCGGAATGGCGGATGGTCATGCCGTCCGGCCGGATGGACAGCTCATAGCCCTCAGCGGGAATCCCCGCGACCTTTTCGATTTTCGGACCCGCCTTCACAAAATACTCGCCGCCCGTCACCTTCATCTCCTGCGGCGCGGGAATGATCGTGGCCGTCGGCGGCATTGCCGCCAAGGCCCCCATCGCACAGCAAACACTGACACCGAACAACATTGCGATCTTCATTTCATCTCCTTGATTAGACTCTGCGGCCGGCGTTGCGCCAACCATCAACGAACAATAATAAAAAGTCCCGTTTCAATATAGATGCCGTCGTCACCCTTGATAACCGTGTAACGTGCCCCGCGCGGGGCCTGGAACGTAAGGGTTCTGAGATTGTCTGGCGGCATCTCGAGCGGCCAGGACACAACCGGGAAATGTGCCGCGACAGTACGCTCACCGAGATCAACCGTA
>JAZRXT010000181.1:0-14914 GCA_045600365.1 Kiritimatiellia bacterium | reverse complement strand
GTCGTCGTCGACAAGGACAACACGACCGTCGTCGAAGGCCTCGGCAAGTCCGCCGACATCAAGGCGCGCGTCGACGTCATCAAGAAGCAGATCGAGGAGACCTCGTCCGACTACGACCGTGAGAAGCTCCAGGAGCGTCTCGCGAAGCTCGCGGGCGGCGTGGCGCTGATCAAGGTCGGCGCGGCCACCGAGGCGGCGATGAAGGAGAAGAAGGATCGCGTCGACGACGCCCTGCACGCCACCCGTGCGGCGGTCGAGGAGGGCATCGTCGCTGGCGGCGGCGTCGCCTATCTGCGCTGCCAGAAGGCGATCGAGACGCTCGAACTCTGCGGCGACGAGAAGGTCGGCGCCTCCATCATCGAGCGCGCCATCGAGGCCCCGCTGCGCAAGCTCGTGTCCAACGCCGGCCAGGAGGCTGCCCTCGTGGTCGCCAACGTCAAGAAGGCGAAGGGCGCCGAGGGCTACAACGTGCGTACCGGCGAGTACGGTGACCTGCTGAAGTGCGGCGTCGTCGACCCCGCCAAGGTCACGCGCACCGCGCTCCAGAATGCGGCCTCGATCGCGGGCCTCCTGCTCACGACCGACTGCATGGTCACCGACATTCCCGAGAAGAAGGAATGCAACTGCGGCGGCCATGGCGGCCAGCCCGGCATGGACGGCATGATGTAATTCCGTCTGATGCCTCGTAAGGGGACGGCGTGTCTTCCGCTAGCGCGGGGGCACGCCGTCTTTATTGTTTGTTTTACAGTGAAATTATGGTATAATATATGAATGCTTTTTCACAAGGAGAATCAAGAATGAATCTGGAAGAACAGGTCAAGGAGACGCTTGAGGCGCTACGTCCCATGCTTCAGCAGGACGGGGGCGATCTCGAGTTCGTGTCCATGGAGGGCAAGGTGGTTTCACTGCGTCTTGTGGGCCATTGTGGCAGCTGCCCCTATGCACTGATGACGTTGAAGGAAGGCATTGAAGCGAAATTGCGGGAGATAGATCCCGAACTCACTGTGGAAAGGGCGATGTGATGGATACAGTCAATGTTTCTCTGGTTGGTGTTGGCGGGCAGGGCATTCTGCTCACCGCGAACATGCTTGCGCGCGCCGCGGCGATTGCCGGGTATGACGTGAAGAAGAGCGAGATCCACGGCATGTCCCAGCGTGGTGGCAGCGTCATCTCCTCGGTGCGCTTCGGCGGCAAGGTGCATTCCCCGATCATCCCCGAAGGCAAGAGCGACGTGCTGGTGGCCTTCGACCGACTCGAGGCGATGCGCTGGGCGCACTTCCTGGCCAAGGACGGCAAGGCGATCATCAACGCGGTGGACCTCGTGCCGGTCACCGTCTCGAGCGGTCTGCAGCAGCCGGTGGTTGACTTTGAGACTCGTCTGGCGAAGACGTTCCCCGACGCTCTGGTCGTGGACGCTCCCGCGATTGCGGCCAAGATTGGAAATGCCCGCACCATGAACATGGTGATCGCCGGTGCGCTTTCCGCGTTCACTCCCTTTGACGTTTCGTGCTGGGAGCGCGCGATGGTGGAGAGCTTCACCGGGCCGAAGGCGAAACTGCTGGACGTCAATCGCGCCGCATTCGCCGGCGGACGCGAGGCGGTTGGGGCATGAAGCGCTTCGAGGGTAGAACGGTTCTCGTGACCGGCGGCAATCGCAACACTGGTCTTGACATCGTCGAACTTTTCGTCCGCGAGGGGGCACGGGTCTTCATGTGTGGCTCCTCGCCGGAGTCGACTGCGCGCGGCGAGGCGGAGCTTCGCCGCCGCGGGCTGGATGGCTTTGTTGCCGTTCCCTGCGACATTTCGGACGTCGCGCAGGTGACTGCCCTCTTCGACGTGATCGAACGCGGGGCGGGTCGGCTGGACGTACTCCTCAACAACGCGGCGGATCAGGGGCTCGGCCAGGGTGGCCCGCTCGAGATGGAGCCCGCGATGATGCTCAAGGTCCTGAAGACCAACGTGGTGGGCGGTTTCACCGTCACCCAGCAGGCCTCGCGCCGCTTTTTCATGCGTCAGGAGCCCAATCCCGCCACCGGCCAGCGCGGGGTGGTGGTAACGCTGGGATCCAACACCTCGATGAGGGCGATCCGCAACCGCACGAGCTATGTGGCCTCCAAAGGGGCGATTGACGCCCTGGTGCGTTCGCTCGCCCTGGATCTGGGACCGCTCGGCATTCGTGTGAACGAGGTTGCTCCTGGCTATATCTACACCGAGCGCTGGGACGCGCTCGACGAGACGGTCAAGGCGCGCCGGCGGCTGAACTGCCCGCTCCGCAAGGAGGCGACGGGTGGCGACATCGCCGAGGCGGTCGCCTTTCTCGCCTCGGATGCGGCGCGCAACATCGCCGGCGAGCGTCTGGTCGTGGACGCAGGCTGCAGTGCCCAGCACATGCCCGAGGACGTCGATTTCTAGGCTGTTCTCGCCAGTTTCCGCCATTGATTCCAAAGGAGGTCTCCGATGAAGAAGAAGGACAAGGTCACCGCCGTGATCGAACTCAAGATCACCCCTGCCAAGGACACCGGTTTCACCAAGATTGCGCGCCGGATCGCGAAGTTTCCGCAGGTCGACGCCTGCTTCCTGATGAGCGGTGCCTACGATCTTCTGGTGTTTGTCAGCGGGGATGGTCTGCAGGAAGTTGCGCATTTCGTCGCGGCCGAGCTCTCGACCATCGAGGGAGTGCTTTCCACCGCCACTCATTTCATGCTCAAGACCTACAAGGCGAAGGGCGTGCTCGCCGATTTTGCCGTCGACGGGCGTCTGCCCGTGGTCTGAGGACGCACAGTCGCGGGAAATGGGAAGGAATTTCATAGCGAAACACGTGGCGGTGCTGCCAAAAAGCGGCATTCGCAGGTTTTTCGACATCGTTTCGCAGCGGAAGGATGTGATATCGCTTGGTGTCGGCGAGCCTGATTTCGACACCCCATGGCACATCTCCCGCGCCGCCATCACTGCGCTGGAGGACGGTGGAACGCACTATACGTCCAATCTTGGTACGCCCGAGCTCCGCCAGGCCATAGCGCGCTATGTCAATCGCCGGTTTGGCTCCCGCTACGACTGGAAAGGCGAGGTTCTGGTGACGGTGGGCGTATCGGAGGCGATCGACCTCGCCATCCGCGCAATCGCCGATCCGGGCGACGAGATCCTCTATCATGAGCCGTGCTTCGTCTCGTATGCGCCGACCATCCGCATGGCGCACGCGGTGCCTGTATGCGTCGAGACGAGGGCCGAGGATGCCTTCCGTCTGCGGGTGCGCGATCTCGAGGCCAGGGTCACGCCGCGCACCAAGGCCCTGCTGCTCAACTTCCCCTGCAACCCCACCGGCGCGGTTCTGACGCCGGCGGACATGCGGGCTATCGCCAGATTCGTGCTGAAACACGATCTTCTGCTGTTGGCGGACGAGGTGTATTCCGAGCTGTCATACGGGTCGCGTCCGACGAGCTTCTCGTCAATTCCCGAACTCAGGAACAATCTGGTGCTCCTTAATGGATTCTCCAAAGGGTGGGCGATGACCGGCTACCGTCTAGGCTTCGCCTGCGGACCGCGCCAGATTACCGACACGATGATGAAGATCCACCAGTACGGTATCATGAGTGCCCCCACGCTCTCGCAGGCGGCCGGTGTGGAGGCGATGGACCGGGGTGACGCCGATGTGGCGCGGATGACTGCCGAGTATCGCCGTCGGCGCGATTTCCTGGTCAGGGCCCTGAACGATCTTGGTCTGAAAACGGTGATGCCGAGGGGGGCGTTCTACGTGTTCCCCGATATCCGCTCGACGGGGCTTACCTCGGAGGAATTCTGCCTGCAGTTGCTCGAGAGGCATGCGGTGGCATGCGTTCCCGGCAGTGCGTTCGGCAGTTGTGGCGAGGGGTACATTCGTCTCAGCTACGCCACGTCGATGGAGAATATCCAGGTGGCGGTGGGACGTATTGGCGAATTCGTCCGCAAGCAGGGAATGCGCTAGCCGTTCGCCCTGCGTCTTTCGGCAAAGGCGCGGTGTAGTGCCTTGTCGCAGTAGGGGTCGGCGACGTCTGCTAGTTCGGTGGCGCCGTATCCGCTTCTCAGTTTCAGCAGCGTCACTTGCCTGGCCATCGCATCGATGGTGAAATCGATGCGGAACATTCTCAGCGAGAGCGTGCCGCCGGTACCGTTGACATTCGATTCAACGCGCTTGCTCGCCGAATCCAGCGGGGAGTGGCGAAGTTGCAGCATCGCCGTGGCCGCGAGGTCCGGGCCGCCAGATTCCAGCACGAAAGCGGCATCGGCGGCGAACTCCGGTGACGGCGTTACCTGCCATTCCTCCGCCGGATGCAGCTCGGTCCAGCCCGCCCGCGCCTCTGGAAAGGAGTCCGCCGCCGGCACGTAGGGCTTGAGGTCGAGAATCGGCGTGCCGTCAAGAAGATCTGCTTCGTCCACGGCGACGATGCGTCCGCTCACGCCGAGCAGACGCACGCACGACAGACCGATCGGATTGGGGCGGTATGGTGCGCGCGAGGCGAAAAGGCCGATTCGCCCCGCACCCTCACGGGCCGGGGGCCTGGTGGTTGGGCGCCATGCCCCCTCGTTGCGGTCGAAGACGAACAGCAGCCAGATGCGTTCGAAGCCGTCGAGATCTCTTAGCGCCGTTTCGAAGTTCTTCCCGGGAATCAGCTCCACCTGGCCGCGCCCGCCGCCAAAGATGCCTTGGCGTGGCGCCTCGTACTTCCTGGCGGCATCGCCCCGGAAGAATCCTATTGGTTCGAATACCATCTGGCTTCTAGCGTAAAAAACGAAACCCACCGCCTGGGCGATGGGTTTGAATGGTGGCGAGAGGGGGATTCGAACCCTCAACCAGCAGATTATGATTCTGATGCTCTACCGTTGAGCTATCTCGCCGGAACGGGTAACAGTATATCAAAACGCGCGTTTCAAGTCAACACTTCATTTCTCATTTCGTCATTTTTTTAGCATTGACTGTTGTTGGCGATTGTGCTAGAATTTAACTCAACCACAAAACAAAAGGAGAAGTCATGAAAAAATCGATTTTCGCTATAGTTGCCGTTCTGGCGGCCGCTGCCGGCGCACAGGTGCTTACGCCCACCACCGGCGTTGCCAATGACCATGGCCAGATCAACCGGAGCGTTGCAGTTGCCTATGCACCGCGTTCCGCCGAGGCCGGCTATGGCTATGTGGACGGTGTTACCCCCGTTGGCATCACGATTCTCCCGTGGGCGCTTCCCAACCCTTCATGGGATGTCAGCGGTCTGCGCCTGAACTTCGGCTGGGGCGCATACCGCGATTGCGACGTGCTCGATCTCGGCGCGTTCTCGTTCAGCCGTTCCACGGACGGTCTGCAGGCGAATCTGCTCGGCAACCGGGTCGTGGATGTGTTTCGCGGCTGGCAGATGGGCCTGGTGAACGTAAATGGGCGCACCGCCGGCCTGCAGATCGGTCTCGTGAACGTCACCGAGCGCCTTGACGGCGTTCAGATCGGTCTGCTGAACTTCGCCACCACCCAGCACTTCTTCCCGATCATCAACTTCGGCTGGTGACCGGGATGCCGCCGCCCGTCGCCTGGGGCGGGCGGTTGGTTACTTGGAGAAGAACACCGGTTCCATCCCAGGCTTGCGCACGCGGATGACGCCGATCTGGTACCACTCCTGGCGGATGTTGCGGAAGACCGACTTGACGCGGGAGATCTGGTTCTTGGGGATGATCAGCACGAAGCCGATGCCCATGTTGAACACACGGTACATTTCGTCGTGGTCCACGCGACCCTGGCGCTCGATGAAGCGGAAGATCATCGGAACCTCCCAGGTCGAGCGATCGATTTCGCAGGCCACCGCCTTCGGCAGCACCCGCGGAATGTTGTCCTGAAAACCGCCGCCGGTGATGTGGGCCATGCCGGAGATCTTGATCTTGTTGTCCAGAAGGCGCGCAACCGGCTTGAGGAAGCTGCGGTGGACGGCGAGCAGGGCATCGCCCACCGTGCTGTCGGTTCCGGGAAGCTTGTCGAGCGGCGACATCTGGCAGATGTCGAAGAACACCTTGCGGGCAAGCGAATAGCCGTTCGTCTGCAGACCGCCGGAGGGCAGGCCGATCACCAGATCGCCGGCGCGGATGGACTGGCCCGTGACCAGCTGCTTGCGCGAGACCGTGCCCACGATAGTGCCCGTAAGATCGTACTCGCCGGCCGGATAGAGGCCAGGGAGTTCCGCCGTCTCGCCGCCGAGCAGCGCCATGTTGTTCTCCTTGCACGCCTTGCATAGACCGGAAACAATCTGCTTGAAGACCACGCCGTCGAATTTCGACGTACCGACATAGTCCATGAAGAACAGCGGGCGGGCCCCCTGCACCAGAATGTCGTTGACGCAGTGGTTCACGATGTCCTGACCCACCGTGTCGTGCTTCTTCATCATCACTGCAACTTTGAGCTTGGTGCCCACACCGTCGGACGACGAAACGAGCAGGGAGTCCTTCGCGAAGTTCTGGGGCAGACGGCACAGACCGCCGAAAGAGCCGATTCCTCCCACCACGTTGACCGTCTTCGTCGAGCCAACCATCGCCTTGATGGCCTTGAGGGCCTCCATCTTGTTGTCAATGTTCACGCCTGCTGCGGCATACGCGCTCTTGGGCGCAGGTTTGGCAGGCTGGACCGGCATCTTGGCGCTCTCCTGCTTGGCGGCCGACGACCTGGTTTCAGAACGCTTCGGGGAATTGGAAGCTGACACAGAATTGGACACAACGGACTCCTTTTGATGATTTACCCCGCTTGCGCGGAATGAACGAATGAAAATTTTATCATATTTTTGAAAATAAATCAACCCTAAACGCGATTTTTTTGCTATAATTTATACATCGTGAACACTAGAAGATACATTTTCACATTTTTCGTTGCCGTCCTCATGGCGGCGGTGTCGGTTGCCGAAGTGTCGGCCAGCCAGAATTGGCGGGCCATCATGTCGGGATTGATGCGTGACCCCAGAGGCTTTATGGGCGGCATCATCCGCAAGCGCGATTCCACGTTCAAGGGGGCGAAGGACAAGTTGGTCGTGATCGAGGCCGACGCGAAGAGCGGCAGCGGCTTTCTGATGCGGATTGGCGAGCGGAACTACCTTGTCACCAACGCGCACGTGGTGCGTGGCTCCCGGCGCGTGTCCGCGACGCTGATGGATGGGCGGACGCTGCGGCTAGGCAGGGCGGAATGGGCAGTTGGGCGCGATTTCGTGCGTTGGGAGGTGGATCGTCTGTTGCCGTCCTTTCCGCTGGAGGTGCGCGTACCCGACATTGGCGAGCTGATAACCGTGCTCGGCAATAGCGATGGCAAGGGGGTGGTCACGGAACTCCATGGGCGGATTGTCGGCGTGGGACCGCGGGAGATAGAGGTCGATGCCAACTTCGTGCTCGGCAACAGCGGCAGTCCGGTCATCAATCGGGCGGGCAGGATCGTGGGTGTGGCCAGCTATCTGCGCGATTGCCGCAATTCCGGCGACTGGACGAAGAATAGTACCCGTTTCAATGGGGTAAGGAGATTCGCGCTGCGTCTCAACGGCCTGCGCTGGGTCGCCAAATGAGTTTGCGGCGATGATCGAGATCGAACTCGAGACCGATGCCGGCGGCGGTGTGTTCCGTTCGGCGTCTTCTGCGGACGAACTGCTGGAAGTGGTGCGCTCGATGCTGTGGTTCCCAGATGACGCAGAGCCAGTTGACGGGGGTGTGCGTGCCACGCCGCGCTGTCTGCTGATGTTCCTTTCCGACGTACGTTCCCGTCGGTTCCGGCGTGGCGTCTTCCTGGGGCCGGGCGTAATGGCGGCGGCCGAGGCCTTCCGCCGTGCGGCCGCGGTTGTCGCGGCCGGGCGCGTGCTGCCCTCGCTGGGACGGGGGCACGCCCGCTGGCTTGCGGTGCCGCCGTGCGGCGATGCGTTTGCCGACTGGTGCGTGGACGCCCTGATGCGCATCCCCGGGCGAAGCGTGCTGGAACAGCCGGCCGCCATGCCGTTTGCCGTGCATGACGCGTGGCTGGCGGCACTGCGCGCCGACGACGACCGTGTGGTGTTTCACGATGCCGCCGCCATCGCCGCCCTCGAACGCGACCTCCGCGTATGGAGCGCACCGGTGCGCGTGTCTCGCGGCACGCGTTCCTCGCTCTGCTTCTCGCTTGTTCCCCCTGCGGAGCCGGACGGCACGTGGCGCATCGACTATCCCGTTCCGCGCACGCGCCTCGAGTTTGTCTCGCTCGGGCAGGCGGCGCGTCTGTTTCCGCCGCTGCGCAGCCGCCTGCTCGTCATCGAGGACGCTGAATCGTTCCTGCGTAGCGGGGCCACCGTGCTGGTTGCGGCCGGGTACAGGGTGAATGTTCCACCGGGACTTGCCGGTGAACACGTCAGCGCGTCGCTGGAACTCGACGCGGGCGAGGTGCGGCGGAAGAATGCTGTGCGCCCCCAGGTGTCCGCCAAAATCAAGGTGCACGTGGATGGCGAGGTCGTCACCGCGCGGGAGATCGAGTTCCTGCTGGATCAGGGTTCGTCGCTCGTGTTCTTCCGCAATCGCTGGATTGAGGTGGACCGTTTCGTGCTGCGCGAGGCGCTCAAGGCGCTGCAGGGCGAGAAGGGCGGCACGGTTGCGGTGAGGGACGCGGTTGCGTTTGCCGTGGGCGCAAGAAGGTTTGGCCGCCTGAGGGTGGACGAGGTAAAGGCGCACGGCTGGCTGCGGGGGCTCGTGAACGAGCTGCGGGGTGATGAGCGTTTTGCCATGCTGGCGCCGCCCAAGGATCTCAAGGTGGAACTGCGCGACTACCAGCTGCGGGGATATTCTTGGCTGGCATTTCTCGCCAAATGGGGATTCGGGGCGTGCCTGGCCGACGACATGGGTCTGGGCAAGACGGTTCAGACCATTGCCTGGATCCTGCGGCGCAAGGAGGAGATGGGCGATGCCTCCGGTCTCGTGCTGGTGGTCTCGCCAGTCTCGGTCACGGCAAACTGGATGCGCGAGTTCGCCCGTTTCGCGCCTTCCCTGCGGGTGTCGCTGCACCAGGGGCCCGAGCGCGAGTTCGGCATCGGATTCCGCCGCGTGTGCCGGGAATGCGATGTGGTGGTTACGGGATATTCACTGCTGGTGAAGGACTTCAACGACTTTTCGCAGACCGAGTTTGCCGCGGTGGTGCTTGACGAGGCGCAGACGGTGAAGAACTCCGACACCCGCGCCTCCCGCGCCGCCCGTGCGCTTGACGCTCCCGTGCGCATCGCTCTGACTGGTACGCCGATGGAGAATTCGCCCGCCGATCTCTGGAGTCTGCAGGAGTTTCTCAACCCAGGACTGCTCGGTTCCCGCAGCGACTTCGAGGCGGTGTTCGCGCATTCGATTCGCACCGATGCCCATTCCCCCGCCGCCGTGCGTCTGCGGCGCGTACTCGAACCATTCATGCTGCGGCGCCTGAAGACCGATCCCGGGGTGGCGGACGAACTGGGCGCCAAGCGCGAGATCCGCGAGTACTGCCCGCTCTCCATCGAGCAGCGCCACGACTACGAGGCCGCGCTCGACGCCTACCGGGCCGACATGGCGGCGGACAGTGCCAACCGCGCCGGACGCATCCTCGCCCTGCTTACCGAGCTCAAGCTGGTCTGCGACGGCGCCGGCAAGATGCGTCGGCTCATCGAGCTACTGGGCGACATCTTCGCCAATGGGGAGTCGGTGCTGGTGTTCACCCAGTACGCCAAGATCGGCCGGATGATACGGGAGCGGCTGGCGGAGGAGTTCGGCCGTCGTTTCCCATTTCTCCATGGTTCGCTATCCCCGCGCGAGCGCGAGGACGAGATTGCCGCCTTCAACGGCGCACGCGAACCGTCCGCCTTCATCCTTTCTCTCAAGGCCGGCGGTTTTGGCCTCAATCTCACCCGGGCAACGCATGTGGTGCATTTCGACCGCTGGTGGAATCCGGCGGTCGAGAACCAGGCCACCGACCGTGCCCATCGAATCGGGCAGAAGAGCACCGTCTTCGTGCATGTTTTCATCTGCGCCGGGACGCTGGAGGACCGCATTGACGAGTTGCTGGAGGAGAAGCGCCGCCTGGCCGGCGAACTCGTCGGGTCGGGCGAGTCGTTCCTGATGAAGATGTCCGACCGCGAACTCGACAATGTTCTCTCACTTGCGCCGGAGAAGTCATGAGCCGTCACGTCTATCCGCTTCGAGTAACCAGATTCGCCCATGGGATCCGTGCCCAGGAGCTGCGGGTGCTGCCGCGTGCCTCCTGGTGGGCGCGGCGCTGGGTGGCGGCACTGGAGGCGCTGCGCCTGGGGGCGCGCATCGGCCGGGGGCGGCAGTATGCGATCTCGGGTCAGATAGAGAAGCTGTCGATACGCGGTCCGCACGTGGAGGCGATGGTGGTCGGGTCGCGCGAGGAGCCATATCGGGTGAGATTAGACTTCACGGCGGCCGACGAAGCGGCGGCGGGACGGATCCTGGCGCATCTGCACGCCGATCCCATGCTGGTGGCGCGTCTGCTAACCGACGACCTCCCCGGCGAAGTGGAGGAGATATTCCGTACGGAGCATCTGCCGCTCTTCCCCTGTGGCGAACTGCCGGAGGATTCTCCCTTCGGGGTAGAGTCGAAGGGAGGGAAACGGTGGGACGTGCGCATGGACTGCAGTTGTCCAGACTGGTCGCGCCCGTGCAAGCACCAGATTGCGGTCCTGTTTCTGCTCGGCGAGGAGATACTGCATCGTCCCTCGACACTGCTGGCCTTGCGGGGGGTCGATGTCGAGTCTTCGCTGGAGGAAAGCGTTGCCGATGGGAATGGCGAAGATGCCGCCGAACTCGATTTCCCGGAGTCGGCGGGGATTTCCACCCTGTCGGACCCCGCGCCGCTCATTACGCGGCTGGGGCCGGTTCCGTTCTGGCGGGGGGAGAGTCGGTGTGTGGACGCTCTACGGCGCATCGCGGGTCGGGTGCGTGCAGTCGCCCAGAGCGCCGCCAAGGGTGAGTCGATAGATTGTAGATGAACTCATCGCTCATCGCTTGGCACTCTGCACTCCGTACTCAGCACTAATTTTGTATTGCGCAAAGGGGGGCTTTTTTGATATAATATATGGCCATGGCAGAGAAGGTGGCAGTTTATCCTGGGACGTTTGATCCCATGACGCTGGGTCATTTCGACTTGATCCGGCGTGCAGCCGGTCTATATGATCGGCTGCTTGTTGCCGTTGCCGC
Organism: Kiritimatiellia bacterium; assembly: GCA_045600365.1. Lineage (GTDB taxonomy): Bacteria > Verrucomicrobiota > Kiritimatiellia > RFP12 > UBA1067 > RUG572. Next base: position 3,733 of record JAZRXT010000181.1, on the reverse strand, counting down.
CACCAGTGTCAAGAAGGGTGCGCTCTTCGACGCGGCCCACCGAATCGAGATGATCGAGGAGGATGTGCGCCTGACCGGGCTGGGAAATGTCGAGGTGCTGCTGCTGGATTCGCTGCTGGTGGACTTCTGCCGTCGTCACAGCGTGCGCACGGTCATCCGCGGCGTGCGGGTGTATTCCGATTTCGAGTACGAATTCCAGATGGCGCTCACCAATCGTCGGATGGCGCCGGAGATCGAGACGCTGTTCATGATGCCCAGCGAGAACCTCGCGTACGTGACCGCCTCGACGGTGCGGGAGATTGCCAGCTACGGCGGCGACACCTCCCCGTTTGTCACCCCCGCCGTCCAGAAGCGCCTGGTGGCGTTGCAGTGCAGGACCGCATGAAGATGGACGAGAAGCTGGTCATAGATGTGGCTCGCCTGGATGCGGATGGCGAGGAGTTCGAGGGTGTCGTCGACGATGCGGTGCTCGAGCTGGATGGCGACCTGGTGCGTCCGTTCGGCGGCATCCGCTACAGTCTGTCGGCGCAGTTGCTTGGCCGTGAGCTGCTGGTGCGCGGTCGGCTGTCCCAGGATTTCGACGCAGTCTGTTCGCGTTGCGGTGCCGACTTTGATTTCACCGTCACCGAGTCCGACTTCATGGTCAGCGTGGAGACTGACGAGAAGGCAGAGTTCGTGGACATCACCGACGAGGTGCGTCAGAGCGTGCTTCTGGCGCTGCCCACCTATCCCGTCTGCAAGAGCGACTGCCTCGGCGTCTGCTCGCAGTGCGGTAAGAATCTGAATGAGGGTCCCTGCGCGTGTTCCCGCGAAGAGCGCGACGAACGCTGGGGGGCGTTGGACGCCCTTGGCGGGGCGGAAGTTTCTGAACAGTAAGCAAAAGCCATCAACAAGAAAGAGAGAACGACATGGCATCACCCAAGAACAAGAAGTCAAAAATGCGCAAGCGCCAGCGCGTCGCCCAGCTCGAGAAGGCGATCGTCGCCGAGGTGCAGACGTGCCCTGAGTGCGGCGCCCTCAAGCAGACTCACCGTGTCTGTCCCGCCTGTGGCATGTACAAGGGCCGCAAGGTCCTTTCCGTCACCGCCAAGTAATGGTCTATGACGCGCATTGCACTAGATGCAATGGGTGGAGACAACGCCCCGGGCGAGATTGTCCGGGGCGGTGTCGAGGCCGCTGCTGGTCTTGAGGACGTGACGGTTGTTCTCGTCGGCATAGAGGACCAGATCAACGCGGAGCTGGCGAAGTATCCCAAGGAGGTGGCCGCCGTGCGCAAGGCCGGGCGGCTCGAGGTGGTTCCTGCCACCGAGATCCTTGAAATGGATGACGAGCCGGCGAAGTCGGTGCGAGCCAAGAAGGACTGCTCCATCAACGTGGCCATGCGCCTGGTAAAGGAAGGCAAGGCGGATGCCTTTGTGTCCGCCGGCAATTCCGGCGCGGTTGCCGCGAGCGCGATTTTCAATCTTGGCCGGATCAAGGGCGTGCATCGCCCGGCCATCGCCACGGTTCTGCCAACTCGTCGGCCCATCCGTCCGACGCTGCTGCTGGACGCTGGCGCGAATATGGACTGCCATGCCGACTGGCTGGTGCAGTTCGCGATCATGGGCAGTGCCTACTCGAAGGCGGTTCTGAAGCGCACGTCCCCGCTGGTGGGGTTGCTGTCCATCGGCACCGAGGACTGCAAGGGCAATGAGCTGTCGAAGGAGACCTTCGCGCTGCTGAAGGACGTGAAGTCGATAGATTTCCGTGGCAATGTGGAGGGGCATGACGTCTTCCATGGGCAGACGGACGTGATTGTCTGCGATGGTTTTGTGGGCAACGTGGTCCTCAAGACGGCCGAGTCCCTGGTGCATGCGGTCAGCTACTTCCTCAAGAAGGAGTGTTTCAAGGGCATTCAGCGCATCATGGGCGCGGTTCTCCTCAAGGGGGCGTTCAAGTCCATGAAGCAGCAGCTGGATCCGGATATTTATGGTGGTGCGCCGCTCCTCGGCGTACCGGGGGCCGTGATCATCGCTCACGGTTCCTCCACTCACAAGGCTATTTACCATGCCGTGCGCATTGGTGCCAATGCTGCGCGCAACGACGTTTCGGGTATCATAGCCAAACAGATCGAGGAGTACGAGTCATCTCGTAGAACACTTTGACGGATCGTTCGGTCCGTAGCATCGGGGCGTTGCACAGCCTGGTAGTGCGTCTGCTTTGGGAGCAGAATGTCGGAGGTTCAAATCCTCTCGCCCCGACCATTTAAAATGCGTTTTCCCCAATAGAACAAGGGCGAAACGCATTTTTCCTTTTATGTTGGCATTGCAAGACTCTACGACAATTCACATTGAGATTTGGGGGTACAAAGTGGGGAACGGGAAATGTTGGTTTTGGGGAAAGCAGATGGGGACAGTCCCCATGCCAAATTTTTGAACTGACTGAGTCAGAAGACATGTTTGAATGTTCCTATCTCGTCGTAAGTCTAATCAATGGGAGCCTGACATGAATAAATTGATTGCGATAATTCTCGCTGGTACATGTGCCGTGGCGTTTGCCGATACAAAGACGACCTACCGAGATGCCCAGGGGCGCATTCAGGGTACAGTCACGACCGACCGCAACGGCAAGACGACATATCGTGACTACCAGGGGCGAGTCCAGCGGACTGAGGTGACCGATCGCAATGGCAAGACAACCTATCGGGACGCCGGCGGACGTGTTACTGCAACAAAGACAACCGATCGTTATGGTAGAACCACGTACCGCGACAGCCTAGGGCGTGTACAGGGTTCAATGACCACGGATCGATATGGCAAGACCACGTATAGAGACGCCAGTGGACGTATTCAGGGAACCGAGACCATGGATCGTAACGGGAAAACAACCTATCGCGACGCACAGGGCCGTATCATCGGGACAAAGAAATGAAGACACCCTGATTTTCCCCTTGAGTTTTGCTTTGAACAATGCTAGAATATTGACAACTCTTTCTGACAGCATTGTATCCCCGGACCGTGTATCCGCCGGACGGGGAAAGAGGATGGAATATTGACAGCATCACAGGTGCCAGACACATCGACGACACTCCTTCGGGACGTGGCCGACTCGCAGCACGCGAGGTGGGCCGTGTTCTATTCCCGTTACCAGCCGATGATGCTTGCCTACCTGCGCTCCCGCTTCCCTTCGCTTGACGCCGACGACATTGTCCAGGAGACGTTTGTGGCTCTGACGAAGATATTGCCCGATTACAAATACGATCCCGAGAAAAATGTTCAGCAGGAAAGTGAGTACGAGGAAGATTAAATTTTCTGCTTTTCTCTGTGGATTGCTGACGGCAGTTCAGGTGGCTGCTTCGGCGAATGAAGCTGCTGATCCTCGTGTGAAGGTGGAAAGGCGGACTTCCTCCGACGTGCGCTTCACGTTCATCGAAGCGCGGCCTGCGCCTGGATGTGCGGGAGGAAGCCTGTCCGCGTGCAGGTTGCCGGAGCTTCGTTTCGACGGTCTCCCCGAGTCGGCCGTCCGACTTGGCTCCGACGGATTGAAGACGCTTGATGAGAAGCGGCAGAGTTGCGGCTATCTGGCGGTGGCGGAGCCGCGGACGCGAAAGGGCGTAGTCCTGGGCTGGATCTCGAACGTTAACGGCAGCGGGGCGTTTTTCGTCCGCCGGGCTGCCGACGGGGCCGTAATCGTGACACCGGTCCTCGATTACGGGCCGATGCCCGCCGGGACTCCGGTCGCCGAGCCTGACGTC
>JAZRXT010000180.1:0-8395 GCA_045600365.1 Kiritimatiellia bacterium | reverse complement strand
CACCGCAGTCGCGGTCGGCTTCGTGGGCGTGGGCGTGCAGCTCGTCGCGGGCTACGCAAGTTCCTTCCTCATCTACGTGCTGGGCGCGTTCATCGCGGGCTTCTCGATGTGCATGCTGAACCTCGTGACGAACCCGCTCCTCAACACGCTCGGCGGTGGCGGCAACAAGGGCAACCAGCTCGTGCAGTTCGGCTGCTCGCTGAACTCGGTGGGCGCGACGCTCTCCCCGGCCGTGCTGGGCTGGCTGATCGGCGAGATCACCAAGGACACGAACTTCACCAAGGCCGCTCCGGCGCTGATGATCGCGATGGGCATCTTCGCGGTCGCGTTCGTGATCGTCGCCCTGTCCCGGATCCCTGAGCCGCATAAGGAGACGGCCGAGGAGAAGGCGGACCGCCTCTCGGGCAAGACCTCCGTGGTCAAGGACATTCTCGCGACGCTCAAGTTCCGTCACTTCTCGCTCGGCGCGCTCGCGATCTTCTTCTACATCATCATCGAGGTCGGCGTTCCCGCGATGGGCATGAACTACATGACCGAGCAGATCCCCGTTGTCGGCGGCATCGCGAAGAACGGCCCCGGCTACGTCGGCGGCGCGGTCGCGGGCATCGTCTGCGGCGCCTACTGGTTCTGCATGATGATCGGCCGTCTGCTCGGCGGCGTGGTCGGCGGCAAGATCTCCTCGCGCGTCCAGGTTACGTTCCTCGCCTCGTGCGGCATTGCGCTCCTGCTGGCGGTGATGTTCTCGCCGGTCAAGATGATCACGCTCTTCGGCTACCAGTTCCCGCTGTCGATGGCGTTCATGGTCGCGGTCGGTCTCTGCACGTCCGTGATGTGGGGCGGCATCTTCAACATGGCGGCCGAGGGCCTCGGCAAGTACGTGCCGATGGGCTCGGGCATCTTCATGGCGTGCGTGTTCGGCGGTTTCTTCATCCCCGTGCAGGGCTTCATCGCCGACAAGGCGGGCATCCTCAACGCCTACTGGCTCTCGATCGGCCTCCTGGCGTACGTGCTCTTCTACGCCCTCATCGGTTCGCGCGGCGCGAAGAAGTGAGACCCGCTGAGACTCTGAAACCATGCTCTATCAGCTGGCAGGATGTCTGGAACAGTTCTGGGGGCCTTTCCGCCTCTTGCGTTCGCATGCGCTGCTCCTTGCGAGCGGCACCATGCTCGCGGCTTTCGCGACGGTGTTCCTGCTGCCTCTGCTGCGGTCGCGCTGCCCGCGCGACCACGGCAAGGCGATTCTCGGCAAGGACGGCATGAAGTCGGCGGGCAAGGCCACTGGCATCGGCCTCTGGGTAACCCTGCTCACGCTTCCTGTCGTCCTGCTGGTCACTCCTCTCAATCTGCCGACGCTGGGAATGATCGCATGCCTCTACGCGGCGATGGCCTTCGGCTACCTCGATGATCGCGCCGCTGTTCCGTGGGGGCAGCTCAAGAAGGGCGTTCTTGATATTGCCGTGTGCCTCGGAGTCGCGTATTGCGTATGGTACGCCCTGGGGGGGCTCGTGTGGCTGCCGTTCTTCAAGGGCGTGTGGGTGGCTCCATGGTGGATATACATCCCCTGCGCGGGCTTCCTGCTGTTCGTCGTGATGAATGCGGTGAACTGCTCGGATGGCGTGGACGGCCTTGCCGGCTCGCTTACCGTGATGTCGCTTGCGGCGCTCGCAGCCCTGCTCTACATCGTGATCGGCTATCAGCCCGTGGCCGAATATCTGCTGGTTCCCCATAGCCGCCTGGCCGTGCGGTGGGCCATTCTGCTGATGACCGTCGTCGGTGGATTCTCCGGCTATCTCTGGTGGAACGCCGAACCGTCGATCATGCTGATGGGCGACGCCGGCTCCCGCTTCCTCGGTCTGCTTCTCGGCGCCGGCGTACTGGTGACCGGCAATCCGTTCCTGGTCTTCGCGTTCGCCCCGGTGGTGCTGGTCAATGGCGGTGGCGGACTCGTCAAGCTTGTTCTGCTGCGTCTCTTCCGCAAGTGCGGGATGGAGGTGCGCCCGCCGTCCATGCTGTCGCCCGAGCTGGAGGAGAGAAAGAATCCGCTCGTCAAGCTGGTGCAGAAGGTGCGCTTCCCGCTCCACGACCACTGCAAGAAGGAGCTGAAGTGGACCAATGCCCAGGTGCTGCTGCGCTTCGTGCTGCTACAGGCGTTTCTGATGCCATTCGTACTCGTGCTGCTGGTGAAGCTCCGCTGACGATCCGTTCCCATGAACCCGACCGCCGCCACCTTCATCGTGACGATTCTCGCCGCCGCTGCCGTCAGTGGCGGTGAGTTTGTTATCGCCTCCCGCGGCGGCGGAGGCGTCTCCCCGCGGGCTGTGTCGATCGTTGCGGGTTCGGATCCCTGTGAACGCCTTGCCGCCACCGAGCTGCGCGACCACCTGCGCCGCCTCACCGGTGCCGAGGCCACAATCGTTGATGCCGGCGGGAAGATGCCCGCCTCCGCCGTGGTGCTCGGCGGAGGTGATATCGGCGAGGACGCCTTCCGCCTTTGCTTCTCCGATGGCCGTCTTCAGGTGATGGGACGGAGCCGCGGCGTACTGTACGGCGTGTACGAGCTGCTCGAGCGCTTCGGCGGCTGCGCCTGGTATTCAGATTCCTTCGAGGTGGTGCCCCGCCTGGAACGCCTCGCGGTGCCCGACGATCTGGACGACTTCCAGCGCCCCGCTTTCGAGCTCCGCACCGAGAACTGGACTTCGTCCTCGCCGCTGCTGGCGCTGCGCAACCGTCTCAACCCCGAATCGCTCGGACCGGAATATGGCGGCAGCCGCTTCCGCTTCGATCCCGTGCTGGGCAAGTGCCACACCTTCGAGAGGCTGCTTCCGGCGGGCGAATGGTTCGCCGATCATCCTGAATACTTCTCCTCCGACGGCGTTGAACGCATCCGTTTCTGTCCGCAGCTGTGCCTGACCAATCCCGATGTGCTGCGGCTGTGTGTGGAGAAGACGCTGGAGCGCATTGCGGTCTCCTACCCGAAGGGCATTCGTTACTACGGCATCTCCCAGAACGACTGGGGCAACCGCTGCCGCTGCCGCCAATGCGCCGAGATCGATCGTCGCGAGGGTTCGCCGGCGGGTTCGCTGCTTGCGTTCGTGAACGCGCTTGCCGCCGAGGTGGAGAAGTTCAGGCCCGATGTGGTGATCCAGACCCTTGCCTATGCCTACACCTCCCGCGCACCGCGGCATCTCGTTCCGCGTCGCAATGTGCAGATCTGCTTCTGTACGATTGGCTGCGACTTCTCACTCCCCATCGCCCGCGCCCGCGCGCTGGAGAACCGCTCCGCCCTCGAGTCCCTGCGCAGATGGAGCCGTGGAGGGCGCGACTTCTCGCTGTGGGACTACTCCTCCGACTTTTTCGGCTACTGGAATGTATGGCCAGATTTCCGCTCCCGCCAGGACAACTTCCGCCTCTACCGCGATTGCGGAGTGCGCCAGGTGCTGATGCTCAATCACGGGGGCGGCACGAACGACGTGTGGGGCAACATCCGGTGCTGGCTGCAGGCGAAGTGGATGTGGAATCCCGACCTTGACCGCGAGAAGCTGCTGGAGAAATGCTTCACCGACCATTTCGGACCTGCCGCGCCAGCGATTCGCCGCTGCTTTGACGAGCTCCATTCGTCCGGGCGCGACTCTCGTCGCTTCCCGATGGGTTGTTTCGACAGCGTATTCTCGTCCGCCGTCGACGACGCTCTCCTGCGCCGTGTTGCGCTCATGCACGAGGAGGCGCTGCGCTCGGTGCGCGGTACCCGCTGGGAGCGCAATGTCGATCTCGCGCGTCTGCCGCTCGACTTCACGCTCGCCGAAAGGGGAGCGGCACGTCCGTCGCTGGGATCTGCCGCCGCCGATTTCGAACAGGACCGCGCCGCCGCCCGCCGAGTGGTTGCGGCGTGGGGCAGCGGGAGGGTGCAGATGGCGGATGATCGGCGACTGAGCGAGATTCTGGTGCGCCGTCTGCGCGAACTTGCCTCTTTGGAAACGCCGCCCCGCAATGGTCGCCGTATGTTGCTGCAGGACTTCAACTTCACTGGAGACTTCCCGGTTACGGCATTCGAGCAGGTGGATGATCCTGCCGCCCGGGATGGCAGCGCGATCCGTCTGGAAGGCGCCAACGACGGGTCGATCGCGTGGTTCGATCTGCGGCTGGTGCGTCTCGACCCGAACCGACTGTATATGACGCGTCTGCGTGTGAGGACGGCGGGGGCGTCCAAAATGGATGTCCCTTTCCGGGCCGGGGTGTACAATCGCCGCAGTCGGCGCTCCAGCACCTGTCTCGAACCGAGACCAATAGGCGGCGAGGATTCGTACCGCTGGTACGATCTGGGCGCGTTTCGTCCGCAGCCCGGCGATTTCGTGTGGGTTGGCCTTGGATTCCCGTCCCGCGACGACGATGTCCCCGTCGATGTCTACGTTGACTGTCTTGAAATCGCCGTAGTCGGTCGCTGAGTAGAGCGCCAATCTATGTTTGTGCTACCAATTAACCGCGATTTATGGTAGAATATGGGAATTCAACTTAATGTAACCAAGGAAAACGAAAATGCTGGAATCGGTCATTTGCCTGGCGGCGGCGCTTACGCTGCCGGTGGAAACGGTCACTTCGGTGGCGGACTCGCGGGAGAAGAGCTTCCCCGGTCGCGTCGAGGCGGTGCAGCGCGTGGAGGTCACGCCCGAGGTGAGCGGCGACATTGTTGAGGTCTGTTTCGACAACGGCGCGCTGGTGAAGGAGGGCGATGTACTCTACCGCCTGATGGCGGTCAAGTATGAAAGCGCGCTTCGCAATGCCGAGGCCAAGGTGGCCCAGGCCAAGGCGAAGAAGGAGTACGCGGCCGCGGCTTCGGCCCGCCATCAGAAGCTCGAACCAACCAAGGCCGTTTCGCGAGACGCGGTCGAGAACGCCAAGAGCGCCGAGGTCATCGCCACGGCCGAACTCGCCGCTGCCGAGGCCGAGCTCAAGGTCGCCGAATACAATCTGAAGCGCTGCGAGATCCGCACCCCGATCTCGGGCAAGACGGGCTCCACCCGTCTCACCCGCGGCAATCCCGCCTCGCCCGCGACCCCGCTCGTCACCGTGGTGCAGATCCAGCCCATTCGCGTCTGCTTCTCGATCTCCAACCGCGACTACCTCACCGGCTTCGGCGGCAGCGCCCGCGCCCTGCGCGACAAGGGCGAGGTGAAGATCGTGCTTGCCGATGGTTCGGTCTACGCCGAATCGGGCTCGGTCGAGTATGTGGAGAACGAGGTTGATGCCGCCACCGACACCATTCGCGCCTACGCCTCATTCCCGAATGCCGAACGCCTTCTGAAGCCGGGTTCGACCGTCGGTGTGTCGCTGCGCAATCGCGAGGGTTCGAAGCGCCCTGCCATCACACCCGCCGCGATCTCGCAGGACGTGAAGGGACCGTACGTGTGGCGCCTTGCCGCCGATGGCCGCGCCGAACGGCGGCACGTGGTGCGCGGACGGCTTGCGGACGGCCTTCAGCTCATCGAAAGCGGTCTTGCGGTTGGCGACCGCGTGGTAGCCGATGGCGTTCACAAGGTCGGCGAGGGCGATGTCGTCACGCCGGCGAAGTGAGGCAGACCATGCTTGGCGAATTCTTCATCCAGCGTCCACGCTTCGCCTTTGTGATCGCGATTTTCGCGTCACTATGCGGCGGCATCGCGCTCTTCAACCTCCCGGTCGAGGAGTATCCCGAGATCGCCCCCGCCTCGATCCGCGTTTCGGCCACCTACCCTGGCGCGAGCGCGCAGGTGATCGCCGAGGCCGTTGCCACCCCGATCGAGGACCAGGTGAATGGCGTGGAGGATCTGCTCTACTACTCTTCGACCTGCGACAACTCCGGCTCCTACTCCTGCTCGGTCACCTTCAAGTCGGGGGCCGACTCCAACATGGCGCTCGTCAACCTGCAGAACGCGGTCAAGCGCGCCGAGGCGAAGCTGCCCGCCGTGGTGAAGCAGCAGGGCGTGAGCGTGCAGAAGCGCAATAGCGACATGCTCGCCGTCTGGGCGTTCACCACCGACGGCAGCAAGTATTCCCAGCAGCGGCTTGCAGACTACATCGAGAAGAATGTCAAGGAGGCCGTGATGCGCCTCGACGGCGTTTCGGTGGCGGAGGTGATGGCGTCCAACGAGTACGCGATGCGCGTGTGGCTCGACCCGGTGCGCATGGACGGCCTTGGCCTCTCGATTGCCGATGTCACCACGGCGATCGAGAAACAGAATGTGCAGGCCGCCGCCGGTTCCGTGGGCGGAGAATACGCGAGCGGACTCCTGTCCTACAAGCTCAACGCCGAAGGGCGGCTCTCCACGGCGGCAGAATTCGCCAACGTGGTGGTGCGCACCGATCCCACTACCGGCGGCAGGGTGCTGCTGGGTGATGTGGCGCGGGTAGAGATCGGCTCGAAGAGCTATGCGGGGTGTGCGACGGTGGACGGCCACGAGGCGGTGGCGCTATCGGTCTACAAGACCCCCGAGGCGAACTCGCTCGAGGTGGTGGCGCGCGTGAAGGCGGCGCTCGAGGAGGCGAAGGCGCGTCTGCCCGAAGGCGTGGCGATCACCTGCGCCAAGGATGCGACCGCGTTCACGATGGTGTTCATGAAGGCGATCGTGTCCACGCTGTTCATGGCCCTGGCCCTCGTGGTGCTGATCACCTGGGTGTTCCTGCAGGATTGGCGCGCCACGCTTGTTCCCGCAGCGGCGATTCCGATCTCGCTGCTGGCGTCCTTCATCTTCACCTGGGCGTTCGGCTACACGATCAACGTGCTCACGATGTTCGGCCTCATCCTCGTGATCGGGTCGCTGGTGGACGATGCGATCGTGGTGGTGGAGAGCGTGCAGACCCTGATGGCGCGCGATGGACTTTCTGCGAAGGAGGCGGCATCGCGCGCGATGCGAGAGATCACCGGCGCGGTGATCGCAACCACTCTCGTGACCATCGCCTGCTACGTGCCGCTTGTCTTCTACGGCGGCATGGTGGGCCGGATGTACGTGCAGTTCGCCTTCACGATGTGCGTGGCGCTTTCGCTCTCCACCTGCGTGGCGCTCACGCTCTCGCCCGTTCTGTGCGCGCTGCTGCTGAGGAAGCCGGGCAAACCGTCTCGGCTGTTCATGCCGGTGAATCTCGTAATCGATGGTTCGCGCCGGGCGTATCTCGGCGTGGTGCGCATGCTGGTGCGCCGCACGCTGGTCACCGTGGTGCTGTTTGCAGCCGTCTGCGCGGGCACGTGGTTCGTTAAGGACTTCGTGAAGGAGACGCTCCTGCCCGACGAGGACAAGGGCAATCTGATGATCGATGTGGAATTGGCCAAGGGCTCGTCGCTCGAGCGCACTAACCGTGCGTTGGCCGAGATTCAGGCGCGCATCCAGAATGTTCCGGGAGTGAAGACCGTGATGCTGGTGTCTGGGTCCGCCCCGATGTCCGGGACCGGCGAAAACTGCGCCCAGGGCATGATTGAGCTGGAGCACTGGGATGATCGCACCGTCCCCGAGAAGTCCATTGCCGCGGTTATCCGCGAAATCCAGAAGCGCACGGCCGACGTCTATGCCGCGCGCGTGCGGTGCTTCACCTCGCCGGCGATCTCCGGGCTTGGGCGCATTGGTGGCGTCGGTTTCAATCTCTGTGCCGATTCGGGCGTCTCGAGCGCCGAGCTTTCGGCTGCGGCGAACGCCTTCATGGGCGAAATCCGCAAGCTGCCCGAGGCGGCGATGGTTTCCTGCGGTTTCGCCGCCGACGTGCCGCAGCTGCGTCTTTCCCTGGATCGCGCCAAGGCGGTATCGCTGGGCGTCTCGCCGAGCGCGGTCTTCGCCACGCTGCAGAACCAGCTGTCGAGCGCGTATGTGAACGACTTCACGCTGAATGGCGATGCGTACCAGGTGCTGGTGCAGGCGGATGATCCGTCCCGCGCCACCATCGAGGACGTGGCGGCGCTGCATGTGCCCGGCGCCAACGGCTCGATGGTGCCACTTTCGGCGGTCGCCACGATCGAGCACGAGATCGGCCCCCGCCAGATAGCGCGCTTCAACAAGATGCCGTCCGCCTCGATCAACGCGCAGGCCGCGCCGGGCGTGGCCGGGCTCGAGCTCATTCGGGCCATCGAGCGCCTTTCGCCGCCGGAGGGTTACCACGTGGAGTGGAGCGAGATGAGCCGGCAGGAGAAGGAGAACGAGGGGCGGCTGGGCCTTCTCATGGGGCTCGCCGCGCTATTTGCGTATCTATTCCTCGTGGCGCAGTACGAAAGCTGGATGATGCCGGTGCCGGTGATGTGTTCGGTCCTGTTCGCGCTTGGCGGCGCCTATCTCGGGCTCTGGATCACCTCCACGCCGATGAGCATCTACGCGCAGCTCGGGATGGTGATGCTGATCGGACTATCGGCCAAGAACGCGATTCTGATGGTCGAGTTCTC
>JAZRXT010000179.1:0-4655 GCA_045600365.1 Kiritimatiellia bacterium | reverse complement strand
TCGCCCTTGACGAACTTCATCGCGCCGTCCATGGCGCCGTAGAGCTGGCTCTCCTGGGCGAGTTCGGCGCGCCGGGCCTTGGCAGTATCCTGGTCTATCGCCCCCGCGCGCATATCCGCGTCGATCGACATCTGCTTGCCGCGCATGGCGTCGAGGGTGAATCTGGCCGCGACTTCGGAAACTCGCTCCGCGCCCTTGGCGATCACCACGAACTGGACGATGGTGATGATGAGGAAGATCACCGCGCCCACCACGAAGTTGCCGCCCACCACGAAGTTGCCGAAGGTGTTGATGATCGTACCGGCGGCGTTGGGGTCCTGCGAGCCATGGAGCAGAATGCAGCGAGTGGTGGTCACGTTCAGCGCCAGCCGGAACAGCGTGGTGAAGAGCAGCATCGACGGGAAGGTCGAGAACGCCAATGCCCGCGGCAGATAGAGCGACAGCATCAGCAGCACCGTGGAGATGCAGATGTTGATGGCGATAAGCAGGTCCACCACCGGCGATGGCAGCGGTATGATCAGCAGCCCGATAATGCACACCACCAGAAAGGCGAGCACGAGGTCGCCCCACTTGGTGAACACATTTAGCAGTTTTTCGATCATGTCAGTTGGCTGTTGAGAGTTTAGGTTTCCAGCAGGGACGCGCGGTAGAGGTCGAGCAGCTCGGTGTCGTCGAGCAGCGACTCAAGCTCGGCAGCGGCCCTCGCCGATGCCTTCCCGCCCTTGGACTTGAGATTGCGGATTGCCTTGCGGGCGGCGGCGTGGAAGCCCGAAGACGAACGAAGCAGCACCGAATTGCCAGCGGCCGCCAGCATTCCCATTATCTGGCCCGACGCCGTCGGGTCCTTCGGGAACACGTTGGCCAGCGCCTCGGACACCGTGGTGGACCCCGGCAGAATGGACCGCTGGGTCTGGCCACGGGTCTGACCCGCCGGCGCCTCGTTGTACTCGGCCATCGAGATGCCGGTGTTGAAGCTCACCCCGTAGGTGGTGCGGTTGACGTTCATCGCGCTCATGACACCGACCTCCTCAGATTCTCCATCGCGCCCCAGACAACGCGGAACGCCCCCTCGATCGCGGTCACGTTGACCTCGCGCTCGGCAAGCCGCACGGCATAGACGCCCTCGCCGCTCTTCGCCAGGTACACCGCACGCAGATGCATCGGCGCCCCAGCGTCGGGATGGACCGCCGTGAAGAGTCTGGAGATCGCCGCCTCTCCGCCAGGCAGCGCCAGGGAGGCGGCCACGGTAAGCGACTCGTTCGCGTATTCGAAGCGCAGCGTGGTGCCGTTCTCGAAACGCAGGGCGGCGACTCCGCGTTCGTTGAGCGCGAACGTGGTCAGTCCCATCTGCCGCCCGAAGGCGCGGACCGCATCGTTAAGCCATTCGGGAGTCATGCCTTGTCCTCCTCTCCGTTGCGCTCGCGCTCCTCCGCCTCCTCCTGGAGCGAGACCAGTCCGTCCAGATGCTCCTGACCCGCATCGATGAGCTTGAAGCGATCGGAATCCTCCGCGAACAGGCGCGGCGAAAGACTGCGAAACACGTTCAGCAGCTCGGTGCAGAAATACAGCTGCGCCAGCAGCTGGGAAACACCGCAGGACGATACGAAAGCCGCGATGTTCCCCGAGTTGACAAATGGCATCGAGGTGAAGTCCATGATGCGCCCAGTCATCTTCTCGCCGTTCAGAAGACACGTCTCGCCGAACTGCGAGGACATCTTGCCCGCAAGCGCACTGCACCGCTCGAGCACGGTGCGCAGCACGTTGACGCACTGGAGATCGCCGAGTATCCGCCGCAGCTCCTCCGGACTCTGCGACGGCGACGGGCTGTTGAGATCGATGCCGCAACCCTTGATCAGGAAGTCAAGCGATTCCTCGAGCCGCCCGGCCCCCCTAGTGGCCAGCAGCGAACGGAAGCAGTCCTGCGGATTCTTGAATCCAAGCACCTCGCCACGGTAGAGATCGCGCAGCCCCTGCATCTCGTCCGGCGTCGAGGCCCGCGCATTGACCTGCTCCGCCAGGTTGATGCCGGCACGGATCTCGGGGCCCTTCGCCTGGTCGAGCTCCCGCTTGGTTCCGGCCAGCAGCTTCGCCAGTTCGTCCTCGCCAGGATTGAGCGCCTGTTCGAGGATGTCGAGCATCGCAAACTGGTGCGAGGGGTCTCCCGAACCCTCGCCAAGCATCCTCAGCAGACCCTGCGCATCCGGTGCGCGGCCAGACTGCATCGCCATCCTCAGCTGCCGGAGCATACGCTCCATGAATTCGCCGCCAGGCATGTCGGGGAGCGTCTTCATCCACTCCTGCACGGCGGTGACGTATGCGCTCTTCGGCCCCCTGAGCTCGCCCAGCTTGCGTTCGCCGGCGGTCTTCATCTCCTTCTCCTCGAACTGAAAGGAAAGCTCCTCCATCGAGTCCATGAGATCGGCCATCGGATCCTCCACCACGTTGAGGGTGAAACCCATCGCCTGGCCGCTCTCCACCGCCGCCTTGTTCGTCTGCGTCGCGGTGAACGCCTCCCCGTTCAGGGCGTCGTAACGTCCCGCTTGAAGCGCCTGGCGCATTATCTGGGTTGCATCAAACATGGCGAAGTGAGAATCTAGGTCCTGGAACGGGGAAATCCCGACCTCGTTTTGCCGACATTGGGGAACGACCCCTCGAACCACACCACCGCCGGACCGTGGAAGGTGAAGGCGAGGTTCTTCGGCCCGCGCGGCAGCAGGATGTCCAGAAAGGTCAGCTTCGGGCAGAACCCCGTCGGATCCCTTCCCGCCCACGCAACTACCGCCTCCGGGCGCACCGTGAGCGTTCCGCCATCCTCGAGCGCAATGCGCGTGACACGTCCCCGCGTCGCCGCCACCGCCCATCCGGGCACGTTCTCGCCGCCCTTGAAGCAGGTCACCGGCAAGGCGCGATTAAAACTGAAAGGCACAAGCTTCACGCTCTTCGCGGAGGTGCGCGCCGCCAGCGGCGCCACCAGCAACTTCCCCGAGACAAGGTTGAGCGGCTCATCGGGCAGGGCGTCGAAGCGCACGACGAACGGACGATCCGCCGCCGCGAACCAGGCGTCGGACGACGTGGTAACGACGCAGGTGGCGGCCCGATCGGGCACGATGAATCCCTTCAGACCACGCAAACTCGACGTACCGAGAAACGCCGACGGCTGGTCGCGGCCCGCAAGCCACTCCCCCGCCGGCACCTTCGCCGTTCCATGCTCTATGAACACGTCGTCCATTCGGCTGCTACCTGTCCTCGGCATCGCGCAGCAACGCCTTGGCCTCCTCAAGCGACTGCTTCCACTCCTTGCGGTCCTCCTCGAGCTGACGGCGCTCAAGCTCGCGGTCGATCTTGCGCAGTTCGCGGTCGCGGCCAATTTCCGCCTTGCGGCGTTCGAGACGCGCCTCGGACTGCTCACGGCGCCGTTCACGCACCGCCTCGTTCTCCTGCTCGCGGATCTCGCGCTCGTCATCTGAATCATCGGCGTCGTTCTCGACACGCTCCGCAGTGGTGATGTCGCGATTGCGCGTGGCCTGACGGCGGTATATCTCGTCCATGTCCATCAGCACCACGTGCGGGGTGAAGATGAATATGCGCTGGATAGTGGAGTTGTTGTCGGAGTATCCGCCGAAGAGCCAGCCGATCCACGGGATGTCGCGCAGATAGGGAATGCCCCAGCCCGCCTTCTCGCGCACGTCGCGCAGATAACCGGCGAGCATCAGGCTCTCCCCCTCGAAGACTCCTGCCTGGGTCTCGACCTTGCTGCTGCGCGTCATCGGCATATCCTCGACGTTCACGGTCTCGAAGCCACCATCGTCAAGGTCCACCGTCAGCCATATCTGGTCCTTCTCGTCAGCGCGGCCGGAGGAGGGGACGATGTGCGGCTTGATGCGCAGCTGGGTCCCCGCGGAGACGCTCTCGAGCGAGGCGGTGCGCTCTCCGATCACCTTCGCATGATAGCTCTGCGTATCCGTCATCTCAGCCGCCATGTTGTTCATCGTCAGAAGCGATGTGCGCGAGATGTTGCGGGCCTTGCCCTTCGTCTTGAGCGCGGTGAGCGACGCCTGGAGGTCCCAGTCGCTCCCCATGAAGGTCAGCGCCCCGGAAAGCCCCTTGCCCGTCAGCCCATTCGGATCCATCAGACTGTCGACGTTCTGCCCGGCCGCACCGTTCACGCGGTGACTGTGCGCCCCTCCCGCTCGCAGCGCCAGCCCCCAGTCGAGCGCGTCCTTCTTCGACAGCTCCACGACGGTGATGCCGATCTCCACCAGCGGCTGTGGAACGTCGAGCTCGCGGATGAGCTTCTCGTACATCGGCATGCGTGAAACCAGATCGCGGACGATGACGGCGTTAAGGCGGTTCTCGGCGCGGATGACCGGGCGGAAGCGACCTCCCTCCTCATTCTTCACCGCATCGGGCGGTGCGTTGGTTATGGACGTGTCCCGCAGATTCGAAGACATGCCGAGCTCGCCGTTGACGATCTCCTCGAGTATCTGCGCCACTCCGCGCATCGATGGCGATCCCTCAGGACTGGAGGCGCTGATGGAAACGGAATCAGCCCAGGCGTGCCTGAGCGGGAATACCCTGGTCTCGATCTCGCCGACGGTGCGTCGGCGCTTGAGCGCGTCAGCCATCGTTGCGGTCTGCGCCACCAGCTGCACGTA
>JAZRXT010000178.1:0-2875 GCA_045600365.1 Kiritimatiellia bacterium | reverse complement strand
CTGCGCCTTGCCGGCGATGTTCTTGCCGTCAAGCGCGTTCTGGAGCGAGAGTGCCTGGATGTCGGTGCAGTACTGGAAACCGAGATCGGCTATGCCGTGCATCACCTCGGAGGGCAGATCGAAATCCTGGAAACGCACCTTGCCCTCAACGGGCTCGACCTGGAACGACGCCGGATCCCATGCCGCATGCGCGGCCTTGCGCGCCTCCATCTCCTCCGGCGACACCACGCCGCCCGGACGCATCTCGCCGGCAGCGGTATTGACGATGGCGGGGCTGCGGTCGCGTCCCTGCCGACCACGGCGCTGGCGTTCTTCGCGCCGATGCTCGCCGCGCTGCTCCTGCGGCTGCCTGCGCTGCTGGCGGTCGCCGGCCTTGCGCTGGGCATCGCCAGCACGGGGCGGACGGTCACCGGCCTTGCGCTGGGCGTCTGCGCGGGCCTGGCGCTGCGGCTGCTCGCGGCGCTCGCCGTGTCCGTTGGCCTCGGCGCCAGAACCATGCCGGCCACGGCGGCCATGCTTGCCACGGCCGTTTCCACTCTTCGGCGCGCCACCGCGCGCGCCACCGTCTTTTCCGGCACCTTTACGCCCCGAGAAGACGGACACCAATTTCTTTAGAAAACCAAATGCCATAAATTCCCCTGATAAAAAACAGGCCGCACGTGGAAGGACATCCCTCCGCGGCGGCCCGTCGTCATGCGGCGGCCCGACATTCGGACCGCGAATTTCCGATTAGCGCTTCGAGAACTGGAAACGCTTGCGGGCGCCCGGCTGACCGGGTTTCTTGCGCTCCTTCATGCGGCTGTCGCGGGTGAGGCAACCAGCCTTCTTGAGAGCAGGACGAAGCACCTTCTCCTCGGGGTTCATGCCCTTCTCGGTGGCGTCGAGCGCACGGGCAAGACCATGGCGGATGGCGCCGGCCTGGCCGGAGATGCCACCGCCCTTGGCGAAGACGACCACGTCGACCTTGGACAGGTCGTAGCCGCAGATCGCGACGGGCTGCTTGAGGTAGTCGCGCAGCGCCTCCGAGGTGATGTACTCCTCGAGGGGCTTCTTGTTAACCATCCACTTGCCAGAGCCGGGGACGAGCGTCACGCGGGCGCAAGCGGTCTTGCGACGGCCGGTACCGGCCGAAATGACTTTAACGTTGGCCATTGTGGAAAACCTCCTTAAAGCGTGATCACTTCGGGCTTCTGAGCCGCGAGCATACCCTTGTCCGCCTCGGCGGCGAATACTTTCAGGCGCGTCATCATCTTGCGCGCGATGGTATTCTTGGGCAGCATGCCCCACACGGCTTCCTTGATCATGCGGGCAGGATGGCTGGCGCGCATCTCGGCGGCGGTGAAGTGCTTGAGACCGTCGCGCCACCCGGAGTAGCGCTGATAGTCCTTGAGCTCTTCCTTCTTGCCGGTGAGCTTGACCTTGGCGGCGTTGGTGACCACGACGAAGGCGCCGGCGTCGACCGACGGGTCGAAGGCGGGCGTGTCCTTGGCGCGGAGCTTGTTGGCGATCACGACCGCAAGGCGGCCGAGCGGCTTGTCATTGGCGTCCACAAGAAACCACTTGCGGCTGTTGCCGGGGTTCGCTGGACGAGTGCTTTTCTGCATCTTCTTTTTCCTTTAGCTTGGCTTTGTTCCCCACTGACGGGGGTTTGTCCTGTCTGCGCGGCCGGGAACCTCCCCGGCTGCGTGAATCCGACTTCGTCAGCCGAATTCCAAATTACATGCCCCCGCGGCCGCGGAGCGACCCGTGCCGGAGGAATCCATCGTACTTGCGCACGAGGAGGTGCGACTCCATGATGCGCAGCGTATCGAGCGCCACACCCACGATGATCAGCAGCGAAGTGCCGCCGAAGAAGGAGGCGATCGCCCACGGCACGCTCATTGCGCCATTCAGCACCTGCGGCAGCAGGGCGATGACGAGCAGACCGGTGCCGCCGATCAGGGTGATGCGCGTCATCACCGCGTCAAGATATTCGGCGGTGGCACGCCCGGGACGGATGCCGGGGACGTAGGAGCCGTCCTTCTTGAGATTCTCGGCAATGTCCACGGCATTGAACTGCGTGGCCACCCAGAAGAAGGCGAAGAACATGATCACCACCGCGTAGATGATCAGGTGCGTGGGGCTTGCCATGTCGCCGAGCTGGACGCCGAACGAGCGCAGGGCGCCGAGGAAACCGGTGCGGTCGGTGGGGATCTTCATCAGCAGCATCGCGGGGATCTGCAGCAGCGGCTGGGCGAAGATGATCGGCATGACGCCGGTGTAGTTGACGCGCAGCGGCATATACGTCTGCTGCATGCCGTAGTTGTTGCCGCCGGCAATCGAACGGCGCGTGGCGTGAATCGCGACGCGGCGCACGCCCTGGGTGAGCATCACCGTGCCCATCACCACCGCAAAGCCGAACAGGAGCAGCAGCGCGAGCTCGACCGGCGACTTGGTGGCCGCCACGCCGTTATAGCCGAAGTAGCGCTCCCAGGCGCTGAAGATTGCCTGCGGGAGGCGCGAGGTGATGTTGATCATGATGATCAGCGAACCGCCGTTGCCGATGCCGAAGGTGGTGATCTGGTCGGCAATCCACATCACGAAGAGCGCGGCGGAAGTCATGCCGATCACGGTCATTATCTGGAAGCCGAAGCCGGGATTGGCCACGAGCTGCACGCCGGCGAAGGCGGGCGAGAGCGCGGACGGATGCATGAGCGCGGTCGCGATGCCCCAGGACTGAACAACGCAGAGGACGATCGTGAGATAGCGCGTGATCTGCGCGAGCTGCTGGCGGCCAGACTCACCTTCCTTCTTCAGCTTCTCCAGCGAGGGGATGACCGAGCTGAGCAGCTGGATGACGATCTGCGCCGAGATGTAGGGCCAGATGGAAAGGAAG
>JAZRXT010000177.1:0-8499 GCA_045600365.1 Kiritimatiellia bacterium | reverse complement strand
TCCGGTCCGCGCTCTTAAAGCACCATGCGCTTTCAAAGATCGATCCGCCCGCCGCGGCCCAGAGGGGCGGCGAACGAGACAATAGTATAGCAAAAAACGGCAGGACGCGCAAGCAGAAAAATGAGAAAAAATTATAATGGCGGAATATCGCGGATTCCTCTTGCAAATTGAAAATAGAAGCCACGTGGAATATGTGCCTTACATCCCCTTGGGGATGAAAACAATAAGTTCGATCTCTACCGCAGCTTCACTAGTACGGGACGATGATCTGAAATCACTTTCTCGGCCAGTACCTTGTGCTCGGTATGCTCAAAGCGAGCATAGTGCCGCCGCGAGATGGCAACATAGTCAATGCAGCGGTTCGGCGAGGCCGCAGGAAAGGTTGACTCCCGCCCACTTACCAGCGCGAACGGCTTGCGCAACTCCTTTACCGCCGGCTCCTCCGGCCTTTCATTCCAGTCCCCCGCAAGGAAGAACGGCTTTGCTGGATCAAGCTGCGAACGGATGATAGCCACTGAGGCAAGGCGCTCCGCTGCGTCCAGCGAGAGATGCGTGCAGCCAACCGTGTAACGCGGAAAGTCCGCAATCAGCAGCATTCTCCGCTCCGCGGCTCCCGGCAGCTCCATGCGTCTGACGGAGATTGGCTCGTCCCGGGAAAGAATTGCAATGCCGTATTCTCCACCATCAAAGTCGATGGTGCGACACCAGGTGGCATGCATCCCCGTACCTTGTTCAAGTTCCGCCAGCTGATCCACTCCACCACTGCGCCCTGTCTTGCGATCGATCTCCTGAAGCGCCGCCACATCGGGCGATGCCTCCTTTATCACCGCCGCCGCCCGTCGCATGTCACGCACACCATCCAGGCCCTTCCCGGCATGGAGATTCCAGCTCATGATCTTCACACTGCGGAATGGAGCCGACGCCATCTCGCCCAGTTTCTCGAATTCTGGCTGCACAATCTGGCAGCCCGTAAAGAGCACCAGACTCATCAAGGTTAAAAACTTCATAGTTTCAGAGTCCCCAACCCTGGACTTATCGCAGAACCTCGAACACGGCGGCATCATTCGGCGGTAGGTTGATGGAGTCCGACTTCACGTCACCGCGCCAGACTCGTCCAACCCTGCCCGCCAACTTGATCGGACATTTGATGTCCCTCGGTTCGAAGTTTATCGCCACCACGATTGTGGAGCCGCCAACCACAGGATGCTCGGTCACACCCACCCACGGGCATTCCACCTTCTCGACAACCCCCTTCACCCCGGCAAGTTCGCGCGCCTTGGCAAAGAGACGCCAGTAGCCAACCGGGTTCTTCCCGGTAAAGCAGTCGGCCCGCTCAATCGCATTGCGGTCGAACGATCCATTCGCCACCACGATGCGCCCCTTGCCACACTTGAACTCCGCCAGCACGGGTTCGCCATCCGCCGCCGCCGCGAGCACCGTCGCCCCATCGGGGAGAAGCCTGGTGGTGAAGTCGTCGCGCACACTCATCGCTTCGCCAGCGAAGACGAACTTGCGTTCAATCGCGCTACGGCATCCGTAGTCAACCTTCAGACCCGTCCATTCGCGGAAATGCGTGAAGCGCGACGAGCCCCCAAGCACCACCATCACCGTGGCACCAGCCTCCGCCTTTGCACGCCACTTTCTCTGAGCACGGAACGAATAACCGCTGTCGCGGTCAACCGAGGCGACTATGTAGAACGGGCAGTCCGGCAGCTCCGAATTCTCCGCACCGGCGAAGACCGGATCGAACCCCGCCTGCTTCGCCAACAGATAGCAGCCAAACCCGGGAATCCAGCCGTTGACCTTCTCGGGCACCACGATGCAGCAGTCCACATGGCGCGGCGGCAGCTTGCGGAAAGGCAGTGATTTGCGGAATTCCTCGAACCGTTTCATCTCCAGCATGACCGGCTTCGGCGACCAGTCCTGGCGCAACAGGCCCAATTCCCTTTCGCAGGCGGTCAGGTTGTAGGGCGGGAAGTCAAGCCCCTCCTGGTCGGAATTGCACCACCAGAGCAGTCCCTTCAGGTCATTGGCCCAGGCACTGAACATCGTGGCGCGGATCCCGGCGGCACTGCGTTCGTCGCTCGCGTACTCGGTGCCGAGATTGCCAATCTCCTCGATGAAGCAAGGCTTGCCGCCAAGATCACGATAGAGCAGCGACTCCGCCGTAGGGTGCAGTTCGGTGCGCATGGTGTTGAAAGCCTCTTTGCCGCAACCGGGTACGTAGAGGGCGTACGGATGGGTGCAGAGAATGTCGGATATCTCGCCGTTGAGGCGCACGTTCACCGCCTCCGTCTCGCCCGTCTGCAGACTGTGCATGCCAGAGACCACTGGACGCGAAGAGTCCTTCGAGCGGATGGCCATGCCGATATGGTCCATCCAGTTGTAGAACGCGGCCTGCCCACACGCATTGGCCCCCATGCAGTTGCATTCGTTGCCGTAGTCCCAGGCGGCAATGGCAGGATGGTCCTTCAACTTCTCCACAAAGTACTTGACAAAGCGGGTCTCCCACATGATCGCCGCGGGATCGGAGAGAACGTTCTTCTCCTCGAAGACATAGGGCACGAACTGCCGCCCGCTCATCCAGCCGGTGACAATGCCCACGATGAGCTTGATGTCGTGCTTAGCGCAGACGTCGCACATGAAGCGGAAGCGCTCGATCATCACATCGTCCACCCCAGCCGAATTGGGCAGATCCAGATTGTCGCGGAAACGGTAGCTGCGATAGGCACCGCCGGCGAAGCAGTCACCCGTGAGGGGCTGGAAGTCCTGCCACATCGGAAAGACGCGCATCACCTTGACGCCGTTCTTCGCGAGCTCGCCGATCTCCTTCTCCAGCGTCGCCTGGTCCCACTGCGACCACATGTACATGCCGGCATTGCGGCACCAGTAATTGCACCCGACGAAGAACTCGCCATCGGTGAAGATATCGCGCTTCGCGTAGTCGGGTGCCGGCGCGGCGGCGAGCGCCGCGGACGCCAACATCGCTGCTGCAAACAGTCTGGACATAACTCTCTCCTTCTAAATTTAGTCGCGCTCCTCGCGCCAGCCAGCGGGAAGATCGGTGCTGAACTCGATTCTGCCATTCTTGAGCGTGCGGGTGATCCTGAGCGTGTCGGAACCGACAGGAAGCGTCACCTCGCAGAAATCGACCTTGGCATCGGTACTGCGCAGAGTGACGGTCTTCTTCCGCAGATCGACATCGGCCCCCAGCACGCAGCGCACCAGCAGCACCGCAGGATACGAGGCAAAGCCGTGGTTGCAGCTCGCGCAGGTGGTGTCGTTCTCCCAAAGCGTTCCGGTGCGGTCCACCATGTACTTGAAATATCCCTTGGTCTCGGCGAGAATACGTTCACCCAACCGCTCGCGCTCGAGCAGCTTGAGCCGCAGATAGTTGCCAATGAAGGCATTGGACGGCCAGATCTTCTGGTGGCGAAGCAGCTTGCTCCGGTCGTTGGGATCAAATCGGAACGGACCAAACTCCTCAAGCATGGTGCGCCAGAGCGCGGGATGCGACTTCGGCGTGGCCACGCGATGCAGGAAGGCGTAGTACTGGCATGTTTCGGTGCACTCACCAGACAGCTTCAGCGTGCCGTCCTGCTGGCGCACCGCATTGTCGCAGAACCACTTGCCGTTCCAGGACTGCTTCAGCACCGCCGCGCGAACGCGCTTCGCCTCGGCGGCGAGATCTGGCCGCCCATACAGACGGTCCATCGCCTCCAGCACGTCGGCCCAGGTCATGTTGGATGGATAGTTGACATCCTGCACCAACTTGTTGCAGCGGCTCCACTCGACGAACACCCAGCTCGGAAGCTTCTCCAGCAGACCATCCGAATTGCGGAACCCCTGAAGGTACTCGACCAGCTTCGAAAGGCGAATGCGCAGACGCTCGATCGTAGCCCGATCGCCTGAACGCTGGAGGTACTCCTCGGTTTCAAGCACAAACCACATCGCCCAGTTGGGGATGAAGACGTTGTCGCGGTGATTGGCCGGATAGCACATCGGAATCATGCCGTCGGGAAGGCCATCAAACTTCGCCGCCAGGGCGATATTCTCCTCGAAGACACGCTCGAGGTCGGTATTGCCGGTGAGCAGCGTCGACACTGGCGCGGTGAAGAACGCATCGCAGTTCCAACCCGCCCGTTCGCGGCTCGGACAATCCGTGAACACATCGGCGGCATTCTGGCGGAAGGTCTCCGAGGCGGCGGCGAAGATGGCCTCCAGCACTGGATCCGAACAGCGGAAGGAGGCCCGCTTGGCCGTCGGATTCTTGTAGGAGCGGAAGCGCACACCAGCAATCGACATCTCGCCCGAAAGCACACCAATGTCGAAATAGCGCATGGTATAGGGCTCGAAGGTCGCGATGTCGTATTCGCCCGGTGCCTCGAAGTCCCATACCACGATGTTGTTGCAGTCACGATAGCGATCGATGCCGGACACCTTGCCGCCAGGCGAAAGCACCTCATCGAAGGAGAGATAGAGACGGCCAGGTTTCTCGACCTTCACCCTGGCGCCGGCGAAACCAGTGTCGTTCACCCCCACGTCGAACACAATCGAACGGCCCGTAGCGACCCCGAACGACGGCGACTGCTTCTCCTCCGCAGTGGCCTCGCGGCGGTCGGAATAGACAAGCTGCTGCGCGAGATAGGCGGTGTTGAGCTCAAGCTCCTCGAGACGATACCCCTTGAACCACTCGTGCCCCTTCTTCCCCGGATAGATGAGCGAGCGGTCGGCATGCGTCTTAACCGAGGAATCCACCTTCACAGCGGCGAAGGAAACCGGCTTAGGAGTAGCCACCTCGAAGTCAGGATACGGCACGAGACGCGGAATCAGCACCGGCTCCGTCGCCTTGGCAAGCGGCAGCGCAGGCGTGGCGGCACCGGGCAGACGATAGTATTCCGAGAACGTACGCTGGAACGTATAGCGTGGCGTCTTCTTCACCCTCGGCAGGCGGCGTGCCACGAAGTCGCCGCCTTCCACCGCCGTCTTCGCCAGCACTCGGCCGTCCTCGACCACCTCGGCCTTCAGGAACGGGCGCTGGTCCATCAGATAGTAGCTTGGCACGTTGTATCCAGCCACCTCCACCAGCAGCTCGTTGCGCCCCGCACGCACCGCCGCGGCGAGATCCCATTCGTCGGCACGGAAGAACGCCTCTGGTCCGCGAGCCGGACCAAAGCCGACAAACTTGCCATTGAGCGTAATGCGGTAGGATGCCCATCCCACCATCTTCAGCACGGGCTTCGCCCCCGCCTTCTGATCAAAGGCGGCGGAGAATCCAATGAACTCGTTCATTTCGTTTTCGAGTCCAGCCGGCCATACGGCCTCTGCAGCGGAGAACTTCACTACCTCGTGCAGCGACCCGGCAACAGACGAGATGGAAGAAAGTGCAACAACGGAAAATACGGCAACAATGATCTTTTTCATGCCGCAATTATACCAAAACCAAACCATCAAGGCAAATGGAAAATACGGGGAAAGAGCCCGTGATGACCGCTAGGATGATGCCGAGATCGGCGCACCGCCACACGAGGTCCTCGCGCTCGAGGTCCTCGACGCCTTGATACCGCGTCGTTGGCCAGCGGGTCTCTGAAGAAAATAAAAGATCTCTAGAACGTCAGCTTAAAGGTCGAACCTTCGCCTCGTTTCGACACGACGGACACCTCGCCGCCGTGAAGCTGGGCGATGTGCTTGACTATGGCAAGGCCAAGGCCCGTCCCGCCAAGCGCACGGCTTCGATCCTTGTCAACGCGATAGAACCGCTCGAATATCCTCGACTGGCAATCGGTCGGTATGCCGACGCCATGATCAACGACGAGAATCTCCGCCCTTCCATCGGAACAGCTCCCGAGAATGACCTCGACGTTTTTCGTTCCGCTGTGACGGATTGCGTTCTGGACGAGATTCAAGACTGCCGACTCGATGAGGCGCGGATCGCACGAACGGTCCAGAATCTGCAACCTCTCCACACTGATCGCAACCCCCGAACGCTCCGCCAACGGTCTCACGAGATTGACAGCGGTCTCGACAATGTCACCGACATTGCAGATCGCAAACTCGGCCGTGCGCGTAGCCTCCGCCTTTTCAAGCCGCGCCAACTGAAGGATGTCCTCGACCAGCGCGTTGAGCCGCACGGACTGATCCCTGAGAACCTTCAGAAGTTCCTGATGGTCGCGCTCGTCAAGCCCATGACCTCCGTCCGCAAGGACATCGACCGCGCCGAGAATGCCCGTCACGGGAGTCTTGATCTCATGGGTGACATTCGAGATGAAGTCTCGCCGGAACACCTCGAGTTTCCGCATTTCCGAGAGCAACTTGTCCTGAAGATCGCGCTCAAGCGCAAGACGAGAGAGCCGCTCCTCATACCGACGCATGAAAAAGATGAGGACGAGGACCACGAGCGCACCAATGCCGATGGCGGCCAAAAGACCTCGAACGGCGTAGGCCTTCGCATCGGTGACGGACTGGTAAGGCACGGCAATGCGCAAGACGTAGTTGCCAACGCGCCGCGCATGATAGAACATCGCGATGTGCAGCGTCTCGGACTCGCGCACCACGCTGCGGGCGCGTCCGTCGGATTTGACGGTCTCGAACTCGGCGCGAGCGGCATGGCTCGGCAGATCCTGTCCCGTCGAATCATAGACCACCTTCCCGCTCAAGTCGATGAGCGAAACGCGCACGTTTTCGGCAATCTTCTCGACGCTTTCCCGGAAGCGGGCGGTCTGCCGCCAAAGGAGAAGGCAGCAGGCGGAAAGTCCGACCAGTGCCAGAACGGGCGGGAGATAGACTGTCAGCGAGCGTCTCATGGCGTCAGGCGATAGCCGATCCCTCGGATCGTGTCGATGTGCGCGGCCCAGACGCCGAGCTTGCGGCGGAGCCCGACCATCAGCGTGTCAACCACACGATTGGTGACGTCCCGCTCTTCGTTCTGAATGCGGGCGATGATCTGCGGCCTCGTGAGGACGCGGCCGGGCTGGCTGACGAGACTGTCCAGCAGCTCGAACTCGCTGCGCGTCAAAGACAGTTCCTTGCCGTCCACGGAAACCGCGCGGGAACCCTTGTCCAGCCGGAGTGAACCGAGTGTGCAGACCAGCTCCTGCCGCAGGGCGGGACGGCGCAGCGCAGCCTTGATCCTGGCGATCAACACCTGTCTGGAGAACGGCTTGGTGATGTAGTCGTCCGCGCCAAGTTCCAAGCCCCGAACGACATCCTCCTCAGTGGATTTTGCAGTCAGTATGACGATGGGCGTAGTCGCGACCGACGGCGTCTGGCGGATTTCGCGGCAGACGTCCAAGCCGTCCTTCCCAGGCAACATCAGGTCGAGGAGGACCAGCGATGGCCGTTCACGCACTACGAGATCGAGGCCGTCGTCCCCACGATCGGCTTCGCAAACCGTTCCAATCCCCGCGCCTTTGAGCGCGAGACGTATCACCGTACGAATTCCGGGGTCGTCTTCTATGACCGCTATCTTTTCCATGAGCGAGTATTATCCCATATTTATGTTAGGATTCTGTCAGGAAAAAATATTCTTATCCTGACAGAATCCTGACACTGGAATGGTATAATCTTGCCCCATGAACGAAACATTGTCTATTTTGGTCATGGTCGGAGGTGGACTCGGCACGTTCCTGCTGGGCATGAAGCACCTGTCCGAAGGTCTGCAGGCGGTGAGCGGCTCGGGGCTGCGAAAGTTCATGTCGCTCGCGACGACGCACCGTCTCGCCGGGGTCGGGACTGGACTCATCTCGACGATGATCGTGCAGTCCTCGTCGATCATCACGGTCATGGCCGTCGGATTCGTCTCTTCGGGACTTCTGAACCTAACGCAGGCGATCAATGTGATCATCGGCTCGAACATAGGTACCACGACGACGGCCTGGTTGATCGCCTTCGCCCCTGATGTGAAGATACTCGGCCTCTTCGTCGTCATGATCGGCGCGGTATTCTACTTCTTCCAGCACCGCGAACGACTCCACGATCTCGGTCTTGCGCTGATGGGTCTTGGGTTCATCTTCATGGGCCTCTACTGGATGAAGGAGGGCATGGAACCGGTACGCGCCCTCCCGGCCGTCGTGGAGATGTTCAAGTCGCTTGACGCGACCTCCGTCTGGGGAATGACGAAATGCGTCCTCGTCTCGCTCGTCTTCACCGCCGTCGTGCAGTCGTCCGCCGCGACGACGGCCATTGCCATGACCCTCGCGCAACAGGGGTTCCTGAGTTTCGAGGCCGCCGCCGCGACCGTCTTCGGCATGAACATCGGCACGACCGTCACCGCCTGGCTCGCCGCCTTCAACGGATCCGCCGAGGCGCGTCAGACCGCCCTTGCGCACACGCTCTTCAACGTCGTCGGGACGGTCGTGATCATCCCCTTCTTCGTCCCCGCGATCCTGCCGGTCGCGACATCCTTCTTCCCCCATTACGCGGATGCGGTCACGGCGGACGGCATCACGACCTATCCGAACGTCGCCGCGCCGATGGCCGCGATCCACACGCTCTTCAACC
>JAZRXT010000176.1:0-4782 GCA_045600365.1 Kiritimatiellia bacterium | reverse complement strand
CACAGTGCGCTCACCACCAGCGCGAGTGCCAACATCCCGACGGCGAGCTCCATCAGCGCCTGGCCGCTGCGATGCCGCTCAGTGGCCATGCGGCGTGCCTCCCCTTCTCACGGTGCCGCCCGGCGACGAGCGGATGCAGCTGTCGGACTTGGTCTTGAGCCACTCGCGGCCCTCCCGCCGGAGCGACTCGCGCTCCCACGCCACGAGCGTCTCGCAATAGGTGCAGCCGGAGCCCGAGACAGGCCCCCGCTCGAGATAGCCGGGCAGATGCTCCATGACGTGCTTCATCCAGCCGTAGTCGGCGGTGCTCAGGTCCTTGCCGCCGACCGTGTCCACCGGCACCAGCCGCACGTCCCAGTCCGCCGGCACGACGAAGCCGCGGCAGGACGTGATCGGCGCAATCGACCCCTTCGCGTCGGTGACCGTGGCAAAGGGCTTGGCGGCGGCGGACCATTCGATCTCCCGCTCGCCGGAACCGGAGACGAGCTGCGGAATGTTCTCGTAGACCCGGCAGATGGCGGCGCAGCCGCGCACGTCGTACTCACTCTTGACCTTGCCGACGGCCGGGAACTGCCATTCGCCGTCGGGGTCGATCTCCCACCACCGGCGCCACTCGGCGTCATCGAAGAAATACCACACCTGGGCGCGGTCCTCCAAGCCCGGCATCCGCTCCATCTCCTCCTCGGTCCAGCCGGTCAGCCGGGCGATGAGCTCCTTGCCCAGCAGATCGCTGGCGCTGCCGACCTTGGATACGAGATGCAGCGAAAAGACCTCGCAGTTGGCGCACTGCCTGAGCGCCGTCTCCTCGTCGGGATCTGGCAGCGGACTCCAGTCGCGGTAGCTGGTATAGGTCTCGAGCAGCGACGCGGCGTTAAAGCCAAACCAGCACCAGGCGCGGCCGTTCACCGCGGAATAGAAGCTTCCGTTCAGCAGCATGTGCCCGCCCCGGGCGTTGCGGAAGTCGATGTTGTCGGGCCCGGCCACCACGCCGTCCGAAATCGCCAGCTCCAGGAGCGTCGCATACTCCTCCCAGGCGTCCCGCCACGGCTCGGGATACAGCTCCGGCGCCTGCGCGTAGACCGTGCGCACGTCGTTGACGTGGTTCTTCAAAATGTCGTACATGCCGCTGCACGACTTGGCGCCAACGCGCTTCGCCGCCTCGTTCGCGAGCCGGATGCCCTCGAGCGGGCCGAGAAACGCGAGCCGGCTCTGCGTCACGGCGATCTCGTCGATGCGCCGTTTCGCGTCGACGGCAGCCGGGGTCTCGTTGCCCAGCAGCTTCAGGTGCTCGAGGTTCAGCTCGCCGATCTCGCGCAGGAGCCGGCCCTGGCAGGATGCGGCGGCAAGCGCGGCGGAATCGCCGGCGTTCATCGCCCGGTTCTTGGCGGTGACGGCGAGATACGCGCCGACGTTCATGAGCATAAGGAACGTCAGCGCCACCAGAACGAGCACCAGATAGATCGCAACCTGTCCCCGCCGTGCCTTCATCTGCCCTCGTCGTTCATGTAAAGGTTGTAGTTCTGCTCCAAGGACGCCTTGCCCTTCAGGTCGAACCAATCGGTCTTCATGCCGACGTGCGCTTCGCCGCCGTGCCCGGGATCGGCGAAGAGCGTCTTCCAGCCCTCGTATTCGAGAACGCCGCGAGCCACGCCCTCGTACCCGGTCTGCATGTAGATCCTGGCCCGCGCCGCCTCCATCGCCCAGTTGAACTCGCCGCCATCCTTCTCCGACGGCCACAGCCGCCGACCGGCGACGGGAATCACCGCGACGCGGGCGGACTTGAGGCACATGAAGTCGTTAAGCCCGACCGTGCGCGCCCGGGCGATGCGCATCGCCGCGTGCTCCAGCATGATCTTGCCGGTGAGCATGTGGCTCAACTTGAAAAGCAGCAGAAAAACCGAGGTGATGATCAAGACGGCTATCACCGTCTCGATCATCGCCTGACCCGAACGGACGCAAAGACCATCCTTCGCATCCCTGGCGAAGGAGAGGCGCATGGAATTATTCGCCGAGCGACTTGATCGAGCTCTCGCTGATCGAGTCGGCGGCAGACTTCGCCTTGCTGCCCTCTTCCTGCGAAAGGGCCTCGGTGGCTCCGGCCGCCTTCTTGCCGATCGCACGCGAAAGATAGGTGAAGACCGCGATCAGCGAAATCGCGATCAGGGCGATGATGATGATGTATTCGACCATCGTCTGACCTTTTCTCAGTTTCTTCATCATTGGCTTTTGACCTTTCATTTAGGGACAATCCGCGGAGACCAGGTTCTCGGTGCGGTCGGCATACCTGACCGTCGTTCGCACCAGCCCCCAGAGTATCGCCACGATCACCGTCATCCCGGCGAGCGCCAGCACATACTCGAGAAGCGCCTGTCCACGCATGTTCATATTATAGCACAATCAACGCTGCTTGAGGAACGAACGTACACCCAGCGTCAGGAACACCACGCATGGCAGCACCGCCGCCGGGATCGGCGGACACCAGCCGCACTTCGCGCAGATCATCATGCCGATCTCAAGGCCGTAGAACGCAAAGTACATTCCAAGCGCCCCGAGAATGCCCTTGAACACCGACTGCCGCCCTGACGCGATGCCCGCCGGAATCGCAAAAAGAGTGATGATGATGCAGGCCCACGGCGCCATGATCTGCGCCCAGATGTCATAGACACAGTCGCTTCTGGCCTCCTTCGAAAGGTCACGGTGCGTACGCAGGTAACGGATACGGTCCCTGACCGAATTGAACTTCCAGGGACGATTCTGCATGAGAAAATCGCACGGACGCTCGCGGAACTCTTCGAAACTGCGGAATTCAAGCCGGTCAAGCTCCGGCGTCGGCGTCTTGGTCTCCTGCCCCAACTCGTCATAATGCTGGACGACCGGATTCGTGAACCACCATTCGCCGTCCAGATAGTCCGCGCGATCGGCCGTCACGTTGAGGACGCGGGGACCTCCGTTTGGACGGTCAACCGCAACCCTGACCCGCTCCAGGCGCGTACCGGTCTGATCCAGCATCCGATCCACGTTCCACGTGCGCCCGTCACGGGCATTGCGGAAAACGACGTTGTCCGCGCCGGACAACTTCTTCAGGTCGAACTGCACCGTCTTCATCTGCGCTGCCCATTGCGCCCTAAGGGGAACGTAGCATTCGTTGACGAACACCACCGCCAAGCTCATGAGGAACGCAACCGCGAGCAGCGGCTTGACGATCGTCAGGAACGAGATGCCGCTCGCGCGCATCGCGACAATCTCCGAATGTCGGCAGAACATCCACATCGTGTAAAGCGTCGACAGCATCAGCGCCGCAGGAACGATGTAATGGAAATACGGCGCCAGGTACCCGCAGAAATACCGAATCGCCAGCGACACCGGCAGCTCGGCGCTGTGCATGCGCGAGAACGACCCGAAGAGGTCGAAGAGAACATAGATGGACACGAAGCCCGTCAGGCAGTAAAAGAGCGGAACGACGAATTCCCGCAGGACGTATCGAGTCAGTATCTTCACTTATTTTCCAGTTTCCAGCGCCCCCGTCAGTTCGGCCACCGAACCGAACCCATGGCGTTCGCAATATTCTACCATACCGTCGTAAACCTTGGCAACCACGCCGGGATCCACGAACGTCGCCGTGCCGACCGCTACCGCCGTCGCCCCCGCAAGCATGAATTCGATCGCGTCCTTCGCCTCGTAGACCCCGCCCATTGCGAGTATCGGCAGTTTCGTCGCGCGATGCGCGTCGTAGACGACCTTGACCGCCGCAGGATGGATTCCACGGCCAGACAGCCCGCCCGTACCGTTGGCCAGCACGGGACGGCGCCGTTCGATGTCGATCACCATCGCAGGGATCGTGTTGATCATCGAGAGCGCGTCCGCCCCCGCGTCTTCGCAGGCCTTCACGTAGGGGACGACCGACGGCACGTTCGGCGCGAGCTTCACGATCAGCGGCAGTTTCGTCGCCTTGCGCACTGCCGTCACCACCTCGCCCAGCACCTTGGGGTCCTGCCCGAAGGTGTGGCCGCCTTCCTTGACGTTCGGACAGCTGACGTTCATCTCAATCGCGTCGACCGCATCGCCCAGACGCGCGGCGACTTCCGCGTAGCCCTCGACCGAACCGCCCCAGATGTTCGCGATCAGCTTCGGGCCCGCACTCTTCACTTCTTCACTTTTACTTTTTACTTTTTCCCGATACCAGGGAACGGTTACGCCGAGAAATTGCTCGACCCCGGTGCCCTGCAGGCCGATGGCGTTGACAAGCCCGCCCGGCACTTCGGCATGCCGCGGCATCGCATTGCCCGGCCAGGGCTCCATGCGGATGCCCTTCGCCGTCACCGCGCCAAGCTTGGAATAGTCGACCGCGCCGACATACTCGAACCCGTAGCCGAAAGTTCCGCTCGCCGTCACCACCGGCGT
The DNA here is from genome assembly GCA_045600365.1 of Kiritimatiellia bacterium. Classification (GTDB taxonomy): domain Bacteria; phylum Verrucomicrobiota; class Kiritimatiellia; order RFP12; family UBA1067; genus RUG572. The sequence continues at coordinate 381 of JAZRXT010000176.1, read as the reverse complement.
CGTCAGCTCAAGCCCGCCCAAATTAACTTTTGTGTCAATCATCGCATTCCTCAATCGGACAATCCTGTAACAATCCTATACTGACCAGACAAGATCCTTCGCCGCAAAAACCGGGCCCTCGACACAGCAACGGGAATTGCCGCGCACCGTCCGCTGAATGCAGGCATAGCACGCGCCCACGCCGCAAACCATGTGGCGATCCATCGAAATCCACCCATTCGAGCCCGTGCCAGTCGCCCGCAGCGCCACCGCCTTGAGCATCGGATCAGGTCCGCAGGCGAAGAGCTCGAAATCCACCCCGCGCTCGCGCAGCTCGATGAGATCGTCGTCCAGCGGATCGGTCACCAGGCCCTTGACTCCGGCCGACCCGTCGTTCGTCGC
>JAZRXT010000175.1:0-25013 GCA_045600365.1 Kiritimatiellia bacterium | reverse complement strand
ACAGGAACACCACGCCATAGACGGCGATCACGCTGACTATCGACGCGGCATTCATGGCGCAACCACAGCAAAGAGGATTATAGGTAATGGCGGTGTATGGACACCAGGCGATACGCACGGAAGTCGGTATCGACGACCTCTCCCTGCGTCGATGCGGAAAGATCGGTGCGCGCGCGGTCGGGCCGCGCCTCCGGCACGGGAAAGACGGCGGAGCCATCCTGGGCGAAGACCTCGAGGCCGACGCGGTCGAGATACGCGCGCAGCTCGAGCCGACCGTTGGCAAGCGGCCAGGGCGCGGTGCGTCCGCAGCAGGCAAGCGTACCCGCCTTGGCGTCGTAGACGAGCTTGACGCCGCGCAGGTCGAAGGTCACGACGGCGTCGGGGCCTGGCCTACAGGCGAGATGGGCCTCGGCGAGCTCGCCGCGGAAGTCGGCAAGCTGCACCGCAGGCCCGTCGCGCAGCAACTCAAGCTCGCGGATCGGACGGCGCACGAGACGGGCTCCCGCCTTGGTAGTGCGCAGCGTGAGCTCCTGCGGCAGCGAGAAGGCCTGGTTGAATCCATCCGCCCCAAGCTCGATACGGAACCACTCCACCTTGATAACGCGACCATCCGGCGCATTGTTGAACACCTGGCCGGCGTAGTATCCCGAGCCGGGGCCACCCACCCAACCCGGCAGGTTCTCGGCGATTGGCGTGAAGCGGCGGCCGTCGAAGTCGCCGACGTCGTAGAGCGGCCCCGCGCCCCAGAGCACCCAGCGGGAAGGTCCACCCGATTCATCCACCAGCTTCACAAGCCCCGGGCACTCGTAGCGCGAGCCGTGCGTCCCGATCTTCCCGCCGACGATATCCTGCGTGGGCGACCAATGCAGCAGATCGGTGGAGTTGAAGATGCGAAAGGCATCGTGCCCGTCGACCTCCAGATAGAGAACCATCACCCAGACCTTGGTCGGCTCGTGCCAGAACACGAACGGATCGCGGTCGCTCTTGCCGCCGGTCAAGTTGGGCAGAATTGGATTTCCCTTCCATTTCGTGTAGACGCGGCCGTCCGTTGACCATGCGAGTTCCTGGCGGAAGACGCCGGAGGAAGGTTTGCCGCAGGGTGCGGCGGTGTAGTATAGAAGATGCGCACCCCTGCCGAAGCCGGCGACGCCGGCGGCGTCGGTGACGGCGCTGCCCGAGAACATCAGGACGTCCCCCTCGGGCCCGATCGCCTCGCCCAGCTCCTCCCAGTGGACGAGATCCTTCGAGACCGCGTGCCCCCAATGGAGATTGCCCCACTTCGTTCCACTGGGGTTGTGCTGGAAGAAGAAATGCCATTCGCCGTCGCGATAGGATAGCCCGTTTGGATCGTTGATCCAGCCTGCCCGCTGCGAAAAGCGCAGCTGCGGACGGGTGGGTTCGTCATACAGTTCCGCCGCCATGGCGATGGACACGATCGCGGCGCTCGCCGCCATTAATGCAAGGTGTTTCATGGCCTCATTATACCACACGCCCGACGCGGTGACAAGTATAAATTCGTTGCAACACGGCCGGGAATATGATATTATATTCGGCATGAAGCACATAGTACTATTTTCGGCCGTCCTTGCCGCCGCCATGGCGAAAGGCGCGATTCTCGATGGGCTCGCAGCCAAGGTCGACGACGCGGTCATCACCGTGGCCGACGTCATGGACGAAGTCAACCGCGAACACAACCGAGGCGAGAGCAAGGCCACCAGCTTCGGCGAGGCATATTCCAATGCCGTCGAGAACCTTGTGGACCGGCGTCTCATCCTGGCCGCGGCCGCCCGCCGCAAGCTCGACATGCAGGAGTGGCTCGTTGACAACCGCATCCGCGAGATCGTCAAGGACTCCTTCGGCGGCGACATGAACCGCATGCGCGAATCGCTCGCCCACGCCCATGTGGCTGAGACCGATTGGCGCAACCAGATTCGCGACGACATGATCGTCAACGGAATGCGCTACCAGATTGTCGACAAGGACATAGCCCCCTCCCCCGCCGAAATGCGCCGCGAGTACCGGGTCAATGGTGAAAAATACGCCCGCAAGGCGTCCACCACCGTAAGCGTCATTCTCCTGCGCCCTGCCTCCGCCGGCACCGCCTCGGTGACCACCCGCGGCGAGGAGATCCTCGGCCGGCTCGACGACGGGGCCGACTTCGCGGAACTCGCCCGCGCCAATTCGGCGGATTCGCACGCGAAGGACGGCGGCGTATGGAAGGACGTCAAGCCAGAGGAGGCGTTCCGGCCTGAAATCGCCGAGGTGATAGCCAAGCTCAAGGTCGGCGAATTCTCCCGCCTCATCAATCTCGATGGCTGGGGCTTCATCGTGCGCAAGGACGCCGAGGACACAGCCCGCAAACTGACGTTCACCGAGGCCTACGACAAGATCCTGGTGACACTGCGCAAGCAGGAGTCGGAGCGGCGCTACAAGGAATGGACGCGGCGGCTGCGCGAAGAGGCGTTCGTCCACATCTATCCGATGCCCTCCGACAAATGAACCTCACCAGCCCCAGCCAGGTCAAGGCCTGGTGCCTGGAGAACGGTTTTCACCCCAACCGCACCCTCGGGCAGAACTTCCTCATCGACCGCAACGTCCTCGAGGCCATCGTTGATGCCGCCGCACTTGGTGGCGACAGCCCCCGCGTGCTGGAGGTCGGTCCAGGACTCGGCGTGCTGACCGAGGAGCTGCTTCGCCGCGGCGCCCTGGTGACGGCAATCGAGAAGGATCCGGTGCTGGCGGCGCGGCTCGCCAGTTCGCTAGGATCGCCCGCCAGCCTGACCGTGATCGCCGGCGACGCCCTCGACAGCATCAAGCGCGGCGAATGCGACAGCTTCCCGTATCTCGTGTCCAATCTGCCATACCAGGCGGGCACGCGAATTCTGCTGGAGACGATCTCGCGCCTCGACCCGTCGGCGGCCATCCCCACCGCGCCGCATACGATGGTGGTACTGGTGCAGACCGAGGTGGCCGAACGTCTTGCCGCCGGTCCCGGCACCAAGACGCGGGGACTCGCGGGAGTGTGGGCGCAGCTCGACTACGATGTCTCGATCGTCCGCAAGGTGGGCGCGAACTGCTTCTGGCCGCGCCCGGAGATCGGCTCCTCGGTTGTGAAACTTGTACGCCACCACCGCAACGACTCGCTCTCTGCCGGTGAGCGCACGGTCTTCCGTCGCCTGACCAAACAGGCGTTCGAGCACCGCCGCAAGCAACTCGGCGCCATCTTCAAGGGCGTGGTTGAGTCCTCTGCCCGCGCCGAGGAACTCGCAGGCGAGGACTGGATAGCCCTGGCGCGCGAACTGAAGGACGCCGCGCTCTAGCGGCGTCATACCTCTTCGCGGAAGGTGTCGGGGTGGGCAGGGTCGAACACCTCGTTCGCCCACATGAGCGTGACCATGTCGCTATCGCCGAGATTCTCGATGCTGTGCGTATAGCCCGGCGGGATGCGCACCACCTCGAGTTTCGCGCCGCTCACGCGGTACTCGATGATCCTGGCCGCAGGGTCGTCCATCCGGCGGAAGCGAATTCTTCCTTCACCGCTCACAACGAGGAACTTCTCGTGCTTGGTGTGATGCCAGTGCTGGCCCTTGGCGATGCCGGGACGGGAGACATTCACACTCACCTGTCCGCGTTCCGCGGAATGGAGCGCCTCGGTGAAGCTGCCGCGGTTGTCGCAGTGCATCGTGAGCGGATAGGAGAACGCATCATCGGGCAGGGCGGCGAGATAGGTGGAGTAGAGCTTCTTCGCAAACCCGTCGCGCTGGTCGGGAACGTCGAGTGTGGAGGGTTCGCTGCGGAAGGACCGCAGCAGCTCCACAATCTCGCCGAGGGTGCGTCGGTACGCCGGCTCCACCGAAAGCGCGCCGGCGGCGGACGGTGGAAGGTTCAGGCAGCCAATCAGCGCGGCAACCACGTCGTCGATGTAGACGAGCGTGATCTCCGCGGCCGGATCCCGCACCTGGATGGGCAGATCGCGCGCGATGTTGTGGCACCAGGTGGCGACCGCGCTGTTGTAGTTCGGGCGGCACCACTTGCCGAACACGTTCGCGAACCGGAAAACGTAGACCGGCGCGCCCGTGGCGTCGCCATACGCGAAGACCGCATCCTCTGCCGCCTTCTTGCTGCGTCCGTAGTCGTTGTCGAGAGCGGCCTGGACGCTGGAGCTCAGCGCCACTGGCACTGGGCGATCCCGCCGGGAGAGCCGCGCCAGGATGTCCTCGGTGAACATGGTGTTCCCAGTGCGGAACTCGCCTGGATCCTTCGGACGGTTCACGCCCGCCAGGTGGAACACAAAATCGCATTCCCCAAGAAAGCGCTCAAGGTCGCCCGGGGCATTGTCGAGATCATACTCCAGCACCTCCACCGATTCGGCAAGGGGCTGCGATGGAAGCTTGTCCAGATTTCTGAGCGACAGGCAGAGGTTCCTGCCTACGAACCCCTTCGCGCCGGTCACCAGGACCTTCATACCCGCTCCCTCCATACGCGGCGGCGGATGTAGTCGGTGTAGGAGATGATGATTCTAACGACCTTTTCGCCGACATTTGGCATCGAATAGTCGGCCACGGCGCGCGTGAGGTTGCGCCGTCCGCCCAGTGGCGCGGCATGGGCACCTGCACCAGCGGCATCGAGATGGGCGAGCGCCTGCAGAATCCGATCCTTGTTCAGGCCGGTCATCATCACCGCCGCCTCCTCCATCGCCTCGGGGCGCTCGTGCGCCTCGCGCAGGTTGACGGCCCGGAAGCCGAGGATCGAAGACTCCTCGCTGATGGTGCCGGAATCGCTCAGCACCGCCTTCGCGTTCATCTGCAGCGCCAGGTACTCGGTGAGGCCCATCGGCTTCATGAGCTTGACCAACGGATCGAACTTCACCCCCTTGGCATCGATCATCTTGCGGGTGCGGGGATGGGTGGTCACCACCAGCGGCATGCCGAAGGCGGCGGCGATGGAGTTGAGGCAATCCACTAGCGCAAGGAAGTGCGCCTCGTCGGCGATGTTCTCCTCGCGATGCGCGGAGACCACGAAGTATCTGCCCTTCGCCACGCCATTGCGCTTCAGGGCGGCGGCGGTGGAACGCTTCACCTTCGGCAGCTGGCCGGTGAGCACCTCGAGCATCGGGGAGCCGGTCTTGATGACCTGGTCTGGCGGCAGCCCCTCGCGCAGCAGATATTCGCGGGCGATCGAGCTGTAGCAGAGATTGACGTCGCTGATGTGGTCGACGATCTTGCGGTTGGATTCCTCCGGTACGCGCTGGTCGAAGCAGCGGTTGCCGGCCTCCATGTGGAAGATCGGAATGTGCCGCTTCTTGGCGGCGATGGCGCAGAGGCAGCTGTTGGTGTCGCCCAGGACAAGGAAAGCGCCTGGCTTCGCCTGCTCCAGCACCGGATCGATCGCCTCGAGGATCTTGCCCGCGGTGACCGTGGCGTTGCCGCCGGCTGCATTGAGGAAGAAGTCGGGCCGACGCAGCCCGAGGTCCCTGAAGAACACCTCGTTCAGCTCGTAGTCGTAGTTCTGGCCGGTATGAACCAGCACATGCTCGATCGCCGGGCTCTTCTCCAGCGCCTTGATCACGCACGCAAGCCGGATTATCTCCGGGCGCGTGCCGACCACCGTCATCACCTTGAGCCGTTCCATCGCTCAAACCCCCAGCTCATCGCGGATCAACGGGAGCTTGAGCAGCATCTTCTTCATGCCCTCCACGTCGAGCCGCTCGGTATTGTCGGAATTGTAGTCGTCCACCTGGGGGGATATCTCCTTGCCCTCGACGAAGTACTTGTCGTAGTTGAGGTCGCGCCCGTCGGCCGGCACACGGTAGTAGCTCCCCATGTCCACCGCCTTGTTCATCTCCTCGCGGGTTACGAGGGTCTCGAACTTCTTCTCACCGTGACGGGTGCCGATCACCTTGATGCCGGCCGAGACGTCAAACCTACCGCCTGCCGCCGCTAGCTGCAGCACGGCCTCGGCCAGAACGGCGATCGTGGCCGCCGGTGCCTTCTGCACGAAGAGGTCGCCGTTCTCGCCGTGCTCCCAGGCGAAAAGCACCAGATCGACCGCGTCCTCGAGCGTCATCATGAAACGGGTCATCTCCGGGTCGGTCAGCGTGAGCGGACGCCCCGCCTTGATCTGGTCGATGAAGAGCGGGATCACGCTGCCGCGGCTCGCCATCACATTGCCGTAGCGGGTGCAGTTGATCGCCGTGCGCGCGTCCTTGCCGAGGGCCCTGCCCTTCGCGACGGCCACCTTCTCCATCAGCGCCTTCGACAGCCCCATGGCGTTGATCGGGTAGGCGGCCTTGTCGGTGGATAGCACCACCACGTTGCTCACACCGTGCTCGATGGCGCTCTCCATCACGTTGTTGGCGCCGAGGACATTGGTATGGACGGCCTGGAGCGGAAAGAACTCGCAGCTGGGCACCTGCTTGAGCGCGGCGGCGTGGAACACGTAGTCAACGTCCTTCATCGCCCCGTCCACGCTCGCGCGGTCGCGCACGTCGCCGATGTAGAACTTCACTTTTGGGTTCTGCAGCTCGTGGCGCATGTCGTCCTGCTTCTTCTCGTCGCGGGAGAAGATCCTGATCTCCGCGAAGTCGTCCATAAAGCGCTTCAGCACCGCATGGCCGAACGAGCCGGTTCCGCCGGTTATAAGCAACACCTTGTCGTCAAACATCTGTTCTCCTGTCGTTTCCGCGCCCCCACGGACGCAACGACAATATTCTACCATATCCGCCACCGATTTGAAAGTCAAATCGTCGGCCTGGTCTACTCAGCTTCCAGCAGCGACCGATCATGCTTGAACTGCACGCTCGCCGTCGCGAACGACGCCGCCTTGTCGGCAGTCCAGCTCGCCCCATCGGAGAAAAGCCCGAATCGCCAGCAGCCAAGCATCCGCCCCCGGAGCCTCGCCAGCCGTTCCTGCGGGAACCGGCAGACGTCGCTCGCGCAGATTCCGCCGCGGATGAGTTCGGGATTGGCGGCATCAAAGGTTCCGCTCAGCACCTCGACCTCGCCGACAAGAAAAAATTGCCTATGTAACGCTATTTTGATATACTATTGGGCCATGGAAAACAATTCGATAGAAGATTGGCTCCGAAATGGCTTCGGGGCGGCATTCCCCGGCAATGATTTCAGCGGTGTCAGGGCCGTCAGCGTCTCCGACCCTCGATTCGGCGACTTCCAGTGCAACGACGCGCTGGCCAGTGCCAAGATCCTGCATCTGCCGCCGCGCAAGATCGCGGAGGCGGTCTTCGCCGAGCTCATGAAGACGAAGCCAGACTTCGTCGAGAAGGCGGAGCTGGCCGGCCCCGGATTCATCAACATCACGGTTTCGGCATCGTGGCTCTCTTCGCGGCTGCTCGGCCTCTCGTCGTTCCACAGCCTCGGCATTCCCCAAACCGGCACCGGCAAGAAGGTGGTGATCGACTACTCCTCGCCCAATGCCGCCAAGCAGATGCACATCGGGCACATCCGCTCCACCGTCATCGGCAACGCCATCGACCGCATCTACCGCTCGCTCGGCTACGATGTGATCGCCGACAACCATCTCGGCGACTGGGGCACCCAGTTCGGCATTCTCATCAAGGGCTACCGCGAATGCCTCACCCAGGATGAGCGCGACAACCTCTCCGTCGCCAATCTCGAGAAGTGCTACGTCCTCTCCGCCGCCAGGGCAAAGGAGGAGGACGGCGCGTGGAAGGACGCCTGCCGCGCCGAGCTGGTGAAGCTGCAGCAGGGCGATCCCGACAACATCGCGCTCTGGAAGCGCTTCATCGACATCTCGATCACCGAATTCGACCGCATGTACGCGAAGCTCGGCGTGAAGTTCGACACCTATCGCGGCGAATCCTACTACAACGACCTCATGCCCGCGGTGCTGGAACGACTCGAGAAGGCCGGCCTCTCGGAACCAAGCGAGGGCGCGACCATCGTCAATCTGGAAAAGGAGGGCCTCGGCGTCGCGATCGTCCGCAAGTCCGACGGCGGCTTCAACTACACGACGAGCGACCTCGCCTGCGTCGACAGCCGCGTCAGGGACTACGATCCCGAGCGCATCGTCTACGTCACCGACGGCCGCCAGCAGCTGCACTTCAAGCAGTTCTTCTCGATCTGCGCCAAGCTCGGCTACACCACGAAGCTCGTGCACGTTCCCTTCGGCCTAATGAGCTATGGCGGCAAGGCGATCTCCACCCGCGAGGGCAACCTCATCAAGCTCGACGATCTGCTCGCCGAGGCCGTGCGCCGCTCGCTGGCGATAGTAACCTCCCGCAAGGAGGGAGACGGCGGCGAGCCCTCGGCCGAGGACATGGCGCTCGCCGAGGCGATCGGCTTCGGCGCCGTCAAGTATGCCGACCTCTCCCACGACCCCGGCACCGCGATCGACTTCGACTGGGACAAGGCGCTGGCCCTGGAGGGCAACTCGGGGCCGTATCTCCAGTACGCCCACGCCCGCGTGCGTTCGCTCCTCGACAAGGCGGCCGCTGCCGGTGCCGCGCCCACCCAGGACGCCTTCCCCGTGGGCACCGCGGCCGAGAAGCGCCTCGCCCTCCAGCTGCTGCGCTTCGGCGAGGCGGTGCTGCGCGCCGCCGAGAACTACAAGCCCAGCGTGCTCGCAGAATACCTCTTCCAGACCGCCCAGCTCTACAGCACGTTCTACCAGAACTCGCCGGTGCTGAAGAGCGAAGAACCGCTCCGCTCACAGCGCCTTGCGCTCTGCGCCCTCACCGGCCGCGTGCTCGCGCGCGGGCTAGACCTGCTCGGCATCGCCGCACCGGAACACATCTGACCAAACCCTCTCCCCAAGGAAAGCTGCCATGAACATCAACAAGGTCAATCCTTCCACGCTGAAGATCACCGACATGCGCTTCGCCGACATTCAGGGTGCTCCCAAGCGCTGCACCCTGATGAAGCTCTACACCAATCAGGGGCTGGTCGGCTACGGCGAGGTGCGCGACGCCTCGTCGCGTACCTACGCCGCCATGCTCAAGAGCCGCATCCTCGGCGAGAATCCCTGCAACGTCGAGAAGATCTTCCGCCGCATCAAGCAGTTCGGCGGCGACTCCCGCCAGGCCGGCGGCGTCTGCGCCGTCGAACTCGCCTGCCAGGATCTCTGCGGCAAGGCATGGGGGGTGCCGGTGTGGCAGCTCCTCGGCGGCAAATGGCGCGACGAGATCCGCTGCTACTGCGACACCGATTCCGAGGGCGGCGGACGCGACATGGGCAAGGCGCTCGCCGAACGCATGGCCATGGGCTTCACCTTCCTCAAGATGGATCTCGGAATCGAACTGCTGATGGATGTGCCGGGCGCGCTCATCGCCCCGCTCGGATACCTCAAGTACATGCGCAAGATGAAGCACGTGGTCCAGACTCCACACGGCTCCATCGACCCGCGCTCCATGCGCGGCGAGGCCTACGATCTCTTCAACACCGCCCACGCCTTCACCGGCATCCACATCACCGAGAAGGGCCTCGACTATCTCGAGAAGTACATGGCGGACGTGCGCGAGGTGATTGGCTGGGAGGTGCCTATCGCAATCGACCACCTCGGGCACATCCCTTACGAGGACTGCGTGGCGCTGCTGCGCCGGCTTGAGAAGTACCATCTTTCATGGGCCGAAGACGTGCTACCCTGGCGCAACACCGGCGACTGGCAGCGTCTGCACGCCGCCACCACCACTCCGCTTGGCACCGGCGAGGACATCTACCTCAAGGAGGACTTCATGCCCCTCCTCGATTCCGGTGCCCTCGCCGTCATCCACCCCGACCTGCTCACGGCGGGCGGTGTGGCCGAGACGAAGAAGATCGGCGACCTCGCCGAAGAGCGCGGAGTGCAGATGAACATCCACATGGCCGAATCTCCAATCGCCTGCATGGCGGCAGTCCACGTGGCCGCCGCCACCCGCAACTTCATGGCACTCGAGCTCCACTCGGTGGACGTGCCCTGGTGGGGCGACCTGGTGAAGCCAGCGCTCTCCTACAAGGGCGGGTTCATCGAAGTGCCCGTCAAGCCCGGTCTCGGCATCGACGAGCTGAACGAGAAGCTGATAAAGAAGCAGACCAGCGAAGACTTCCCACCGCCGTGGACGCCCACGAAGGAATGGGACGGGGAATGGTCCAACGACCGCCGTTGGTCGTAAGCGGGAGTTCAGGGCTTCAGGGACGGGTCCCCGCCTTCGTCAGGGACCACGTCGGCATCCTCTTCGCGTTCGCATCCTTACTTCAGCAGTATCGACACCATCCGCGGGAAATCGCGGTAGTCCTCGATCTCGATGTAGTCCATTCCCTTGATGCGCACGTGGCTGTCGCCGCCGCCGGGGCCGAAGTCGTCGCCGATGAAGACGATCTCGTCGAGCTGATAGCCGTGACGCTTCGCGTAGCTCACGATTGCGTCATACTTGTTGTACTCCTTGCCGGCGAAGTCGAAGCTCGTCGAACCGCCGATGAAGACGGAATAGTCCTTGAATATCTCGCAGACCTCCTTGTACATCGCCTTGCGCTTCTTACGATCGGGATCGAACTTGATCTTGTGCTCCTGCTCGGGAGCCGTGCCGAGAAGCCCGAACGTTACCATGCCCGAGGCGTGGAACTCGAGCGACTCGCCATCGTACTTCGTGTAGCCGTACTTCTGACGCAGATAGTCGGTCTTCTCCCTGAAGAACTGACGGTCGACCGTGTTGGTGACGGCCCTCACACAACGGAAATTCCCATCCTCGCCCACATACTCCTGCATGCCATAGTTACCGATGATGTCGATTGGGAAGTTCCCCATCTGCCGGTGGATGCGCGGCGCGTTGCCGGCCCCCACCATCACGCACTTGTAGCGCTTCATCAGCTCCTTGAGCGCCGCGAAATTCGCCTCGGGAACGGGCGAACGGTGCTGGCACAAGGTCGCGTCGAGATCGAGGCAGATGAGGCGGCGCCTGGCGTTCACCTTCTTGATGAGCTTCCACGAATGGTCCGACGTGCCCGTGTCGCCCCCGAGCGCGAAGCACTTGGCGTAGTCGCGGTAGGTCTGGATCATCCAGGGGGTCGTCACCATCCCCTTCTCGTGGGCGTAGTCGATCGCGTCCTTCGTCGTACCGTCCAGTAGCGGCGCAACGCCGATGCAGCCGATCGCGGCCGCCTTGTCGACGAGCTGGCGGGTGAGGGGCTTGCCGTAGATGGCGCCGATGGGGGCGTCCGGGAAGAGCCGCTTCATCGTCTCGAGCGTGTCGAACGAGAACGAGGTGAAGACGTAGGTTCCCGGCTCCATGATCTCGGCGGCGAGGTCGTGGAGCTTGCGGCAGTAGATTTCGCCACGGACGGAACCGAGCGCCTTCGCCGACTCCTTCATCTCGAGCTCGACGCGAATTCCCTTCACGCCGCGGAAGACCTCCATCACCCGCCGCACCGTCGGCACGTGCTTCCCAGACCTCTTGAGGGTGAGAGCCGTCACCTCCGCCATCGTCAGGTCATGGATGTCGCCAGTTCCCGTCGTCGTACGCGAAACATCCTTGTCGTGCATGATGACGAGCTCGTTGTCCTTCGTCAGGCGGATGTCGGTCTCGAACCCCCTGACGCCCCGCTTCAAGCTCTCGGCGAAACCCTCTGCCGCGTTGTCGTCATAATCCGCTCGACTCCCGCGGTGGGCGTTGATGAGCGGACTCTCCGCATCGCGCCAAGTCGGTTCCTTGACCGTGAACAGCGAGCATCCCGCCACCAGCGCGGCGATCGACAAACCCAGAATAAGCTTTTTCATGCCATTGATCCCTTCCGAAAATCACAAAGTTTAAACGTTCATCCACCCGGATACGAGCGGTTCGCCGCGGCGATGGAAACAATTCATCGGCGTCACGACGAACCTGACCTCGCCCTTCGGCAGCTCGTCAAGCGCAAACGAGCAGACCGTCGGGGACGTGGCCTTCTTGTGAGCGGGCGCGTGGTTGAAGCCCTCGGCCATCAGCAGCTTCGTCTTCTTCGTGCCGTCCTTCGCCTCGGCCGTGAACTCGAACTCGTAGGCGCGTGCGTCCTTGTCGGCGACAGCCGCCGGCGCAGTCACGGTGAAGACCTCCTTGACGGCAGCGGGGATCGTCTCCTTGCCGTCACGCGACTTGCCGCCGCGGTTCTTCGCCTGGGCGCGTTCCACCTTGAGCGCAGCACCTGCCGCGAAATGCGGCGCGCCCACCTTCTTCGCCCGCTCGGCGAAGGCGAACGGCTTCGATTCCGCCGCCGGCAACGGCATCACCCAGTCGTCGCCAACGTCAAGGTTCGAGAAGAACTCGCGGCGCTTGACGACAATGCAGTCGTCATAGACACTCCAGAGCATGCCCTGACGGCAGTCGCTCGTCTCGAAACGCCGTGCGAACTTCACGGCGTCGTGGCGCCAGCCGTCCCTCGCCTCGGTCGTCGTGTTCTCGTAGCCGACCGGAAGACGCTCGTTGTAGGGCATGCCGGTGTAGCGCAGCGAACTCGTGCCGACCGACGTGAACGCCCCCTGCCAGAGCGAACGCTCGTCGGTGAGCGAATAATGGGAGTGACCCGAAAAGGCGATGGCGTTCGAAAACGGCGTCAGGGCCTTCGTCACCTTGCCGCCGTCGTGTCCCCACGCCCACGAGCCGTAGCACGTGTCCTTCGGGTGGGGATGCTGCACATAGAAGAACGGCAAAGCCGGATCGATCTCGCCGCCATGCACCGAAAGGTACGCGGCGAGATCCGTGCCGAACATCCCTTCGCCGCAGCCATAGCGCGCCTCCATGCCCGTGCCGTCGTCCCAATGCTGACCCAGGAAGGTATAGCCCTTGATCTTCTTGGCATAGAAACGCGAATACTCCTCGTGGAAGATCTTTTCCCACCAGCCCTTCATGTCGGCCCGCAGCACGTGACAACGGCATTCCGCCGCGTCGGGATAGCGCTTCGCGGCGTGGTCGCCGTAGAGATACCCGTGGTAGTCGTGGTTGCCGTAGACAAACACCTTCTCGATCGGACGTCCGTCCGGATACCGGTCGCCCGGGAACACGTCGTACCAGGCGTCGGCGACGGCCTGGAGGTGGTCGTCCATGCCGTTGTCGGCCATGTCGCCGGCGATCATCACAGCATCGACGCCCTGGTGGCGGAACCATTCGAGCGTGTGGCGGAACGTCGCGTTGGAGCCCCAGCCCTGGTCTTCCTTGCCCGTCTTGTCGTTGTACTTGAGGTGGATGTCGGAGATGACGCCGAACTTGAGATTCGGCGTGCCGCCCGCGCGGAAATCATGACATTCGAAGAAACGGCAGCCGCCGAACGCCCCGAAGGACGCGGCCCCGCCAATGAAGAAACGACGTGAGATGTTCATTTGTGCATTTTCCTTTTGTTTCGTTTACCAAAGTTCAACCGGACCGTACAGTCCCGAGGCGTCCAGCTCGTCGTTCGCCGAATAGCCACCCGTCACGTTCCAGAAGCCCCAATTGCCGAAAGCATCGTTGTGCGACCCCGGCTTTGCGACGAGACAGCCCTTCGCGTGGCGCCTCTCGGGCGGCAGCAGGCAGTCGCCGATCAAGCGGTTGCGCCAGGTGTTGACGACCTTCACTTCAAGTTCGTTCCGTCCCGACTTGAGCAGTGCCGCCGGAACCTTCACGCGGTAGGGATGGCACCAGGCGACTCCGCAGCTACGTCCGTTCACGAAAACCTCGGCGAGACCACCCGCCACACGGCCGAGATAGAGCGTGCGGTCCGTCGGCTGTCCCTGGAACTCGAACGTGGTTCGATAGCTCGCCTTGCCCGCGAAATAACGGATCTCCGGATCGTCCGCCTTCGTCCAGTCGCCCAGCCGACCATAGGGTCTGCCGCCGATGTCGATCGTCCAGGTGCTGTCCGTCAGGCGCACGGGCTTCCGGCGCGGCGGCCAGTCCTCCGTCGGCGCCGGATCGGCCGTGGCGACGGACCTCGCGCGGAACACGACGAAGACGCTGCCGCCGCGCGGGAACTTGAGGGGAATCTTGACGCGACCGTCCGGCAGCGTCTTCGCCTCGGTTGCGAGACGGCGCGTGCCAGAGACCGGATCCCAGAGTTCGGCCACCTTGTCGTCCACACGGAACGTCGCCACGCCCGTATTGCGCGGAATCGTCGTCACGAAATAGATGTCGGTGCCGTCGACCGTGCGCCGGTGGATGACGTCGTTGAAGTCGCCCTCGAAATCCGGCGGCGGCAGCTTCGGCCAGACCACATTGTCGCCCGAGGCGTCGACGAAGACCGGATACGCCCCCTTGCGCCGTTCGAGCGTCTCGTCGTTGAGGAGGTCGTAGTTGTAGCCGGCGGGAATCGAAAGCCGCGCACCATCCCAGGGCACTGTGCGGTAGCGTCCCCAGTGCTGATAGGGCGTGTGGCCCGCGTAGATCGCGATGTCCGTCACCGGCTCGCCGGCCTGCAGCAGAACCTGACAGCGCGCCAGATAGGCGAGAAACGCCCGCGACTCCTCGAACCAGGTCACGTTGCGGTTGATGTGCGTGCCGGCGAAATACTCGATGCCAGGCTGGCCGAACGCCTTCGGCGAACAGGTAAAGGTATGCCACACGATGTGGTTGATGCCGTCGACGAAGGCGTCGTCCGCCACCTTCTTGAGCTTCTCCGGCCACATCGAGTAATGGTAGTCCATGTGGGTGAAGGTCTCGGCCGACGCACGGGGAAGTCCGTAGATGTGCGCCGCGTTCGCGGCGGCCCGGTTGTGGTAGGCGTCGGTGTGGTGCGACGGCGCCACCGGCCAGTTCTCGCCCTGCGGCATGTCGTTGACGCCGAGAAACGCCAGCTGGTCGGCCTCGCGGAAGACGCTCGGATCGCGGTTCCACGGTCCGCCCGACTCGGAATAGAGCTTCAGTCCCCGCGCATGCGCCAGCCGCCGCACCGTACCGTAGAACTTGTCCTTGAAAAGCGTATTGCGGACGCGACGGTAGTCGCGGAGAAGGTTGTTCGTGAGTTCGAGCATTCGAGTGTTCGATTGAAGGACGAAGTTCGCGAGTTCGGGGAGGTGGGGACGAAGGTCGTAGCCGGCGGCGGACTTGAATTCGCGCTCGAGGGTGGGCGTCCAAGTCGGGATCGCCCCTTCCCAGCTGACGGAATAGACATAGGTGAAGGTCGTGCCGACCAGGGGACCAAGCGCCGCGAAAAGCGGCTCCGTGATGCGCTTGAAGTGCCGCTCGACGGCCGCCGCATCAATGACGTCGACATCGTGTTCGCGTCCGGGAATCGCCGAATAGCCGAAGCGGAGCCTGAGCCAGCCCTCGGGCACCTGGCCGTCCGTCACCTCGCGCCAGTCCTCGACGGGGATGACGTCCTCGTCGGCATCCTTCGCCCAGCGATTGACGACGCCGCCCGCATTGCGCCAGCCCGACGCGACCTTTGTCCCCGGACGGGGACGGACGGCGAAGAGCGCGATGTCATGGTAGTTCGTATATGCGGTCGGCACGGGCTCGTCGCCGACGCAGCAGACGAGCTGCTTGGGCGCGTCGGCGCCCGTAAGCCAGGGGCCCTTCAGGGAACCGCCGCAGTCGCTCAGGTTCATCGTGAACTCGAGGCCGAGCCGGGCACACTCCTTCACCGAAAAGACGACCATCCGCCGCCATTCCTCGCCGCCGAAGGCCATCTTCGGCTCGGGCTTCCAGACGGCCTTGTCATAGCCGCGCGGATCGAGCAGGAGGAGTCCGCCGAAGCCGACGCGCTTCATCGCCTCCAGGTCGGCGGTGATCGCCTCCTCGTCGACATTGCCGTTCACCCAATACCAGTAGCACCAGGGCTTGGCGGCGTCGGGCGGATTCCGGAAGGTCTCGTACAGCGAACGGTCGCCGCCGGCAAGCGAGAGCAGCGTGACGGACGCGACGAGCGCGAGGACGGCCTTCACCGGAGCTCCTTCAGCCGCTGGACGACCTCATCCTGCGAGCCGCAGGCTACCGTCCCCTTCGGCGCGTATTCGACGCCACTGCCGACGGCGAAGACTTTGCCGCCGCGCGCGGCGAAGCGCGCAAAGTCCTCGCGCGTCCCCCGGTGCATCTTCTTCTTGTAGAGCACCTTGCGCCCCGCCGGCAGGACGAGCGCGTCGACATGGTCGAGATGGCCGACGCCGATCTCCTCGTTCTGGTTGACGAACGTGACGTCAAGCCCCGGCGTAGTCACCAGCTCGGCTATCATCTTGGCGTCGGCGACGCCCATGACACCCGGCGCGTAGACGGCGACGGAGAGGTCGCCCATCTGGCGATGTGACCGCACGAACCGCACGGTCTTGCGTCCGCTCACGTACCGGAACGCGCCTTCGAGGATGTCCAGCGTGTCGGCGCGATATTCGGGATGGGTGGCGATCGCGAAAACGCGCCCCTTGCCGTACGTACCGCAAACTGCCGCAGGGGCCCCTTTCATGGAGGCGATGATGTTCTTGTTCGTGCCGTATTCGCAGACAAGATCGCAATCGTAGACGGCGATCGTGTCGAACTGCGCCCCTTCCACGGGCGCACCCTCCTCCATGATCGGCCCGCCGCTATAACGCACAAGCCGCGTCTTCGGGTTGATGCCGCAACGCTCCTTCGCCTTCTCGTTGAACTTCATCGCCAGGAGCGCCGTCCCATGTCCGCGGGAGTTGGCCTTGTAGACATATGGTGAGATGGAGAGGCGATTCTTGCCGTTGAGGATCATGCAGTTGCCGGCGCATGTACCAATGTAGCCACCGCCGTTGCGAATGAAGTCCTTCAGCTTGCGATCCGCGCCCGTCGTCCTCATCGTCTCGAATTCAAGATAGCTGTTTCCGCCGGGCATCACCACGAGATCCAGTCCGTCGAGTCCGCCGGCGGCGATAAGCTTCTCGTCGAGGAAACGCGGTTCGACGTCCGGCGAAAGCGTCGTCAGCTTCTGCCAGTAGCAGACGCCGTTCGACTGCGCGCCCGCGCCGACGTAGACGCCGACCCTGAGCGGATTCTCCTTGGCCGGTTGCGGACACTCGGTCGAAGCGCACCCAGCAACTAGCGCCGCCGCGGCAACCGCGGCCCCGCCTATGAAGAAACGTCGCGATATGTTCACCTGTACATTTTCCTTTTGTTTCGTTTACCAGAATTCAGCCGACATGCAGGATTTCGCTACGGGAAGAGCGCCATCAGAGCATCGGCAAAATAGCCCATTCCCTGCGCATTGGGGTGGTTGATATCGTTCACAAGGAGGGTCTTGTAGGGAATACCCTGCCGCCAGAGCCGTCCCCAGATGCGCGATGCATCGGCGAGCGCCACGCCCTTATCGGCGCAGAACTCGCGCACGAAACGCACGTACGGCCGCGGGTCGACGTCGCAATACTTCTGCGACGGAAGTCCCATCCAGTCGGCACGGGTGTAGTGTGGCGTGAGGATGCACCACTCCGTGCCCTGTGTCCTGAAATCTGACAGGATTTCGCCATACTCCCTAAAGACGGCCTCGCGGCTCTTACCGCAGTCGTTCACGAACTCCATCACGCAGAAATCGGCTTTCGCCCCCAGCACCTTCTCGCGGTAGTTGTAGGGATGATTCACGCCGGGCGGCGCAAGCTCTACCGAACGGAACGACGCCGAGGCGCGCCCGCCCCAGCCACAGCTCACAAGCTCGATCTTCGCCGTCGGATAGCGCTCGGCAAGACGCCTGACGAACTGGAACTGCCAGCGATCCGCCTCGGGCAGATAACCGCCGTTCGTGACGCTGTCGCCCCAGGCGAGCACGCGTACCGTGCCACCCGCGCGGAGCTTGGCAAGCGTCTTCGGCAGCAGTCTCTCGGCGGGATATCCGCCAGGAGAGAACGTGGGCATCGCGCACGATGTCTCGTAGGTGGGGAACAGGTTGCGGTCGGCCAACTTCTTCGTCTGCGCATCCGTCCACACCGTGGCCACGCTCTCCTCGCCCTGGCCCACCGCAGGCGGAATCGGGTACGAGGCGGCGGGCTTGCCGCACCGGAGGGCGAAGGAACCGTCGGCGAGCTTCACGATGCGATCGATGCGCTGCTTGGCGTAGACGTAGTCCACGCGCACCGTCTCGTTCGAACCGATACGCCCGCCCTCCAGACGCGCCACCGCGCCCCAGGTGCGCTCGCTCTCGAAATCCCTTCCCTCCACGAGCGGCGTACCGTCCGCCTTTCTCACCCGTAGCGATTCGGGCACGAGCGCGAAGCGGGTGGTGCATTCATACGCCTTGATGGCATTGAGACGCGTGCCGGCCACCCAGCCCCAGTGGATAGGGTCGGGGTCGTGCTTCGCGCGGCTCCAGGGATATACCGCCGGATCCTTGGTCCTGAGCGTCATCGGCTCGTCCTTGATGGTCACGAAGTCAGGCCGGTCGATCTCGAACACGGCGTTGGTGCACGTGTCGCGCACCAAGAGCGTCCAGTCCCCCTTCTGCCACACGTAGCCAGCCCGCACCGGTGCGAGCGGACGCGGATCCTCACCGCGCAGACCGGCGAGCAGCACGTCCTTGCGCGGGTTCTCCGGGGCCGAATCGAAGCGGCGGGACTGCTTGTCGAAATTCATATGCTCCACGCTCCAGCCCGGGTATTCGCGGAAGGCATGGTAGGTCCAGTCCCAACCATATTCCCTGAAGATCGAGATGCAGTCGGCGAGATAGCAATCCGCGCCGTCCGCATAGCACATGGCGGAGAACTCGCCCACGTAGATGCGCGCGCCATGCGCCTGCTGGAAGGCGCGCACGCTCTTGAGCGCCTTGACGAGATACTCGCGCGTCAGGCCCGGTGGATTGGGGTAGATCGGACGGTTAGCGCTGTCGGAAAGGACCGACACTCCCTGGTGGGTGAAGCCGCCCGGCATGTACATGTGGACCTGATAGATGACATCCGTTAGCTCGAGTGCCGGCAGACGTGCGAACCAATCCGGCGAGTCCATCATGTTCGACTCGATGACGATCGGCGTGACGGGGTCGATGCGGCGCACGGCAACGGCGGCACGCCGCTGGATCTCGAAATAGTCGGCGGCGTCGGCCTTGACCGTCTGCTGCGGCTCGTTGATGAGATCATAGCCATAGATGATATCCTCGTTGCCGCGGAAGCGGCGGGCTATGCGCTCCCAGCACGCGACGAAATGGTCCGCCAGCGCGCGGTCATGGCAGAAGGCGCTCTCGCTGCTGGGGCTCGGAAGACGCCCGCCGGGCGAAACATGCAGATCGAGCACGAGGCGAATGCCGTACTTGCGTCCCCACGGCAGAATGTCGCGCTCGAAACGGTCGAGCTGACCATCAAGCCAGCGATCGTAGGCCGCGAGATCGGTGCGGGCCTCCTCCTTCGGATGATAGCCGGTCATCTGGTAGCGCGCGAGCGTGGCCCCCCACGATCTGAGATCGGCGAAGTCCTTCTCCTCGATCTTTGCGCTTGGAAGCATAACGCCCCTGAGACACGGCAGATTCTTCACCCGCGCCGTGTACTGCTGGCGGTAGTCGCGGTTCGTCACGCGCGGATGCGCGCCTGGCCTAACCTCGATCCGCAGGGTCGAAAGGTCATAGACCGCAGTACCGCCGGCGTTCTGAATGCCGATGGTGAGATGCCCCTTCGTGGCCTTACCGTTCGAGAAATCCGCCGTGAAGGAGAATTCGCGCTCCGGGAAGGTACCGCCCACCCCGTGGATTTCCGGATAGTACAAGGTATCGGTTTCCTCGTCGCGATAGCAGAGCTGGAACTTGAAGCCAACTCCCTTCTTCTCGCCGCCTACCTTATCCGCCCGCCCGCGAATGCTGAAGAAGAGCGCCTTGCCCGCGTACGGGGTCAGATCGATGGCGGCACTGGCGTGGGCATAGCGGGCATGCTTGCCAGCTCGCACGGTTATGATGTTCCCCTCCCGCGTGGTCTCGGGCGAAAGATGCCATTTCAGTTTCCCAACGTCAAACATCTCGCGGGGTTCGTCGGCCGCCATGGCGCGAACGCCGACGACAGCGCAGCAAACCACCCCCGCGGCAAAAACATCCCTCAGCATTTTCAAGCAACGCATTTCAACCCTCCTGAATGGAATTGAGCCCCGCCAGCAAGCACCGGTCTTATTCGGCGATCAGTCGCACCGGGCCGAGCAGACCGGCCGGGCGCGGTTCGTCGTCCGCCGTCCAGCCCTTCATCCAGTTCATCCAGGTGTAGATGCCGGTTCCGGAGTCGGGACGATCCTCTCGCACCCAGTCGGGCACACCGAAGCCGGACGATGGTTCCGCCGCCCCGGCCTTGCGCGCCTTCGCGTCGCCGATCAGACGGTTCGGCCACGTGTTCACCACCTCCAGCTTCAGCTCGAGCCTGCGGACAGCGGCCTGCTCTACGAACCGCTTCGGCAGCTTCACGCGATACGGCGCCTCCCAGAGGCATTCAAGGAACTCCCCGTCCACGTACACGCTCGCGATCTCGCGCACGTCGCCGAGATCTAGCGTCACACCGCCCTTTGCGGACTTGCCAATCTCCCCGCGATCAAGCTTTCTTTCATACACCGCACGGCCCGCGAAGTACTTGAGCTTCGGATCGGACGACGCGCTCCAGCTCTTCAAAACATCCATCGCCAGCGGGGCGGACGGCGCATTCGCCCCCCTGAACGAAGTCACCGTCCATCCCTTCGAGATGTCCGCGATCACGTCCGGAGCCGGCATCTTCATCTTACGCTTCACCCTGAAGGAGGCATTGCCGTGCTCGGCAAAGTCACTGTGGTGCGCCTCGCCGTCAGCGGTCCAGTCTACCCGAAGCACCTTGTAGTGGTTGCTGGCTGGATCACGCACCTTGAGGACGTTGTTGCCGACATGGAACTCGCGGCTTCCTTCGGCGATCATCGACTTCAACCTCTCCGTCACGTCCATGCCGAGCTTCGCGTCGTCTCGCGCTTCGTAGCGGGCCGACACGATCGCCACCTCGGCATACTCGGTCACCGGGCCGTCCCACACCGTCTTCGGCGACTCGCCGGCGATCGGATCGCGGAACGACACGAAGACCGAACCATTGGCCGGAATCGACAGAAGCGTCTTCACCCGCCCCGCTTCGTCGGCATACCACGCGAGCGGCGATATCCGCCCCGTCTTCGCATCCCACAGCTCCGGCCGACCCTTCGCAGCAAAGGAGACCGGCCCATCATAGGCTTCGGACAGCGGATTGACGACAAAATAGAAGTCGCGGCCGCCGATGACGCGCCTGCGCGCCTGGAGACAGCCACCTGACTCCGCCGGGGCGCGCACGCCAAAAGCCTTTAGCGCGCCCAGCGCGGAGTCGGCCTGCTTGAGGTTGGAGTAGCGTCCGCTCCAGATGTACTCGACCATCCTGGCCCACTTCTTCTCATCGTCCATGAGCGTGGGCGTACCCTGCGGACGCCGTCCTGCGATGCGCACGCCGCCATCGAGCAGCTTCTTTATCCTGCGCAGCGCATTGCACGAGAGGAATCGGTCGGTGCCAAGCCAGACTACGGAATACGGCAGACGCCCCGGCATGGCGGCACCGCCATCCTTCGCCTCGAGAAGCTCAAGATCGCGCGGGCCGAAGTAGTCGAAGTCGTAGCCGGCGGCAACGAGCTCGGCGGGATAGTGGAAGGCGTTCGGGGAGGAATCGCCGGAGAATACCAGCACGTCCGCCTTTGACTCGCCGCTCTGCAGCAGGTACTGCCCGCGGTGCACATACGCGGCCCACCATTTCCCCTCCGGCCACCACGTGGTGTGGCGGTTGAACTGGGTGCCGTGACGGTCAAGCGAAAAGCCCGGCTTCACGTTCATGAACGGCTGCTGGAGATACGAATGGTAGACGAGCTGCGAGATGCCGGCAAGCCATCCACGGTCGCCGTTGACGCGGAACTCGTGGGGCGTGATCTGCCAGCGGCCCTCCTTCGCCTCGGTCGTAAATGCCTCGGCACCGATCTGGGCCCGTCCGTAGAGATGCCCGGCCGATGCGGCGACGCGCGGCGTTCCGTTCGGGCTGCTCCCCAGCCAGAATTCACCCGTGGGCACATCGGCGGCGCGGAAGGCACGCAAATTGTCAAAGGGTCCGCCATAGCTCTCGGTGGCGCTGCGCACGCCCTCGGCATGACATTTCTCTGCAAAGTAGTCGAAGTAGTTCTCGCAGAGGAGGTCGGTCACGGTGCGCTGCACATCGTAGAGGAAGCGCGCGGTCTCACCTGCCGTGCCGACGGTGTAGCCGGCCATGGCAGGCAACCAGGGCACGATGTCGTAGCCGCGGAGGCGCTTGAACTCGGCGGGGAAATCGTCGGTCCAGTTCTGTCCGCCAACCTCCCACGAATCGACGATGGACACCGCGACCGTGCCCTTCCCGCCCGGGGCGTTGATCATCTTGTGCGGCATGTTCGGCCAGTGGGCGTCAAGCCCGCGTTTCGAGAGCTTGTCGCACTCGAGTCCACGAACGTTACCTGGAGCCGGCGCACAGCACTTGCCAGTCGTCGTGTATCCCACGCGCAGGAGACGAAGGCATCTCCCCGCGCCCAGACGAGCCAGCGCAGGCATTCTGGCGGCCGCGGCGGGCAGATCGACAATACCATCCTTCACGTATCCGCTCACGTCGGTCACACCCTCCTTCGCAAGCCCCATGGCTGCGGGATTCGCAGGATGGATATACCCATGCGCCACGGCGGCGCCGTTCTTGTTGTCGAGATCGTCAACAAGCGGCAGCGACGAGAATTCCGCCTTCGCCAGCTTCCGCCGCACGAACCCCACCCAGACGGGAGGCTGCACGGTCGAGACCGATATGCGGAAGAAACGGCTGGGGGCAGTCTTCTCGAGGGGCAGCACCTTGGGCGTGAGCTGGGTGTTGTACAGACGGTACGGACAGCCTCCGATGCGCTTCCAGCTCCTGCCGTCGGACGATGCGCTCACCTCGACATCGAGATGGAACTGGCTCTCGTTCCAGGTGGTGACAAGCGACGTGGGCGAGATCGGCTCGGCATATTCGAAAGTGATCGCGCAGTGCCCGGGATCCTTGCGGTCGGTCGGCAGCTTCAGTTCGCCCTCTCCCTTGCGGAACTTCTCGAAATCGCCTTCGAAGTCGCCCGTCACCTTCATCGGCACGGCGGGGCGGTCGATCGGGAACGCATACACCGCGACGTCCCGATAGAAATCGTGCGAGGCACGCGGCTCGGCCAACTTCACCTTGCGCGTGCAGTTCTCCGCATCGGTGACCGCCGCCACCAGCACCTTCATCGAATCCTCGGGGCGTATCCACCTGCCGCCGGAGCTCGACCAGCCGGGGCAGTTGTGGAAACCGATCTTCATGCCGTTCTTCTTCGCCTCGCGCAGAGTGGTCTCCCAGCGCTTCCACCATTCGGGATCGAGCGGCTTCGTGTGCGGCGGCAGCTCCTGCTGGCCGGGCATGAACACGTGGGCCGTGCCCACGCCGAGCTCGCCCATCGCCGCAAGGTCAGCCACGATGCACTTGTCGGAAATCGCGGTCGTGGTCCAGTGGTACCAGGCCTGCAGACGGCAATCCGGCGGCGGTTCGGCGAAACGCGCGCGGACGTCGTCAACGTTCTCCAGGAGCGCGTTGACGCACCAGAGCATTGGCGCCTGGCCGTGGGCGTCGCCCACGAGCCGGGAACGGTCCAGGTAGTACTGGTGGTCGTTCTTCTTGCCAGTTCCGATGCAGACGTCACGGAGATCGCAGTCCGCATCAAGCCGCTCGGTCAGCGCGAGCCATGCGCGGCGCGCGGCCGGACCGTAGGCTTCCGCGTCCAGCCAGCCGTGACGAACGCCGGATATGAACGCGAAGGTGAACATCGCGGAGCCGGAGGTCCCGCTCCAGCTCGCGGGATCGTCAATGAGCTGGCCCCAGAGGCCATCCGCACGCTGATGCCGCAGCAGCGCCGCCATCATCCTGCGATAGCCGGCGAGCACGCCGGGGAAGAGCGGATCACGCGAGGAGAGGTGCTTGAGGGTGATCGGCATCGCCGCCGCCATCCAGCCGTCGCCGCGCCCCCAGACGAACGGCACATCGGGCGCATGGTGGAAGAGCCCCGCGCAGGGACCATCCTTCAGCTGGAGCCGGTCGAGGTAGAGCAGCTGCTCGCGGGCCGTGCGGCGAATGTAATCCGCCTCGCCAGTGGCGCGGAACGCCTGGGTCTGCAGCAGCGTGATCATGTACATGTCGTCGATCCAGAGACGAGTCTGCGGCGTATAGCCGGCATTCCAGAACTCGAGCTGCTTCGCGTAGGGCAGATTGTGCTCGGGGCCCTGCACGAACTTCGGCAGCTTCGAGACGTCATCGGGGCCGGGCCGCTCCCACTGGATGTCGGCGTAGCGGAGGCCGTCTGCCAGCGCCTGGCGGTCACCGTCCGCCAGATATACGGCGAGCGGCACCACACCGAAGATCGTGAAGTCTACGTGGTAGGGGGCACTCCAAAGCGTACGCTTCTCCGCATTGAACGGCTTCCAGAGATCGGTGAGCTTCTTCAGACGCGCGTCGTCCCCCGTCGTCTTCGCGAAGTCGATCGCATTGGCCCAGAGCGAACACACCGCGTACGGCACATACTCGCCGGACTGCTTGCCGTCGTATCCCTTCGGCTGCTGCTTCTCGGGAGCTCGCTGAAGGAAACGGTCAACCAGCCTGCGTCCGAGCGCCGCCGGATCGGCAGAAGCCGGAAAACCCCTCAAGGCGTCGCCCGCCGAAGCGGAAAGCGCCACCACACACAACACCCCAACCAATCTGTACATCCCAACTCCTGTTTATTTCAGCAGAATCACCATACCGGTGGAAAGCGACAACCGCACGCTCGAACCGAGATTGCGCACCCTCGCGGAGGCGACCTCGTTTCCATCGGGATCGGTCACGACCCAGTCAGATGTGTCCCCAGTAACCGTGCCGGCGCGGAACAGCTCAAACGTTCCCAACGGCTTGCCGGTTCCCTCCAGCGCAATCGTGAGCTCCTCGGGCAACGTGAGCGAACCCGCCACGCTCATGGTTCCGGCCGAGCGGCCTTCGTAGGGCACGACGATCGAGGCGCCTGATGCAATTGCCACCTTGCCATTGACCGTCAGCTCGCCGCCGGTGAGGACAAGCGTACCGCCCGAGACGACGCCGACGTTGCCCGTCACCCTGCACGTGCCGCCGAAGCTCGC
>JAZRXT010000174.1:0-40448 GCA_045600365.1 Kiritimatiellia bacterium | reverse complement strand
CGGGTTCTCCACCTTCGGCGGCAGCGGATCATGCGGATCGGGACCGACCGGCGTGTAGGAAAGGGACACCTTGCCGTCCGCGTCGGCGATCGCCGCGGTGAATTCCTGATCGGCCGCCCCGGCCGCCACCTTCACCGGCTTGCACCAGGGCGTGTTGGGGTCGAGCGCCACACCCTTCTCGGTGAAGACCGGCGTCTTGCCGCGATAGAGCGTCACGGTACAGTCCTTCAGAACGCGGGTGGAGTGGAAACCGACGAGCATCTCCTCCTTGCCGCGGCGGTCGACGTTCACGGCGCCGTCGATCGTAACGTTCTTGACGCCGCCGATGCCCTTCACGGGGAACCAGAACTGCTTGACCTTGCGCGTCTCGTAGGGGGCGATCCAGGAGTAGTCGGGCTGGTTGTCGCTCCAGCAGCCGACCATCAGCTCCAGGTACGGTCCGTCATGGTCGGTGAGCACCGTATCCCACACGTGCGCCTCGGGGAAGTTGCCCCAGAGGAAGAACTTCTTGCCGACGGTGATGTGGCGGTTGGAGACGTGGGCCGTGCCCATCTGCTTCTTGTGGTCGTAGCCCGCGAGCCAGGCGTTGTCGGGATCCATCGCGAAGATGGAGCGCGATTCGATGGTGAAGTTCTTCCACCAGCTCAGATCCATCGTTCCCGAAATGTCGTTCGCGTACTTCGAGCGCTGCGACGGCAGGAGTTCGACCTCCTCCTTGCGCGGACCGATCGGGAAACTCGTCCAGTAGT
This sequence comes from Kiritimatiellia bacterium, assembly GCA_045600365.1. GTDB lineage: Bacteria > Verrucomicrobiota > Kiritimatiellia > RFP12 > UBA1067 > RUG572. The sequence goes on along the minus strand of JAZRXT010000174.1, from coordinate 39,699 downwards.
TCTTGTGGTGGTCGAAGCCGAGATGGCAGCTCGGCGGGAAGAGGATCTGATAGTCGTCGCCGCAGTGCACCGAGACATTCGCCCAGTAGATCATCGACTCGATCCACGGCTGGCGGTTCATGAAGACGTTCTCCGCCATCAGGACGGCGCGGTCCGGCAGGGGCGAAAGTCCAGTCGTCCACTTGAGCCGCCGCCGCAGCTCTGTCTCGCCAATCCAGATCGTCTTCGTGCCCGCGGCCGGCGCGAAGTCGTTCGGCTCCTTCGGGTCGCGCTCGGTCATGCGCCAGTCGATCGGCATCGCCGTCGTCGCGCGGTGGTGGTGCGGGAAGTTCCACTCGACGCCGCCCGAAATCCACGCGCCGAGCATGCCGATCAGCGCAGGCTTGACGACATGCTGGCGGTAGAAGGTCTCGAAGCCGGTCGCCTTGTCCGTGAGGTTGAGCAGATGCCCGCCGTGTCCAGGGAGAAGGCCCATCTGCAGCCAGTCGTTCTCAAGCGTAAGGTAGGTGTAGGTCTCGTCGACCTTCTCGTCATGGAGGACGTCCTGCATCGGATACGGATAGACCCGCCCCTGCGCGCCCTGGTAGACGCGCCCGGTGTAGAAAAGAGGGGTCTTGTCGTACCCGCCCGGCGCATACGTCGGCAGCACAACCGAATCCTCCCTGAACGTCACGGCGGCTAGCATTGCCGCGAATACCAGCAAATTCATGTCTCGGGTTCCTTTCTTGAGCTAATGGGGCATGAATGGCGGCAATCGCCGCCAATCAGGGCCAGAACACGGTGGCGACGCCCTTCAGACGCCGATCGCGGGGAAGTGCGTCGAACCTCGCGCGCATCTCGTCCACGGAATCGCCGCCAAGCTTTTCCGACAGTGCGTCCGCCAGCACCCGGCACACCTCCGCCTCCACCACGACCACCGCGCGCGGCACGGGGCACGCGTCGCTGCGCTCGTAGACGGTCTCGCGCTTTTCACCAGTGGCCATATCGATGCTCGGGCGCGGCTTGCGGGTGGTGGGAATCGGCTTCATGGCGGCGCGCAGCGTGAGCTTCGAACCATCCGAAATCCCGCCGGTGATGCCTCCGTCGTCGCGGTCAAGACGGAAACCGCCGCCAATCTCCACGCCCTTGATCGCCTGGATGCCCATCACCGCGCCGGCGAGGCGGGCATCGAGGCGGCGGTCGGCGGAAACATGGCTGCCAAGACCGGGCGGGAGGCCATCCACCTCGATAGCGATAACGCCGCCAGTGGTGTCGCCGGCCGCCGCGACGGACTCGATCATCTTCACCGCCTCGGGCGTATCGCCGCGAATGGAAGTGCCGATCGTATCCACCCGACCTCTAACCTCGATGCCGAATTCCTTCAGCAGCGCCCGGCAGCAGGCGCCGGCAGCTGTGCGCGCCGCGGTCTCGCGCGCGGAAGCACGCTCGAGTGACGGGCGGATGTCGTCGTAGCCATACTTGACCACCGCCGCAAAATCGGCGTGACCTGGGCGCGCAACAGTGTAGGGGGTTACCTCGCGGCCCTTCCAGGAGGCGTGGTCCGCATTGGGGATCGACAGTGCCACCGGCGCACCGGTGGTGCGCCCTGCAAGCACGCCCGAGACGATCTGGGCGCGATCGGTTTCAATTTTCATTCTGCCGCCGGCCCCGAGCGGATCCTGGCGGCGGGCAAGATCGGCGCGGATCATGCCCTCGTCAAGCGCAAGCCCGGCGGGCAGACCTTCAAGCACCACCACAAGGCCGGGGCCATGCGATTCCCCGGCAGTTGTCCATCTAATCATTTCGCTGCTCCGTTGCGCCATGGTCCCGGACGCTGCGGAGCCGGTGCATTCAATGCAGACGGAATCTTCGTCGCCACTTCCGGCGGCGATATCACATCCAGCTTCTCGAGTTCGGGATAGTCGGCGCATTTCACCGTTGTCCTCACAAAGAGACTGCGGAAGAGTGTGCGGAAGTCGGCGGCGAACCTTTCCGCCCGCAGCATATTCACCGCGGTTCTTCGGTCGGGATTGATTTTGCCACCACCGCCGGGCAACGCGTCGGCTAGCGCGAGGCGCTTGAGTTCGCCAACGCGGCGTTCAATCTCCTCGGGGGGGATGGATATCTTGTCGCGCAGTTCGCGGGCCACGAACTTGTCGATCAGCACGCCCTCGCGGAAGTCGCTGCGCTTCACCGCCTCCGGCAGGGGGCCTTCGCGGAAGAACTCGTCGGGCGTCATATTGCGTCCCTTGAGCCGCGCGGCCACCCGCCGCAGCGAGTCCCTTTCATCCTCGACGCCAACCTCATACCCGCGCGCCATCGCCTCGGCGAGCATTATCTCCTTCACGATCCAGGCCTTCGCCGCGTCGCGTCTGCAGCGTGCCAGCACCTTGGCCTCGTCCTCCGTCGCCACGGCCTTCGGATTCTGCCGGAAGTCCTCGCGCATCATGGTCTGGGCGCGAAAATCCAGTTCGTGGGAGGATAGCACACGCCCGTTGACCTCAACCGCCACGCGCCACGGACGATGCGACCAGAGCATCACCGACACGATGGCAATGCCGGCGGCCGGAATCGCCAGGGCTGCGGCCTTGACCAGTCCATTCATGCAGCGAGTTCCCCTGTCATTCGAACTTGACGAGCATGCCGTTGGCGACGCGGTGCGCGGTGCGCTCATCGGTGAGACAGGAAAGGACCACCAGGCCGAAGAGGACCGCCTGGCCCGGACCGCGACCGGTAACAAGCTGCCCTGCGACCACCACGGGGACGTCGCTGACGGGGCGTTCCATGTCAACCGCGCAGGACGGGTAGCACGTAACCTCCTCGTCCTCGATCACACCGGCCGCCTCCAGCACCGTGGGAGCGGCGCAGATGGCGCACACAAGCCCGCCTTCGGCCTTCTGGCGGCGCAGACGCTCGAAGAGCTCCTGGCTTGCCATCAGGTTGGCGGTACCCTCGCCGCCGCCCGGAAGAACCAATGCGTCGAAAACACCGTCAGCCGCCTCGGCGAACATGGCGTCGGCGGTCATGGCAATGCCATGCGCACTGCGCACAACCGGAGTTTGGGCAAGGGAGGCGGTGACCACCTCTACCCCGCCGCGACGAAGAACATCGACAATGGACACGGCCTCGATGTCCTCGAAACCGTCAGCCAATACTACGAGCGCTTTTTTCATGGCGTGATTATAGCAAATTTTATCGTTCAGGGCAATGAGAAACCACTTACCGGCTGTAGCGGAAGATGCAGCGGGCTCCCTTTTCCTCGGCCACTATGTCGTCCCATTCGGGTGGACGACGTTCGCCAGGATCAAGCGGCTTCGGGAAGAAGAAGTCGTTGCCAGCGGCCAACGTCAGCTCGGCGTGATCGCCAAACGTGCGGAAAAGCGAGAATCCGATCGAACCCCACCACCCCGTCGACGGTAGGCAGGCGTAGCGCACCACGTGCCGCTTGGAATAACCCTGGTGGAACCAGCGCGTGTACCAGCGGTGGTTGTGGCCGTGGATGTAGCCGGCAAAGAAAGGATTGTCCTCAAGAACCGCCAGCAACCTGTTTCCATCGACGGCAAGCTCCTCCGGCGGATGGTGCGCGCCAACGAAGAACGGACGCTTCGCCGCAGCCGCCGCGCCCTTGAGCCATTCCGCCTGCGCCTTGTCCAGCGTGCCCGCCACCTTGTTCCAGGAATTCGGATCGTCGCTTATGACCTCGTCCAGCGTATCCAGCAGCAGCAGGTCGGCAGTGCCGAGATCGACCACGCTCGTCACGCGCCCGGGCACCGGAGTGCGCGCGAGCTGCGCCGGGTACGCCTTGAACATCTCATCGCGGCGGTCGTGGTTGCCAGTCGTAACCACCACCTCGATTCCGGCGTCGGAGAGGCGCTTTAGCCGCGGCGCCGATTCCGCGTAGTCTGCCGCCAGCCCACGCCAGAGCGCGACATCGCCGAACACCACGGCGCGCTTCGGATGCGGACGCAGCTGGAGAATGGCGTCTATCGCCTTGTCCAACAGCGGATTCTGATAGGTTGGCTGTCCATTCACGTCCACCCCGCTGATGTGAATATCGCTCAGGAAGACGCTCAAATTGGCATCCTGGCCCGTCATTTCGGCCGCAGAAACCGCCCCCGCGGTAGCCGCTGCCGCCGCGCCAAGGAAAAATCCACGTCTGGTAAGTTCCATCATTGCTCCATTTCCTTCTTTAAAACCTTCATCCTCTCAGTTTTTCGACATCAAACCCGTAGCGGGCGAGTTCGAGCTTAACATCGTACTTTCCACGCGAGAAAGGCGTCATCATGCACTCGGCGTCCTTGCGGCCAACGGTCTCGGTGCGAGGATCCCAGGAAAGCGAGGCGCCGTCCTTCTTTCCGCGCCCAAGTTCCATGCACATGCGGCCAAGGCAGCAGACGGTGGAAGAACGCTGTGCCTCCTCCGCATTGGTAACAGTGTACGCCGGATCGCCGAGACGGATCGCCTCGAGCCAGTTCAGCCAGTGGTCATTGGAGGTGTGGCACTTGATCTTGGGATCGGCAATCTTCTCCAGCAGACGGTTTTTGGACGCCATAAGTGGCTTCATCTTGCCGTTCGACGGCACATCGGGGTCGCTGGGCGTGACCTTGGCGTTGCCGCGCATGCAGTAGAGCCAGTCCCCCTTCTCGCCAATGAACTTGATGCCCATCGGGAAACGGTCGCAGACGTGCACGTCGGTGCGCCCGCCATTGTAGGAGTAGTGGAGATCGTAGTTGGTGTGGACGTTCCAGAGCCTGTCGCCAGAGGTGTCCATCCAGTTGCAGGTGCCGCTCACGCCTTCGGGGCCGGCGGCATCCTTGTTCAGGCCCCACTGGACGATGTCGAGGTGGTGGGCGCCCCAGTTGGTGATCATACCCCAGCCGTAGGGCGCCATCTGGATCCAGCCCGGGCGGTCCCCGATGCGATTGAGGTCCTGGGTGTGCACGCGCGTCCAGTTATAGGGCGCCTTCTCGTCCGTGGGCCCCAGCCACATCTCGTAGTTGAGGTTCTCGGGCACAGGCTCGACCTTGGAGCAGCCGCCGGAGCTGTCGCAGCCAATGCCCACCTCGACGCGCCTGACCTCGCCGATGCGGCCATTCGCCACCAGCTCGCAGACCTGGGCGAATTGCGGGCGGCTGCGCTGCCACGACCCCACCTGCACCACCAGGCCCTGCTTCTTCGCGAGATTGGCGATGATGCGCCCCTCGGTGATGGTCTGGGCGAACGGCTTCTGCAACCAGATGTGCTTGCCCTTCGCTAGCGCCGCCACGGCCACCAGCGTGTGCCAGTGGTCGGGAAGGCAGATCTCGACCGCGTCGATCGTGGGGTCGTCCAGAAGATCGTGATAGTTGGAATACGTCTTCACCGGAACCTTCAGGCCCATCTTCGCATACTTGTCCTCGACGAACTTCCTGCCGTGCTCCAGGCGCTTCGAGTCAAGATCGCACACCGCGGTGAAGCGGCAGAGATCGGAGTACTTGATCGCGCGCGGAATATCCATGGTCGTGGAGATGCGGCCGATGCCGATCACGCCGATGTTGATCTTCTCGTTTGCGGCGAAGCGGCGCGGACCGGACGCGCAGCCGATCATGGGTACGGCGAAGGCCGCAGAGGCCCCTAGAAACTGACGACGGGAGAACTGCATTTTCTTTCCCTTGTTTGGATGATGTTGGATGTTTGATAGATCCTCTTACCGAGAACACCCATATATTCTCATATTCCCGAGGAAAAGTCAATGCATTTCAGCGCTTTAATTTCGGCAGACGGTCCAGGATGTTCTTGTTGTACGACAGTTCGGGCTTGTCCATGCTGCCCGTTATGCGGAAGTCGAAGATGCGCTTGGAGAGCTCCGACAGCTGCCAGGTGATGGGCAGGGTTATCTTGCCCAGCAGCGATTTGTGGTCGGTGGTGAAGCTGACACGCACCTTGAGATCGATGACGTCCTTCACCATGTCATAAAACCCTGCCCCCTTGATGGAGAACACGCTACCCTCGATGACTAGGTTGTCGGTGCTGATGACACCGTTCTTGATCTTGAAGTCGAGCGATCCGCGGGTTTGGGTGACAACCATGGATATTCCTGGCACGTGCTTCACCAGGAAGTCGGTAAGCCCGGCGAAGAGCTTCATCTGCGCCAGGTTGCCATTGCTGCATTCGATGCGCCCGCCGCCCGCGACACGATGCACCAGGTTGGTGCCGTCCAGCGGCCCCTTCAGCTGCACCCTGCCCTTGACCGTGCCGGTGCGTTCGCCGGGGTCGACGCTGAAGATCTCGGCAAGGTCGGTGAGCGGGATGGCGTCGCCCTTCAGGTCGACCTCGAATGACGCATTCTCCTGCTTGAACCCAGGCACGCGGATGATGCCGCTTCCAGTCACCGAACCACCGCGCGTGGTTCTGGCACTCCCATTGGGGAATTCGACCGTCGTCCCCCTCACCCGGAACGCCGTCGAAACCTCGTGCAGCGGCACCGAGAAGAACATGCCCTTTTCGAATTCCAGCGTGCCGTCAAGCTTGTTCGCCCTCTCGGCGTGGGCCGGATCTACCGCCAGCCGTCCATGCAGGGTGACATGCGGACGCGTCTGGGGCGCCAGACAGTCCAGCGTGCCATCGCAAAGCGCATCCGCCACCGCAAGCGCGTTCGAGAGCGAAGTGGTGGAGTCGACATCGAAGTCCACATAGCCGACATCATTCGTATTCTCGTACACCACGGTGCCGCTCATCCTGCCGCCATCTGCCATTGCCGCATCGATGGGGCCCACCTTGATGAGCGCGTTCTGGTAGGTGTCGCGTACGAATACGCGGATGTCCAGTAGTCCATGCACCGAGCGCAGGGCGGCCCCGCGGTATCTTCCGCCCTCGGGGCGAAGGTCGAGCTGGATGCGCAGGTCGGAATTGCGAAGGTTCACTTCGAAGCGGCAACTGGCGTCCACCGGCGGCTCCACCTCGGTCCAGGCATCGATGAACTGGTAGGAATTGGTGATCTCGAGCGCCTCGAGCATGGGGCGGATGCCGTGCTGGCGGGCCTGGCCGTGAACTTCACCCCGTACCCGCTGGGAGGCAAGATCCAGCTCCACCTCGCCGTCGAGCGTCATCGGCTGGTCGCTGTCGGGCCAGCGCAGATGGAGTCCGCGCGCGGTCATGGCGTCCGCCGAGAAGGAAACCTGGCTGATGTCGACCGACTTCGGCTCCACTCCGAGAATGTGCGGCGTCTCGAGCCGCACTCTGAACGGATCCAGGTTCGGCAGCTCGAAGCGCAGCGGCTCGTCGCGCTCGCGGAAGTCGGGACTGCCGGGGAATTCAATCGAATCGGGAATGTAGTAACCATCCGTCAGCCGCGGGCAGCGCAGGTTCCTCAGGGTAACCGCCTTGAGAACGCGCGCCGCAGACCACGGCAGCTGCAGCAGGTCGAGCTCGAAATCCGCTTCGTCGGCACTTAGAACCGGTGGCGCGGTTGGCTTGGCCCGCTTGAGCACCTTGAGGCCGCGCACTTTGAGGCCGCGCGTCAGACGGAACACCGCCGAATCCACGCTGACGAACACATCGTCATTGGAAAGACGCTGCGTCACCCGATCCACCAGGCATCGGCCGATGGGCTGGGCAAAGCAAACGAACGCAAGCAACATCAGCGCGAGCGCCAGCAGAAGAAACAACGCCGAATACTTGAGGATTCGGCGAAACCAGGGAAAAGAGTCAGCCATTCGCAGTAGATCTGAAGTGGGAGATACGAATGGCAGCCCCTAGGAGAGTCGAACTCCTCTTACCTGGATGAGAACCAGATGTCCTAGCCGATAGACGAAGGGGCCAAACCTTGGTGCACCCGAGTGGACTCGAACCACCAAGCCTCGCGGCACTAGAACCTGAATCTAGCGTGTTTGCCAATTTCACCACGGGTGCGCAACGAGGTAATATTATGCCAAAAAATCAGAAGAAAGTCAAGCACTCAATCAAAGAAATTTTTCATTGAGCTTGAAGCCGAAGTCGCTGGCGATCTTCCGCAGCTGCTTCGCCTGAATGGCACTGCGCTTCATCGCTCCCGTGGACTGCGCGCGAATGCGGATTTCGGCCGCCTTCTCCACCGTATCCATGAGCCCGAAGCAGCGGTCAAAGTCCTTGCCCGAGACGAACAGGCCGTGGTGCACCCACACGACGATGTTGTAGTCGCGCATGAGCTTCGAGGTGGCGGCGGCGATCGGTCCCTTGCCCGGCACCATCCACGGCACCACTCCGACGCCTTCGGGGAAGATGACCGGGCATTCGGTCATGATCTCCCACAGCGCGCGGGTGAACGCCTTGTCGGTGGGCGGAAGCACGAACGTGAGCGCGATGAGGTTCACCGGGTGGGCGTGGTAGATCACGCGGTGCTCGCCACCTGTCACCTCCAGCTTGACCTCGTGGTTCTTGAGGTGGCTGGGGAATTCGCTCGTGGGGCGGCCGCCGTTGGAGAGCCCCCACCAGATGCGATACCTGGTGCCGGTGGAGTCTATCTCCACGATTCCGAAGGCGTTCTCGGGATTGCGCATGACGTTGCTCATGTACCCGGTCGTGCGGGAGACCATGAAGAACTCGCCCGCGAGCTTCGGGACCGACTCGCAGATATCCGTCCAGGGACCGGAGGCCTTCTTCTGGACCTTCTTGACGTTCGCGGCCTCCTCCTTGGTGAGGCGGTAGCTGAGGTTGCCGCCGTTCATTTCGTGCCAGCCCTTTTCAAAACCATCCTGGGCGATCTGCATGAAGCCCTTCGTGCAGGGCATATCGAGAATCTTCATTTCTGTTCCTTCCTGTTTTAGACAACACCTATGGGCAAAACCTCTACTTGCGCAGATCCTTCACCGCCGCCGCCACATTGGCGAAGAGCCGCTCGAGCTTGGCGGACGGAATGGTGGAGAACGCGAGACGGATGAGCCCCGAAAGCACGATCGTGCCGGTCGAGTACTTCTCGATCAGCTGGCGGCGCACCTTCTCGGCCTCGACGCCCTTCGGCCGGACGCACATGAAATAGCCGCTGTTGAACGGCATCACCTCAAAGGCGTCGGCATACTCGGGATGACGCGCGAGGATGCGGCGGATGACGCGGTAGCGCGTGCGCAGCACCTGGTACTTCTCGCGCTTCTGCGCGGCGTAGCCCTTGTCGGAAAGCGCCTTGAGCGCCATGTGCTGGCCAATGGAGGTGATGTTGGAAACGCAGCTGCGCACATTGCCCGCGGCCTTGGCCTCGAGCGCCTTGAGCTGAGCGGCGCTGGCTCCCTTGAACGCGAAGGCGATGAAGCCGACGCGCAGTCCCCAGACGTAGTCCTCCTTCGTGCAGCCGTCGAGCTTCACCGCCAGCACGTTCTCGTGCAGGGTCGCGAAGTCGGCGAAGAGCGACTCGCCGTGGATGCCCTTCTCGTACACGAGCCCGAAGTAGGCGTCATCAAGAATGACCACCACCTTCTTGCCCGCCTTCGCCGCCGCCTTCACGGCCGCAACGATCTTCGGCGCGTCCTCGAGCGTGGCGGTGTAGCCGGTGGGATTGTTGGGGAAGTTGAGGATGAGTATCTTCTTCGCACCGGGACCGAGCAGCGCCTGTTTCATCGCGTCGGCATCGAAGGCGCCGTTGCGGAACGTGTTGAAGGTGGTAAGCTTCGCGCCACACGCCTCCTGGAAGATCAGCGCGTAGTTATCCCAGAAGAGATCCGGCACCACCACGCGGTCGCCCGCCCCGGCGAAGAGCTCGGCCGCAATGCGCAGGCCGTGCGTGAGCGCGTTCGTGACCACGGGGAGGGAATATTCAACTCCCTTTAGCGAAGGATTCTTCTTCACCTGGAGCTTCTTCCAGGTCTCGCGCAGCGCGGGCAGGCCGAAGCTGCCGGCGTAGAGGAACGCCTTGCGGTCGAGATTCACCTGGCCGGCAAAGCACGGCATCACCAGCGGGGAACCATCCTCCTCGAACGCCATGCCGATGGTGGCATTGGTTTCGCACTTCTTGGCCTCGGCACCCTGTCCGAGGATTCCTCCGTAGGGGAAGTACATACGCCGGCCGGCGGCGGAAAGGAATCCCGCAGCAGGTCCAAGCGTGCCATTTAGTTCTTTCGACAATTTTTCCATGACCTTATATTATACCAAAATCAGACCCCAACGGCAATATTGGGGTTCGATTTTTTCGCTTTCGCTTGAGATACGCTTGAGATGCGCAATCTACCTTGCGGACCCCAGACGCTGGTCAACTTCTTCGATCCTGAACCGCGTGCAGACAACGCTGGACTGGCGGTCATCGTTGAAATGGCGGGTATAGGTCGTGCAGACGATCATGCCATCCTTGAGCAGCTCGACGCCGGGATAGCCAGTGTCCCAGGGGCCGCCAGGGAACTTGCCCTTCAATCCGTGGTGGTGGAGGAGATGGATGCGGCACTGGCCGTTGCGCCCCCCGCGCAAGTCGTCGAACGTGCCAATCCACGCCATGAACTGTCCGCGCGTCGTGGAACCAACCGCCTGATCGCGGAATGCGATCACATAGCGACCGTCTGGAAGAAGCACGCCCTCGTGGCGGTCGCCGGTCAGCGCCCAAGGAGTATCGACAGGATCCGTCCAGGACTGGCCCTCGTCGTCTGAGAAGCTCATCATGCTGCGGCCTTTGTGGCGATTCTCGCGCGCGATTAGAACGAGCGACTTTCCATCCGGCGAGCGGAGGCAGCACGGCTCGCAGAGATTGCGCTTCTCCGCCTGCATCACCAGGCGCATCTCGCCGTAGGTACGGCCGCCGTCCTGCGAGATTGCCATCCACACGTTCTGGTCGTCGGTCGGGTGGTCGGTCTTGACGGTCCGGTTCTTGCGAACCTGCCCGAACAACGCGACAGTGCCGTCCTTGAGTTCCATCAGACCCGTCGGCGGCATTCCGGCCGAAAGCTGCATCTGGCACGGTAGCTCGACCCACGTTTTGCCGAGGTCTTCGCTCATCATGATGCCAAGGCCCCTACCTTCGCTCACCTTGGCGCTGTAGATGAAGTAGCGCACCTTGCCATCGGGTCCCTTGACCTTCTGCAAGACCGGACAGTTTCGATGCGTGCGCCCATAGACGGCGGGCAGCTGGTCGTCCATCCGCACCCACGTCCTGCCGCCGTCTTCAGACCGCGCCATCTGTCCGCAGGGTCCGCCATGCCCCGTCGTCCACACGCAGAACATCGTCTTTCCGTCATCTGCGAGCAACGTCGTCGGATGCCCTTCGTAGCGATCCTTCGTGCCCTCGGCAATCACGACCTGACGCGCGGCTTCGCCCGAGATGTCGACGACGGGCAGCATGTCGGCGGCTGTCGGGCGATCCGTCTTCGGACGCTTCACCGGCAACCCGTCTGGTGTCAGCTCCGCAAGACGCGCCACTTCGTCCTTCGTGAGCGCACGGTTCCAGAAGCGAACTTGCTCAAGACACCCCTTGAGCGGACGGTTCCCGCCCACTGCCGAATTCGCGAGGCAGGCCAATCCCCCCTTGAGCGCGTTCGGAAGGTCCGCATTCCAAGTCTCGCCGCCGACGCCGTTAAGGTAGACCCTGAACCCTCCGGACGAATATGTGACGGCGACATGCTGCCACATACCGAAGATGATCGAGCCAATGTCACCATTGCCGATAATCCTCCCCTGCCGCCCGACATAGCCGAATGTCATACTTGAAACTTCATCCGGCGCGGCGACGATGTGCAGATACCATTCCGGGGTTTGGACGATGCGGTCGTATGGTTTGTCACCCTTGCCACAGCCCTCGACCTTCACCCAGCAGGCAAAGCTCTGTTCGCAGCCGGCGGGCGCCTTCATCTGGACGCCCTGCTGGCACAGGCCGGGGAAAACAAGCGCCTCCGCCGACGCTCCGGTGACACATCCCACCGCGAGCATACCGGCGGCAAACGACCTAAAAACCAACTTCAGCATCACATTTCACCTCTATCGAATTGAAATAACCATCCCCGGTGCCATCACATTCACGGTCAGCGGCTTCGAGTAGACAGTCCTCTCGCCGTCAGACACCGCCAACTGAAGCACATACGTCCCCTTCGCACTCGCCGTAAACGTTGTCTCGGCGCTGGACGCATTGCCAATCGACGCGAGCGAGGCATTATCGGAAAGAACGCTCCACGCGTACGTCAGCGCGCCGCCCGTTGGCAACTTGTCGGCAAACGCCGCCGCCATCACCTGCGCCGTCCGCCCGACTTCAGTGCGTCCGGTCTTCGTCGGCGCATCGACCGCCGGACCACGGTTTGCGTCAATGATCGGATTGGCCGCAAGGAACCGGATCTCCTCCGGTGTCAGCTTGCGCTTCCAGATGCGCACTTCGTCGACGACGCCAGGGAAAGTACGGGAATAGAATTCGGTTAGACTATTACCGATCGGCCAGTTGGCGTTGTACGAGCCGCCGGCGTTGAGAGTGCCGTCGCCATTCTTCGCCGAACCGTTGTATTCCATGCCACCAATCATCAGCTTGTTGGCGTTGATGCGGCCGCGGTTGGCACCATTCGCGCGCGAAGCCGTCTGCTTGACGCCATCGTACCACATTTCCCAGAGGTCAACGTTGCTGGCGTTCCGAGCCCAGACGCCGCAGACGTGCAGCCACCGCCCGAGGGGACTCGGATTCGGCACTGGATAGTGAACCATGCAATAGGTGATGCCGCCGCTAGCATTGCTGCCACCCCGTCCCTGTTGATAGAGCGTAAATCCGCCTTCATTGACCGCATCTGCCGGGCTCCACTTCTCGTTATACCGAAGGCCAAACGTATAGCCCTGGCCGACAACGTTCGCGCCGACGACCTTACCGGCCTTCAGGTTCACGTCCTCGGGGTCGATGTAGACCCAGGCGCTGACCGTCAGGTAGTCGTTCTTCGGCGGCAGGTTGCTGCCGCCATAGGCATTGCCAGGATCATCCATCGCCTCTTCGCCGACCGCGACGTTCGGCGTCCAGTACGCGCCGGTTCCCGAATAGCCAAAGGCCCGAGCCCCGTTGCCGACCTTGCCGGGAACATACCTGAGGTGGTTGTAGTCGGGGAGCGTCGTCAGGGCCACGGGAGCGGAGCCGCCGTCAGGGCTGTAGGGAACACACTGGCTGTCGAGCGACCAGTAGTGAATCATGTCGCTCGCGAGGTTCTTGCCGTCCGTCCTGTCCGCGACGGCAACGGTCACGTCAACGGACGCGACCGCCAGCCCGTCATCGGCCGTGCAGGTGAGAACATAGTTCCCCGCCGCGCCGAAGCTCGCCTTGGTGACGGGAGCGTCATCGGGCTCGAACCAGACGCCGCCGGGACCGCTCTTCTTCGTCCAACGAACGCGCGTCTTGGTCGGAGTCGGCTTGCCGTCGTCCGTCACGGTAGCAGTCAGCGTCACGGCGTCGGGCTGCGTGATCGCCTGCGCCGACGCGGCGACGGACACGCTCGGCGCGGCGTTCGCGGCATCGGGCGCGACGCAAGTCACCGTCACATCGTCGCTCTTGGAAACGCCGAGGTCGCTGATCGTCAGGCGGAAGACGTAAGTACCAGCAACCGGCAGCGTGACAGCCGTCTCGGCCGCATGCGGCTGCAGGATCGCCGCCCCTTCGCCGCCCTCAGGCGCGGAGACGAGCGACCAGGCAAGCTCGCCCGCATAGCCTTTGCGGTAGTTGTCACCAGCATTCGCAGTCACCGTTCCGTGCAGCACGCCCTCATTGCCTGCGATGGTAAAATCCTCGCCGGCACTGATCTGGGCGAGGCCCCTATAGAGACGCTTCACTTCGCCCGCCGAAAGTGCGTAGTTGTAGAGTCGAAACTCGTCCATATCGCCACAGAAGTAGCGGTTTCCGAGGACTCCGGCGTTGCCGATCTGGAACGGAATCGAACCCTGGAGAATCTCCAGGTCATAGGCCGTATGCGTCACGGCGGCTGGTTCGCCGTTCACGTACATGTCCACGACGCCGCCCGTTCCGTTCGCCTCATAGTGCTCGACGATCGTCAAGTGACTCCAGACGTCGAAGTCGGTCACGCCATACGATGTCACGGCCTTGGCCGTCGTTCCGCACCCGGACGGCATGAAATGAAAGCCGCGATCGTGTGTTGCACAATCGGAAAAAATGCAATACCCGCCGTTCCCAGCGGCCGAGGCGCGATGCTCATTGAAGAGACGCGGATACTGGTTGTCAACAATCGCATCCAACTCCTTGCACCGACTGGAAAGCCGCACCCAGACCGAATACGTACGCTCGGCGAGCGGCATAACGGGCGCCGTCACAAGACCGCCGACTTCGGTCGTCGCCATGAAACGGAGCGCCTTGCCCTCAATGCCGTCGTCGACGAGCGACATGTTCTTGCCTAGCGTCATCGCCGAGGAATAGCCCGTGGCCTCCGGGGTGGAATGGCGGCCGTTCCCGTCGACCGACGTCGAGATCTCATCGAACGTATAGCGCATCACCAACTTATTCTTGACACCCGACATGACGACGGATCGCACCTCATCGCCACTGAGGCACGTGTTGTAGAACCGGAAGTCGGCGTAGAGGCCCGAGGTCGGCCGACTTCCGGGCGCGGCGTTGTTCAGCAGGGTGACGTTCTGCTGCGCGGGCAAGCGCATCGCCTTATTGTTGGCTTGAACGGTCTCCTTCGCAAACGCACCGTCCAGATAAGACCGACAGGTCAGCTGGCCGAATTCGCCTTCGTCGGAATAACTGATGGCGAACGCCATGTGATGCCATTCGCAGCGCTTCGGATTCGCGCCCGAAAAGTTCGTCTGCGGACTGTTCTGCTGGTTAATGAGCGAGATGTTGCCGTCGCCCCGCCCGTAGTTGATGCCGAAGCCCGAATAGCCTGTCGACATGATATATGGGATGCTGTTCTGCTCATTGCCAGAACTGTTAAGGATTGAACTATCCTGCGCGTCGCGCCGAATCCAGAAACAAATCGTAGTGTTGGTGACAACGGGGCAGGAGAACGTCGCCCAGTCGGTTGTCTGCCCCGTCACCTTGAGCGCCTTGCCAACGAGCGGGTCGTCGACGATCTCGACCGTCGGGCCGAGCGCGAGATCCCAGCCATTCCCCGAGGCATCCTTCACCTTTTCGCCGTTCATCTCCTTCATGTCGAACCAGACCATCGGGGCGGGCAGGTCCGCGAACACCGCCGACACGCCGGCGACTACCAACAGCATGAGCAACTTTTTCATGGTTTACTCCTTTTTATTTGACGTTAGACTATCGTTTCAAAACCAAATGCTGAAGACCTCATTGCACGGCGGCACATCGTTGTCCGCCGCGCTCTGGAAATCGCAGACTCCTACCTGCGTCTCGCCCTTCGGCGTCCGAATCGTCGCCCGCCACGCACCGAAGACGCCCTTTGCAGGGATCGGTGCGAGCGACACCTTCGCCAAGGAGCCGTTCACGGTCTGACGCGCGAAGACCTCCTCGATCGAATCACCAACCGCAACGGCCTTGGCAAGCACAAGCGGCCCACGCTCCAAATGCGCGGCCGGGCGGTCAAGAGCCCGCGCCAGGACGTCCAGATTGAGGAAATCGCCCTTCGCCCAGCTGATGACCGCCGCATCCGCCCGCACGTCGCCTGCGACCGGCTTCGCCGCAGACGCTACGAGATGCGGCGTGAAATCGAAGGCGAGGCGATGCGAACTTCGTCCTGCAGGAACGGCAATCGATCGCCACGTCCCGCGGTCAGCATCCTTTACCTTTACGCTCCAACCTGGAATTCGGAACCTGACCGTCCGCACGCGGTCCGAATCAACGGTGATGGTCACCGTGTCGCCGACGGGATAACCACCGGAGATGACGAGTTTGAATCCGTCCAGGGTCACGGTCGCATCCTGATAGAGGTTCACATGCACCTCGCCCGCGACGTTCGTCGACACCATCCCCTCGGCTATGTCCATAAAGCCACGCGGCACGTTGTTGACGCAGCAATGGTTGTGCTTGAAGCCGCAGGCCGTCTGCGCCGTCTGGTGATGGACATGGGAACGGGCGGCGAATGCGCCCCACTTGCCGTTGCGGAAGACACCGGCCAGAAAGGCGTTGTAGTAGCACTTCTCCACGCTGTCCATGTACTTCGGCTCGCCCGTGATAAGGAAGAGGTCGTAGTTGAGCCGCATCCAGTGGATTGAATCGCAGACCTCGGTGGCCGCGTTGGGACGATTCACCGCACCGGCGAACTTGTCGCGATAGCCGACGCCGCCGAGGGCGTTCAATTCGGTCTTGGTAAGATCATCGCGAATTGCGATCACCGTTTCGAGCGAACGCCGGTCTCCCGTGACGCGGTGGTGTTCGAGGAGTCCGTCAAGGCAGCTCATCATCTCGTATGCCTTGGCCCACTCGTCGGGGTTCGGATACCACTCGTGAACGTGTTTTCCCGAAAGGGCGTTGCGGAAGAAATTCGGCGCGGCGTTGTCGGAGCGATCCCAGTCGGGAAGCATTTCCTCGGCATAGGCAAGGTACTTGCGCTTTCCGGTTATCTCATAAAGCATCAGGAGCGGCTTCAGAATCGACATCGCCGGCAAACCAACGAACCGCGGCGTCCCCGCCTCGTGGAGCGGAATCTTCAAGTCATGCATCATGTCGATCCACTGGTTCATCTGGCGCTCGACCGATTCAAGGATGGCTGGCTCACCAGTCGCCTTCCACGCCATCAGCATGCCCCAGATGGTGTACTTGCGGTTCCATAGGTTCCATTGCGCAAGCCAGCCGTGGGCCTTGCGACAGGCCTTTTCGTCCCGGATGTACACCAGCGTCTTGTCCTTGTAGGAGCCGAGGTAGCCGTCGTCATCCTGATAGCGCATGAGCCGTCGGCACTCTTCAACGATGAAGCGCTTGAGGTCCGCGTCACCCTTGTACATTGCCACGCGCGCCGCGCCCATCATGAGCTTGCCCCAGAACTCACCCTGCCAGTAGCCGCCAACACCCGAGGCGTCGTCCATCTTCAACGCGAATGCAGCGCGTGCCTCGCCAAAGACGACCTCGCGTGCAAACGGGGAGAAAATGCGCTCACCGAAGAAACGGTCCATCTTCTTGCCAACCCAGCCGTCCAGACGTACAGCGGAGGGCGAACAAGGATAGAATACATCCGCAGGCAACGATCGGGCTGCCGATAGGACGCACACCAGCGCGGCAAACGCCACAATTGACGCGTATCTCTTTTTTTCTTCCTTCATGTCTCTACTTCAGCGCGTAGCCTTGCTTCACGATGCCAAGTTTTGCGAAGCGCTTCGCGTAGGCAGTGTACTGAGCCGCGGTCAGCGGCTCGAAGGGCTTGCGGTAGGCACCGCAGTCAAGACCGATGAACTTCATCATCGCCTTGCGATAGCTCCAGTTGTCCGACTCGATCATCAGCTCCACCACCTGGTTAGCCTCATCCTGCCATTTCGTCGCGCTCCTGAAGTCGCCCTTCGCCGCCAACCTGCAGATGTTCGCGAAATGCTTCGGGATGATGTTGTAGGTAGTCCCGATGCCGCCCGAAAAGACGTTGCCGAGGGCAAGGCCGCAGAGAAGCTGCTCATCGCAGCCAGCGAACCAGATCGTCTCGCGCTCTAGCCTGCGCTTGAGCCCCTGCGCGGCGTAGTAGTCGCGTCCCGTGTACTTTATGCCCTTCACGTGCGGGATGTCGAAGAGGCGGATGTCGCGGTCGGGGATGAGCGCGGAACCCATCGAATAGACCATGAACGGCAGATCGGTCGCCGCAGTGATTGTCCTGTAGTGGTAGACCGCCGCGTCGAAGGAATTGCGGTAGAGCTGCGGCGTGATGGACGAAATCCAGTCGATGCCGATCTTCGCCGCATGCCTGGCGAGCACGACCGAATCGTCAGTGCTGTTCGCGCCGATGTGGGCGATCAGCTTGCAGCGCCCCTTCGCCGCCTTCACGGCCGCATCCATCACGTGCTTGCGCTCCTCAAGCGAGAGTAGCCACCATTCGCCGGTGGTGCCAGTGAGGTAAAATCCGTTGAGCCCGTTCTTGATGCCGTAGCCGATGATCTTTTCGATCATCTCGGGGTTCACGCGCCCCTTCGCGTCATAGGGAGTGAAGAGCGCAGCATACGCGCCGTTCATGCCCTTGAAGCACTTCTCAGTCAGTTTATTCGTCATGCTTTTGACGGTCCTTTCTCACCGTCGCGATCATTATACCAAAAAACGAAAATCCTTGCGTTTACATTTTTAATGAATTAAATAAGTAAACACCGACGGGGAGGGCGATTTTTCTAAGTGACAATCGTCGCAACGACATCCCCAACGCCTCACGTGTAGCAGTCCATTTGTCATTTGATCCACAGGAAGAGCGTGATGCGCAGCTATCCGCCGTTGCCACAACGACCGTCAGGCAAGTGCCGACGGCAAGGAATGCAGACAAACATCTCATCAGCGTTCAGTCTCTTCGACACCCCTTATCGTCTTATGGCGTTTTTCAACGCATCGACACGAGACGTGTCCGGTACTGCGGAAGGCGTCCACGTCGGACACAGCCACCCGCCTTCGTCATGCTCGTTCCATGCGTAAACGGTAAATGTGTTTGCCGGGCAGATCTCGGGATGCGTCCGCACGAACTCCCGGACGCGGATGAAAGACTCCGCGATTTCCTCCGGCGTCGCCACGGCGGGGAATCCGGGCTGCGAATGGTACGGCAGTCCCTTCTCCCAGTACGGGACATGATCCTTGCGCGGATCCTTCTGCCAGCCGGTTTGGCAACACGGTACGCACGGGTGTCCTTTCCGCAACGCCACGCCCTGGACCCGGTCCTCCATGTTCGTCGCAAAGTCACCGTATGCGCACGGACCGGAGGCAAGGCCCTTGCCGGTCGCGTACATGCCATACGCATCGTAGCCCAGCTTCTTCATCTTCGGCCACATCTCGTCCGGCGTATTGTTGAGATAGACGAAATAGGGATTGAGGCCCCGAGCCGCAGCAGCGGACTTCAATTCGCGGACACGCGCGTTCAGTTCTTCGCCGCCGATGTGCATCGTATAGACGAGTGGCCTGTTGCCGCAAACGCGGACATAATTTCCGTCTTCAAGGCAGGCAATGTACTTCTCGACCGTCAGCGGCCAGATTTCATCGGGGATGTCTACCTTGTAGAACATGAAGCAGATGGCGTATTGCATCCGATTCGCATTCCCGGCCGAGCGGAAGCGATCGATGGCATCCGTCTTGTGGGAGTTTATGCCGTAGTTGAGGAAGATGAAATAGTCCAGACCGGCGTCTGCGGCATAATCGATCTCTCGTTCCATCACGCCGGGTTTCGCCCCGTCAATGGCAACGGAACCGTCCGACTTCACTTCGGCGAACCAGGGCAAACGCCATCTGAATTTTTCCGGCGCAAGGGTTTTCTCGAGGACCCTTGTCTGTTCGCCGCCCCTAACGCCGTCCTTACCTGCCCAGCAGTCCCAGCGAATGACGCCCGCCAGCGGACGATGCGCGCGAATGACGCCCAGACACTCGCGCACGGCATTCGCGGGAACGGACCGCTCGCGCGCGGCAACCGTTTCCGGCGCGAGGCCCTCGGCGAGGATCGCATTCATCACCGGGCTCCCGTCCCCATGCGTGAAAAGGTTGAACAGATAGACGCCGTCCGCCCCCTGTCCGTAGACGCGATGCGCCCAGCCCCGATATTCCGGCACCGTCAGCATTCGACGGCCCTTGACGCCCTTGATCATCACGCCTGCGTCCAATCCCGGTATCACCTTCACCGACGGATTCGCGGAGGCCATCCGCCGCTTCCAGTCGGAGAACGGCAATTCGAAATCCACGCTGTTGAAGAAGTTGCAGGGGACGATCCAGTCCACCGACCCGGCCTTCGCCCAGGCGAAGGCATCCGTGCCTCTCGCCAAAGCCGCCTCAGGATCGGAATCGACGCGCGCCGCCACGCGCACGGGATGTCCGTACCGCGCCGCCGCCGCATCCGTCCGCTTGCGCACCTCGGCCATGAAGGCGTCGAGGCAGCCGGAAAGCTCGCGTTCTCGGCCCTCGGTGAGGTGGTCGGGAAAGCGCATCCAGTCGCATTCGAGGCCATCCACATCATACCGTTCGAGCAGTTCGTCGATGAACGCGAGCGCATAGGCGCGAACTTCGGGATGGGCGAAGTCGAGCGCACGACGATCCCAGCGTCCGCTCGTCGTGTTCGGCACGCGCCAGAACTGCGGATGCTCGCGCCAGAACTTCGAATGGCCACCATAGGTCGGATTGTTCACGAAGTGAACATCGTTCATGCGCATTGACAGCCACGGCGAAAGTCCCCTTTCGCGACAGCGCTTCGTCCAGACCGCATAAGGGTCAATCCCCTTTTCGTGAAGGGACCTGAGCGTGCGGCTCCAGCCGGTCTGCTTCCAACCCGGCACGGAGCACGGCGCCCAGGCAGGTTCGAACACCTTGGAGTCGAAGTTCGCACGCATGGCATTTGGGCACATGAAGAAGTGCGTAACCTGTCCGCCTGCCGCGATCCTGTCGACATACTCATTCAAGGCGGCTTCGCTGGCATGCGCGGGATTACCGAAGAAGTGGCTGTCGTCCTCGTTGAACACCAACAACGGCTTGACATCGGCCGACAAGACGAAGCTGGCAACGGCAAGGCCAACCGACAAGACCAGACGGCAGACCCGTCGCCGCCGTGATGGTCTTGTGGTGGTAGGCGTCGCGTCAAAGGGAGTGACAAGCGCCGCATACGCTCCGTCCATGCTATTGAAGCACTTCTCTGTCTGCTTTTTCGTCATGCTTTTGACGGTCCTTTCTCACCGTCGCGAGCATTATAGCAAAAAACCAAAATCTTTGCGTTTACATTTTTAATGAATTAAATAAGTAAACACCGATAGGGTACGATTTTTCTAAGTGACGGTTAGGTTATGGACCTTCCACCCGGTCGGGCTCATGCCCGTTTCCTGCCGGAAGCGGATGGCGAAGTTCTGGGGGGACGAGAAACCAAGTTCGCAGGAAATATCCATAATCGACATCCCCCCCTTCCGGAGCAATTCCTTTGCCTTGTGGATACGGCATTTCAGCATGAAAGACTGCGGCGGGATTCCGACATATTTATGAAAGAGAGAGCGCACCGTGTTCGGAGAGCATTTCAGTTCCGCCGTCGTCTCGTCCATCGAAAAGGCCTTCGTGGGATTGCGCCGCATCTTGTCCACCAGTGCTCGAAAACGTAAATCCACGTTGTTGGAAAGCGCAGTCACCCCCGCTTCAAGCAGGGCAATCACGAGATCGAGCGCTGATGCGCGAAGCTTCAACCGACGCGCCGTCACATCCTCCTTCTCGAGGTCGAGAACCGTAAAAAGACGCTCGTAGCATCGCCCGACATTCTCCGGAGCGGCGAAGACCTTGTACGGAAGGGACGCGAACGACTTGACGATCCACTTGGTATCCACCGCTCCGAGTCCCATGAAACTCTCGCCGCGCTTCGGGAGCTTCAGGAATATCCAATAGACCTTTGCCCCCTTTGGATTCACGCGCAGCCGATGTACATCCTGCGGACGCGAGATGAACGCACTCCCGGGAATGATCGAATAAACGCGCCCATTGCAGTCAAACTTGACGTTGCCGAGTGCGCAGTACGTTATTTCCATGCATTCGTGGCGGTGGAAAATCGAACCCTCCGTGGTGCGAACCGACTTGTTGACGCCAAGAACAGGTATCTCCGGCACGCCCTCCTTCGTCAAGTCAACTACGCGGCGATAGGTCGTATCGATGAGCTCACTTGTCGTAATCGGAGCTTTCATGTGAAGACCTCCTTCCCGCCAGACAGCTGGCAATCGGTGCGACTATGAGACAGGCGACCATGCCGAGGAATCCGAAGAGCAGCAAATGCGGCTTGCCGGCGAACTGAAGCCGGTCGAGACCGAAGCAAATGGCGTAGTTGGCGATGAGTCCGCAGGTAGCCCCGAATCCGTTCACGCGCTTCATGAAGATGCCCATGAAGAAGAGGCAGCCAAGACCTCCAGTCAGGATGCCAAGGAACCGCTGGAACTGATCGTAGATGTTCCCGATGTCGGCATTGGCGAGCCAGAGCGCCATCGCCCCGCCGAGGAGTCCAATGACGACGGTGGATATCTTACCGCAGAGAAGAAGATTGTTCGATTGTCCAGATTGTTCGATTGTTCGATTGCGGAAGACGAGGCGTTTGTAGAAATCGGTTGTGATGGCGCTCGCAGCGGAGTTGAGGTTGGCCGAGAGCGTCGACATGGTGGCGGCGGCAACCGCCGCGAGGACGAGCCCCGAAATGCCATGTGGCAGCTCTCGGGCGATGAAGACGGCCAGCACCGCATCGGGCTTCGTGCCGGCTGGCAGCGCGGCGGCGTGCGACTGGTAGTACGTCCAGAGGGCGACGCCCACCGTGAAGAACACGAAGCAGTTGAGGAACGAAAGCGCGCCGTTGAAGAGAATTGACTTCGCCGCGCCCTTCTCGTCCGACGTCGTCATGTAGCGCTGCACCACGCACTGGTCGGAGGTGTAGCTGGCAAGGTTCGCGACGAGGCCGCCGATCAGGACGACCCAGAAGCACGGTCTCGTCCAGTCGAACGCCAGATCGAAAATGCGGAACTTGTGCGCCTCGAAGCCCTTCGAGAGGAAACCGCCCAGCCCGCCGTCCGTCCCCACGATCAGCCACCCGAGGATGAGCGCGGTCGAGCAGATGAGGATGACGGACTGCACGAAGTCCGACCAGATGACGGCCTCCACCCCGCCCACCGTGCAATAGACGATGGTGATCAGCGTCACGACGGCGATGGCGACGTTGATGTCGATGCCGGTGACGGCGCAAAGCGCAAGGGCCGGCAGATAGGCAACGATAGCCGTGCGGGCCACCATGAACAGGACGAATGCCGCCGAGGCGAAGAGACGACACGGCAGGTTGAAGCGCACCTCAAGGTACTCGTATGCGCTTGTCAGGTTGAGCCTGCGGAAAAACGGCAGGTACCACCTGACCGTGACCAGCGCCATGATCGGGATGCCAAAGGAGATGACGAAATAGGTCATGTCGCCCGAGAACGCCATCGCCGGCACGCTCATGAAGGTGATGGACGAGAACATCGTCGCGTAGATGGAGAGCGAAACCACCCACCACGGCAGCCTCCCGCCCGCCTTGAAATAGGCGTCCGCATCCTTGTTGCGGTGCATGAAGTAAAACCCCATCCCGGCCATGCCAAGGAGGTAGAGGACAATAACGGCAGTGTCAATGAAGTTCAATTGCAGCATTCCAGAAACGCAGGGTCACATCTCGGCTTCGACCTCCGTTCATCCGAAGGAGCGTCTCGCCAAAAGCGCCTTAAGTATAACACAAGTATCTTAACTATGTCAACGAATTATTGTTTTTTTGGAGCGCCCGCATTTCCGTGCGTCCGTACTGAGGCAAGGGGTGAAGTGTGCGACGGGCTGGAGCTTCGTGCAGTCCATCTCGTACGTGACCTACAAATTGACCATTGGCCTCTCCGTTCAATTGTCAGGGTACGTCCGGCAAGGGAGTTTCTCCACACGGTGCGCATTGACATCTCTTATGGCATTGCGCACCTGATCCTTCTTGTCCCTGTCGAAGATGAAGAAGATTGGATCGATGTCAAACCTTACGATCCTGCAGAATGAATCCTTCGAAGCTTTGACGATGGACTGGAGCTTGCAAATATCCTTTCTTAATGGAACAGGGCATACGACGTCATTTGCCATGAAACATGTCCCGCCTTGACGAAGATACAGCCGCCACTCATAATCTCCATCAATCCGCCTGTCCAAATCAGAGGTAATGTAGAAATCCGCATCACCGTCATTGTCAACATCCAGAAACACGACATGTACGGCCACGTCTTTCCCCTTGGCTGCGGACTTGTCCCCCATATCCTTCCGATATCGATTCACGAACTCAACGAATCCGGGCGGCTCGCCAGCCCCACCTCCCAACCGCAAATCACCTTTTGGCTTTGTGTACGGAGGGCGTTGCAAATAGGGGTTGTGCGGAACGTCCTTGGGCGGCTTGAAGTCGAACCCGAAATACCACTCAGGATAAAGGCGCTCAATGAAACGAGGACCATTCCCCATAAATACTGAATCAAAATCTGGAGACAATTCTCTTAGTTTATATGATTCTTTTCCGATTTGAAATACGCAATCTGGAGTCGCTTTGACTATCTTTCCGAATTCACCTTCAGTGTTCCCTGCGTACATACCCAATCCAATCAATTTCTGCCTTCCGTTGTCGGATACCATTTTGAAAAAGGATTCTGAATGACAGAGCCAATGTATCCCTTCTCGCAACATTCTGGGTGATACCAACCCGACATTTGGGTCGTTCAACCAAAACTGCCATACATATCCAACAGGATCTTCCTCATCCGAAGAAGAGCAAGTAATAAGATCTTCGATACCATCACCATTGACATCCGTAAACAGGCACCTGATATACCATGAATCGTCAGCCCCATAGGTCTTCCAACGCGAGGTGTCGAACTTCTTAACAAGAAAATTTTGATGCGCTTCAATGTCATGCGTAAACGCGCCACCAACAACTAGCGATACCATCATACACATACAATACCACAGTAGTCTTTTCATCATTCCACCTCTATTTTTGAGCTGTCCGACACGACTTTAGGTACATAGTTTTGGTTATTCGTAAACAACACCCAATTTGTAGTAACAGGATCGAAATGAATCGGCGTATGGTAATTTTCCTGTCCAGAGAAAGGGATTTCGTGCGTTCCACCAGTCCCATTATACAGTGTCATGATCGCCCATTGCCGTGCCGACATCACGGTGCCATTCACATTCGTCGTCACGCCATCCGGCTCGAACCACCGCGTCGACGGATCATGCTGGTACGCCGTACGGTAAAGTTCTATTATCTCGTTGTATCTCCTTCGTTTCTCGATGAGGGTCGTGTTCATAGCCGTCACATTCTCATGCCAATCATAAACTTCTGCCGTCGTACAACCCGGATTCTCCTTTTTGTCGATCTGGCACATGCCCCAACCCCAAGTATTCTCACCGTCGGTCTTATTCGGCAGCTCCTTCTTGGCTCCTGACGGATTGAACTGGTTGTACACGCGGTTACCCGACTTGCTCTCGTGCTTGGCGATCATCCAGGCGAAACTGCGGAACTCGGCGTCGACGTTCGCGTCGATGTAGGCGCGGGCCGTCGCATCGGGCGGATTCTTTCCACGGATGAAGAACTGAACAGTCTTCGGCTGGAAGTTCCCGACCGTCACCGTGAGCGCGCAGCGTCCGCCTACGATCTCGTTTCGGAGTTCGGCCGAGACGAGATAGTACATTTCCCATTTCACGGTTGCGGTTGTCCGAGCAAACCCGGATTGGGACAGAGGTTGTTCTTCATGTCCCATTCGAGGTTTCGGTCAAGGGAAGTAGGGTTGAGGTAGTAGCAAAACTCAACTCCATCAAATCCTAATTTCAGATGACCGCTGAATTTGAAATCACCGTATATCTTGCCGTAATAAGCCTCGACCAGCTTACCCTTGTCGTCATATTTTGACCGAATGCGAAAACAGTAGCAGCGGTTCTCGTCACAATCCGAATAATATTTCCCAAAAACATTCGGTCCCATTACGCACTTGCGATAGCCAAGGCACAGTTTCTTTCCGTGGACATACCCCGACGACGGCGCGGCGCGAAACTTTATACCGCAGTTTCGACCTTCAAACGACTCTTCATGCACGCCGTTCCCTTCACCCGGGAATTCGATCTCGTTCATGAAATCATAGAACACCAGTGATTTAACCCTATCGGTGAATGTACCGCTGACAGCGTAATGTGTCCGAATGATCATATCGGCCTGTTTCCCGACTCCATCCGGTGGCAACCAGTCGCCAGCCATGAAGTCGTACCGAAACACGGCGTTCGTACCGTCGAAACCGCCGAGCCGACCGTCTTCATTCCGCAGTTTTCGGACATTACGGACATACAGCGGGATCGGATGTTCCACGCGCTGAAGGCGAATCGTGGCGACGAGATTGTCCGGCTGCCAGACTCCGAAGAGGTTCTTTTTCGCATAGGAGTGCCCCCATCCCCTTTGAGGGCAATAATACCCATCCGGAGGACTCTCAACCCAACACCCTACCTTGCCGCAGTTCGTCTTCCCCGAAACACTACACAATCCGCGCTTATCAGTCAGAGCGTCCGCCTTGTTTGGGACAGAACTCTCAGTCCACGCACGCCAACCAATGTCCACCGTAAAGTAACCGGTGACGCGAACTCCTTCAACCGGGAGTCCAGTATCATCATCCACGACGGCCACATCAACCTTGGCAGTGTCAGCCAATGCGGGCAGTTTCGCAACAGTCAGGAACAGCATTGTTACGAACAAACGTCTTTTCATCCCATCTCCTTTCACCTTAAGTTCTTGATTTTTTCAAAAAGTGCGTGGACATAATAGTAAGCCACATTCTTAATGTCAGAATGTTCCCAAACGGAAACGTCTCCGTTTTTCCTCGGCCACCCGTTCAGCGTGTTGCCCGCACCTTGATAGTTATAATTCCCAGAGTTCCCGAGAGCGGAAATCTCATTCGCCCCCGCCGCGAAACTCGTCGCAGGGATGCCGTCGCCCATGACCTTGTTCAGTTCCGTCTGCGCTATGGTTATGAGATTGGTCTGATGAAGAAGTTCGTTGTCAAATTTGCGAAAAATCGGACTGGCGACGAGCTCGGCGTCAGTAAAATCGTTCGTCTTCGCAAATTCAGTCAGGAGTCCTGCAAGGTTCGTGTGATCGCCGTTGTACCCCCAACCGCCCTCGCAGTTGCCGGGGATGAAATGCAGCGACGCCGTCCCCTTGTACAGCTCCTGAACCGACCAGATGCCGCCATACCAATTGTTCGTCGCATTGGCGAGTACGTCCTCAGTCGGCGAGTAGCAGTTCACCGCATTGCGAATGCCTGTAAAGCGTCCTCTCCACCTCAATGTGCGCCTCGGATCGTTTTCGTAGGGTATGCGCCCATACCAGTTCGCCGCCCACCTGACCGACGGTACGTCCGCCCAGCCATGCTCTCGCATTTTGTCCGCCACCGCCCCTTCGTCATACGCCTCC
The DNA here is from genome assembly GCA_045600365.1 of Kiritimatiellia bacterium. Taxonomy (GTDB): domain Bacteria; phylum Verrucomicrobiota; class Kiritimatiellia; order RFP12; family UBA1067; genus RUG572. The sequence continues at coordinate 12,748 of JAZRXT010000174.1, read as the reverse complement.
ATCGGCACAGCCGCGTTTAGCATGTAGTACTTCGAATAGACAAGTCCATAATGTGTCGCCGCCTCGGACACAAGCATGTTTCCGAGAGAGTGCGCCAGCACCACCTTGTCGCCGACGAGCGCGTCGCACGCCGTCTTCAGCGCAGGAGCCGTGTCCAGGGCGTGGCGCACGTTGACATAGTAGTCGATCGACCGTCCGCCGAGGGCTGGTACTTGGGGCCAAATCTGTGAGTCATTGCCAAACCAGTCGACCGCGGTGAACTTCGAGTCCAATCCCGACTGCCAAAGACGCTTGAACATTTCGGATGCCCATCCGCGCGCCGACTGTGCATTGACATTGTAGCCGTGGACAAACACGAAGTGCCGTCCATCGCATTCCGCATCCGGCCGGTTTGACGGTTCGCCCAGGCGCGACCCCAGCCCCGACGAATCGCCACAGATGTTCCGCAGACACATCCAGCGGTACATGTCCTCGACGGAAGACACCTCAAGATCGAGAGCTCCCTCAAAGGACGGAAAATAGGAATCGTCGACAAACCCCTGAAGGCCGAACCGGAAGAACGCCGTCCGCGAAAAGGAGTTGGTGAAGGCGTCGCGGTGGTCGTAGCCGACATCCCATTCGTCGATCGCGGTCTCGAATTCATTGGTGTACCATGGCATGTAGATGCGCGTGATGGGAAGCCAGGCACGGGAGAGCAGGTTGGTGGACATGAAGACGTCAACGCCGTAGTCGCCAAGATCGTCGAAGAGGCCGTCAGTCCAGGCAAAGCCGAAGGCGACTTCGCGGTTCGAGGAATCCACCCGGAACTCAGTCACTGAAAAAGTGTTGGTTTCGGTCTCGTCGTTCCCGCCCATTTCCGCTACTAGCGTCCGCAGCGGGGCGAGCCCGCAGGCGTCCGAAGGCGGCGAATTGGTGTACTTCGACACTGCGAACGGCACCAGCGAGGCGGCGAGCGACAGCAGCGCAAGACGGGTCATGAAGCCGACCTGGCCGAACCGCATTCCAAGACAATGGAGCACGCGCACCAGCGCCCAACAGCCGCAGACAGCCGCGAGCAACGCAAGAAGCGACGATCCCGCGACCTCGACCACGACGCCGAAGTTATCAGTCATCACCTCTAGAACACGCCATATATTATGCATTGCACTCTGTACTCTACATGGACACCTCAAGTACGCCGCCCGAGATGATCTCCCTGGTCGTGATCCAGTTTCTCGATAGCGGCCTGCCGTTCAACTTCAGTCCGGTGATGCGCCATGACTTTTCAGTCGCGTTGGGTGCGCGTACGATGAACTCTCGACCGCCGATGCGCAGATGCGTCTCGCGGAAGACCGGCGCCGTGACATACCACTTCCCGTCACCCGGACAAAGCGGGTGCAGTCCTATCGCCGACAGCACATACCAGGCGCTCATCTGTCCGACGTCGTCGTTGCCGCACAGACCAAACGGTCCATCCCCGTAGGCATTCTCGCAGATCCGCCGCGTCCAGCGACCAACCTCTTCGGGACGATCAGAATGCGCCCAGAGATAGGGCAGCGTGTGACATGGTTCATTTGGATGGTTGTAGGCATCGTTCCAGCGGAAATCCGCAGGCACGACGGAGAAGAAGCGCTCAAGCTCGACCGTGAAGCGCGATCTGCCGCCCATGAGGCGAATGAGCCCTTCCAGGTCGTGCGGCACAAACCACCCCTGCTGCCACGGATTCGCCTCCACGCATCCCTGGCCGGACTTCTCGCGCCCCTGCCACGGCAGCCAGCCACCGTCCGCCGTGCGCGCCCTCATCCAGCCCACCTCCTGCGACCAGCAGTTCGTATATGCCTGGGCATAGCCATAATGGCGCTCGGCGACGTCCTTCCTGCCCATCAGCTCCGCAAGACGTCCGCAGCACCAGTCGGCATAGGCGTACTCCAGCGTTTCCGAAAGTGCCCCGGGCCTGAATCCAAGCCGACGGTCGTTAGACTCCACCTCGAGCGTGGCCGCCGCCAGCTCCAACGCCTTCTTGGCGTCAAACGAGCGAATGCCCCGCTCGTATGCCATTGCCATCACGCTCACGATTGGCTGACCGATCATACAGCCCGAGCCGCAGCCGAAGATATCCCATCTCGGCAGCGTTCGCCGTTTGCCAGAAGTAACGGTCTCCATCATCGAACTGATTGTGTCGGATACGACATCGGGCCTGATCAGCGTCAGAAGCGGCATTTCGCTGCGGTAGACATCCCAACCCGAGAAGACCGTGCGTCGCACGAAACCATCGCCCGAGCCGATCTCGCGCGGATCGATCATCGCGTGGTAGAGTGCGGTCGCGAAGATACGCCGTTCGCGCTCTGTGCCGCCCAAGACGCGCACCTGATCCAAGGCGGCGGACCACGCTCCCCGTGCGGCAGAACGCATCGCATCGAAGTCAAATCCAACCGGAGTCTCCGGCTCGCCGCAGAAGTCGAAGGCCACGTGCAGCAGCACCTGCTCGCCGGCATTCACGGGGAATCGCGCACGCACCACATGGTTCGTATCGCCGCCTGTTTCGGCCAGGTGGTCGAGCGCCTTCGAGCAGATGCCTCTGAAGCGCACCGTGTAGTCTACCTTGCCACCGCCGCGTCCCCAGCCACCGTCGCGGTGATCGCAGACTATCTCACCCGCAAAGCCATTCGCACCCACCCGGTGGAACACCTGTCGCCCGTGCGGTTTGACGCGCGTCAGTTCGCCGATGCGCCGGGCAAGGTCGATTCTAAACGAGCCCTCGCCGCCCTTCTCGTAGGTGAAGCGAATCATGCCGGCGCGCTTAGCCGCCGTGAGCTCAACCAGCACACCGGCATCTGGCAGCCGCACACGGTAATAGCCGGCCTCCGCCTTTTCCTCGTCGTGGGAGAACCGGCTCCTCTCGCACTCGCCCGGCATCACCTGAAAATTGCCGAATTCCCCATACCAGCCGATGCCACTCATGTGGAAGAAGCTGAAGCCCTCGATCGTACGGTGCGTATAGGAGTAGCCTGGCCCGTTGTCGCCTCCCGTCACCGTATCCGGCGACAGCTGCACCATCCCGAACGGCGTCGCCGCGCCGGGGAACGTCTTGCCGAATCCATGGATGAACTCATCACCCCGAAGCCCGCTTTCCGGATAGGTCACTGCCCCAATGAAGGGATTGACCAAATCCACCAGCGCCGCCAGCATGAACATCCCGAATATCATCAAACCCCTCCCGATGCAATTCCTTCACCCACGCGGAACAAGCTCATTTCTTCCGATCGACAAACCAAGAGCGCGTCGGCGTCAGCGCGTCCTGGCCATAGTAGTCGAACCTCACGCCCTCGTCCGAGACCCGCAGCACAGCATGGCCAGCCGAACGGGCTGCATAGTAGTGGCGCATGAACGGACGGTATTCGCCGAAGAGCGCAGCGACAGCGGGCGACTCGCGCGCCCACTTCACGTCGCCGTATGCCGCCACCCCCTCCCGCATCACTTCGGGCTCCGCTGGAACGAGCGCACCATTCGCCCCGCAGGCGACAGTGCTCATCGTGAACTCGACCAGGCGTCCCTCGGGGAAAACCGCCTCCTTGTACTCCAGTTTGTGCGTATGTCCCGAAAGCACGATGGCGTTGCGGCTGGCGAAGAGCGCACGCATCTCGCGCCGGAGCGCGTCGTCCTCCGGCGCGCCGAGGTAGAACCATCGACGCGACCAGACGTCAAACGGGAAAACGCCACCATGGGTCACAAGGAAAGTGTAGCGGACGCCCCCGTTCTCCGCCAGAATCCGCTTCACGGTCGCAGCGTCTTCACGACCACGGTTGAAATCCATGACGACGAAGAGATCTGGACCCTCGCGGAAGCCAAATGTGGTCTGTCCGCCCGCAAAGGCGCGGTAGGCCGCGGCAGCCTCGCGGTCGTTGCCCATCGGATCGACACCATCGCGAACGTCGTGGTTGCCACAGACGGTGACGAAGCGGAGCTTACCCGGGTATACCCCGGCCATATAGGCTGCGCAATCGTCAAGCATTCTGCGGTGGATGGTGGCGTCGGCGCAATCACCCTGGACGAGATCGCCCAGCTGCAGCACGAAACGGGTGTCCGCGCCCGCAGTGCGTCCGCTCGCCTCGAGAATGCGCCGAGACGGCCCCGCCCACATCTTCGCATTCCGCGCGAATTCGGCGGGGCGCCACCACTGGCCCTCATCCTTGCCGTACTTGCGGATGAAGGCCGAATGATACGTTTCGACTGGCGAAGTGTCGAAATGCGTGTCGCCCAGCACCGAGACGGAGTAGCTTCGCGTTGCATCGACCGATGGGGACGAAGTTGACGCGACCGCTGCCATTGTCAGAGCACCCAAAATAGCGAACATTCCATCCTCTACCATTCACCATCATCGAATCATGATCGACATGCCGCAGAGCTCGCGTTCTACAATGGCGAAAGTGCCGAGATTATAGTTCTCGTCAATGCCGGCACTGCCGCTGATGTAGTCGGGGATCGAGATGATGCAATCATCGGGACGCTCGCCGTAGTCAAGATTGCCAACAGTGGTCCAGCAACCGCTGGCCTCCGTGTAGCGCATGATCTCGAGCCGTGTGCCCGCCCGGCTTGAAAGCTTCGTCTGATCATAGCGGAAATCGGCCTTGAACGATCCGATTGAGGTTCGATCTGCGATATTCGTCGTACCATAGGTCCAGAATATCCCCAGCCGATGCACGCTCAGCACGTTGACCACGGCCTTCGGAAGCGCATTCGTATGTGCATCCGTGCGGTCGGGGGCCAGCACTGCGGCGGCAAACTGCTTGTCACGGCCGCCCTGCATTGCACGACCATAGAACTTCACGGCGTTCACCAGGTCGGGCTTGGCGAGATCCTTCCAGCAACCGACGCAATGATTGGTCTCGGTGACATTGCCGTTATAACCGCCGCCACGCGGCAGATCCACCAAGCCCTTGTTGATCGCCCGCCATCCGCTGGTCGTCGTCACGCCAAAGAGAGCATTCGTGACCTGATAAAGCCCCTGGCCCGCCAGCAGGACATGATTTTCATCCCCTTCGCCATCGCCGACGATCTCGCCATGACCCACGCGAATGTAGACGCCGCGCACGGAGACTCGGCTCACGTCATTACCTGCGAAGTGCCCCCAACCGCAGATCCGGCCGAACGAATTGGAATCGATCTCCCCGTTCTCGTCCGGACACGCGCCCAGGTAGAAGAGGTCTTCCTTGACTCCGTTGTCGCGGTTGTTGTTGTAGACGCCGCCACGGAGGCGCAACGTCCCGCGTCCCGCCTGGCCGGCGATACGTCCGCCGATGTAGACATAGAAGGCCGTCAGCTTGCCATTCTCGTTGATGGTGATGTTGTTGTCTTCCTGCGACTGGCCGATGACGATGTCACCGTCGCCGTGCACGTTGAACGACCAAGAGAACGGCGCATTCAGGATGAACTCGCCCCAGCCCTTCTCGCCGATGTGCATTTCCTTCGGATAGGTGTTGACGATCGTCCCGTTCTGCACGAAGATGCCGTGGCTGCCGGCATTGACGCCCAATTGCATGGGCGCGGACTTCTTCCACGTGCCGTTGTTGGTCGCAACGCCGTACCCGCTCACGCCGACAATGGCGCCGCCGTTCAAAGTGCCGCCCTCGTCCACCAGGAGGAGCCCGTACTTGCCGGCTCCGCCGCCCGGGCGCATGTCACTCCCCACGGCGCCGCCCGAAAGCACATGAACGACCGTCGGCGTTTCTGGGTTGCCGGAGCCATACTCGAACTGCCACGCCGACCAGTTGACGCCGTTCGTCGCGTAGATCGTTCCCGCATTACTGCAATGCCGATCTGCTCCGGAGTCACCAGTCCAACATGTCGCGTCGTCAATATAGCCCTCGGTCGTTCCTGACGGAAAGTTGAACGTCTTGCCGGCTTCAGCCGTAAAAGCCAGCAGAACGAACAACGTCAGGAAGAACCGAGACCCACGCCTTGCGCTCATCAAGTTGGCATTCATCTTCATTGCAATTTCTCCAATAGTGTGCCGCTCACGCTTCGCACGTGAACGTTCATGTGTGATTTTAGAGTATAGAGTGCAGTGTGAATTTAACAATTTAACCATTTAACTTATCCAAGGAGGATCTTGAAGTCCTCTTCGGTAGGAGCGCGACCGTACTCCGAGACCTCGTACGCCTCCATGTATTTCGGAACGGGCTTGTCTGGGAACTGCTTACGCCAGGCATCGGCGAAGCGCTTGGCATTCGCCTCCTTCCGTCCCGCCCAGTACTTGATGAGATAGGCATTGCGCTTTTTCTTGTCGGAACGGTCGCCGAGCGCGTCACGCTCGTCCTCCATGCCGATATCCCAGGCGAGCCAGTCGTAGAACTGCGACTGCTGGGCGTCGATCGCCTCGCACCAGTCGTCAAGATAGGGTTCCGCGTCAATCATCAGATCGGGGCGCAGCTCGCGGGGATAGGTGAACGCGTCGGAAAGGTAGAAGATGACCGGGCGGCAGCGCTGCGCCTTCACCTCAGGCACCCAATGCGGCACGCCGAGAAGGTAGCTCGCATCCATCACGAGCTTACCCGTGGCACGATGATCGGGGTGGTAGTCGCACGTGCGGTGCGTGAACACGTAGTCCGGCTCGAACTTGCGGATCTCCGCGGCAACGAACTGGCGCAGCTTCAGGGTGGGGTCAAGGCCGCAATCCGGCTCGCCGTAGATGTCGTAGCTGACGAGACCGAAGCGCTTCGCTGCCTCCAGTGTTTCCGCCCGACGCGTCCGCGCCGTCTCGTCGGGGGTGAGACGATGGTGCCCCATCCGGCCATCTGTTATCGACACGAACTTGACCTGGAATCCGCGTTTGATGAGCTTGATGGCAAGGCAACCTGCCCCGATGTCGGCATCGTCCGGATGCGCACCGATGATCATGACACGCATCGGACCGGGAGTCCGAGGAATCGACCCGACCTTGTTCGGGCAGGCGGCTACGAAGGTTCGTCCTCCAACGGTGCTTGCCTTGTAGTCCTTCTCATTCGATGCCGCATTCGCGGCACCCGCGATCATGGTACAGGCCGCGCTGCCAAGGAACAGTCTTCTGTTAAGCTTCATCCTATTCTCCATTTGTTTTACACTTTACCTAAACCGCGCACGACCATGCCAGACAACCTACCTGATGACGATGCAGGTGTTGAATCCGCTATCGCCGTAGACGGCGAGAACGCCGGTGCCCATGAAGAGCTCGCTGGTGAACTTGGCCCCGGAACCCGCCGCACCCCAGGTGCCAAACCGCTGCCGTTCGCCGTCGATGAAGAGATTGCGGCACTTCTGGTGCACCCCGGGCTCCAGACAGATACGGCCAGTGGAGCCCTCGATCTCGACGTCCGTAGCCCTGCCGATCGCCAGCGAATGCTCGAACACGAGGCAACCGTCGCGGACCACGACAGCCGAGGCATTGAGCCAGCTGCCGTCCACCGTGCCGCGGGCACAGGTCGTGGCCGTGTCACTGGGTTGGGGCACGAACGTCTCGCCCGTCGTTGCGGCCCTGCGAGCGAAGACTACCGTGCCGTTGACCACCTCGAGCCGCCCGGTCGTGGAGGAAACGGCCATCATGTAGCGCTTCCATGCGTTGGTGTTGGCGCCGTTGAAGACGAGCCCGGCGCCACCGGCCCACGTCGCCTTGTCGGCAAATGACGTCGCCTTGTAGTTGGTCCACCAGTTGTTGATGCTACTCGACACCTGGCGGGCGTTGATACGGATCGACGCCGCCGTGTCGCTCGTGATCGTGCCACCGGAGGCGCACAGCATCCACATCGACTGGTCGTTGCCGCAAAGGTCGAGAATCTGCGAGCCTGACATCTCGAACTGACCAACAGAATAGGTACCGTCATCGGACTGCAGGGAACCTCTGTATTCAAACACGTCGCGCAGCACCACGTCACTGAACGCATACGGAACGAGGGTCCTGATCGTTCCCTTTCCATGCGTCTGCTTGGGATTCGAATAGCAGAAGCAGTTCGCCTCAGCCGCAAGCTCGATAACGGACGTGGCATCGATCGTCGGCGAGGCACCTCGGGAGAGGAATCGCCGGTTGAAACGGACGCGGGAGTTTTCACCCATCGTCAGGGTGAGACCATTGCGCTCCAGATATTCACCATTGAACGTCACATCGGCATTATTCTCGAACTCAACCACCAGCGAGGTGTTGGTGTTGTGGAAGAATCCGTTCATCACCGTGGGCGCACCACCCTTCCACAGCACCTTCTTTCTGAGCGAGCTGTTGCTCCAGTAGTAGTCGTCGGCGGCGGACTTGGGATCGGTCTGGTCGTTCCAGACGCGGATGTCGCTATCGATCGTGACGCCAGCCGCTATCTCGAGCGTGCCCTTGTGTTCGAAGTCGACCTGAAATCCCCTAGGACCGAGATTGCTGTTCACCTTGTAGGTCACACCAGTGCCGTTGAGGCGCAGTGACATGCCGCCTAGAGGCTCAAATGGATAGTTGATCGCGAGTGTCGACCCGTTGCGGAAGTTCCAGAGCTGGGGTGCACCAATGCTGATCGGCGTGTTGAGGGTGTAAACACCGCTTCCGAACTTGATTCCCTCACTGCCAAAGGTGGGAACGACGCCTGTCGCGGCGGTGAACGAGAATGCCGATGACGCCGTGAGATCGAATCCCCTGAACCAGCCTGGGACATCGAAGTTCATCCCAGCGCCACCGGCAACCGTGACGAAGCCCGAACCGTCGTTAAGCGTCGGCAGCGCCGACGCACCGCTCCAGTTGCCGAGCGTACCGGCATTGCCGTCGGACGCCGACGAATTCCACGCGAGCGCCGTTCTCGCACCCTCAAGGCCAATGGGATTCACATACACCTCGCCGGGGCCATCGAGCCATTCCGCATCGCCGGCGTGGTAGTGACCGGGGGCAATCGCCTGGCCGCCAACCGAAAGTGAGGCCAACACCATCGTCACTCCTGCGGCAGGCGCGAGCTTCCCGCCAGTGAGAATCGTGGCGTTGGCCTGTGGCATAACGCCGCTGGCATCGACATCCACCACGAACGTGCCGGTTGCACCCACGTGCAGACGCCTCAGATTCCCGAATGACGCCCCCTCGGCAAGGCGCACGACGCCGTTCGAGACGGCGATTTCGCCACAGGTGGTTGACGCGCCCTGACGGAACGTGAAGGTGCGCGAGGAGTCGGAGGGGTCCCACACCAGGCCGGCACAGCCGGTGAAACGTCCGCTGAACGTCGTGTCGTCAAGATTGCGCTCGAGGCGGAGATGGGCATTGGATACTGCGAAGTTCAGCGGCGCCGTCACCTCGTGTGAACCATCGGTACAGGCCTCGGTCTCGCTGAAAACGGAATCACGCAGACGGTAGTCCGCCGCCCAGAGGTCGAGCTTCGTGTTGTTGCCGGCAAAATGGAACGCCACGTTGGTCATCACGAAGTAGGATCTCGTCTCAATCGTACCCTCCTCAAGCCGAAACGGCACGCGTGTGCAGAAAATACCGGCGTAGCCATAAGATGGGTTTTCCGGATCGGTGGCGCTGCCGTGGTCCATCTCCTGAAACTGCCAGACACCACCGCCACGCTTGACGATGCCGCCCGTGCCCCAGATGCCGCGCTTGGTCATCAGGCGTCCACCCGCGGGCACCGTAATCGGCATCCACCCTGGACTCTTGATGTAGATGTCAAGCCGTGTCTGGATAGCGTTTTTCAAGGTCGGCGTGCAGACGATGCCTGCACCGTTCACATCGAACCCGAGCTGCCCCTCGTAGATGACGTCGCCGTTCATTTCCAAGCGCAATTCATGAAGCTTGAGATTCGCCTGGCTATTGTTGACTGTCAAACGCGCCTTCCAGTTGCTGTTGTTGAGGACAACCGTATCGCCATCCTGCGGCAGCGCCGTACCGCCGCCTGCGTTCTCAAGCCAGTTGGCGGCGTCGGTCCACCACTGGAAGCCATAGTCGTGGCCGGTGGACTTGCCACCCACCCAATGCCAAGTCTTACCATGAACATTGGTGGCGAATAGTGAGGCAATCACCAGCAGAGCATACGATCCAATTCGAGCGATGTTCATTTGCACAGCCTTTCTTCTTCAGACGCCAACATTATACAAAATCCGTCGCTTTTTGACAAGATAAAATCGTTTCTGAGCAATTAGTCATCTGATCCCCAGAAGCAATGGGAATTTATGAGCGAAGCGAATTCAACTATTTAAGGTTGGCCACCAGATAGGGGATTACGCGTTCAAACGCAACGCCGTACCAGTGGTCGTCTGGCGTCGCCTCGATTGCGGCACAGACAACATCGGCGGCAAAGGCAGAGGCCGCCGCCGCGTCCACACCTCGCACCACCGCCCCGGCAAAAGCCGACGCAAAGACGTCGCCAGTGCCATGGGACGAACGCACCAGCCGCCGATTGAAGTCGTAGACGATTCCGTTGCCGTTGGACACCGCAGTGCCAAGTTCGCCCGGGTCGAACGACACCCCCGTAAGCACGACGTTCTTCGCACCCAGCGCGTGGAGCCCCTTCACCATGTCTTCGACAAAGGCATGATCATATCCCTCAAGCACCGGCTTTCGCCCCAGTAGCAGGGCCGCCTCGGTGAGATTGGGCAGCAGATAGTCGGCCCCGGCGGCAAGAAGCGCCATCTGCTGCGGGAAGTCGTCATTGAAGCCAGGATACAGCTTGCCATTGTCCGCCATCACCGGATCAACCACCCTCACCGCACCGGGATTGGCGCAGTGCTCCATTATCGAAAGAATCGGGGCGATCTGGCTGGGGCACACGTAGCCAGTGTAGAAACCGTCGAATCCGATTCCCTGCTCAATCCACTTCGACTCGATGGCGGCCATGTCGTCAGTGAGATCGTGAAACGTCCAGCTCTTGAAGCCACCGGTATGGTTGGACAGCACAGCGCTTGGCAGCATTGCGCATTCAACGCCGCAAGCCGAGACTACGGGCAGCGCCACGGTCGCCGAGCACTGTCCAACGCAGGAGACATCCTGGATGGTGAGGATTCGCTTGAGTGATTTCATTTCTTTTCCGATCTTTCCTTTGTTTCGCCCGCAATGATCATGCCAGGCTAGGTTCGAATGAAGACGTGGGAATCGCCGCCGCTCTCGTTGAGCAGACCCGCATCGGACAGCACGCTCCGAACCCGCGCCGCCACGGCGGCGGTGCTGTCAATCACCGTCGCCCTCCCATTGCAGACCTTCTCGATCAGCGAACGAAGATGCGGGAAATGCGTACAGCCGAGCACCAGATGATCGGCCCCGGCGGCGAGCAGCGGCTCCACCTTGGCGCACACCACCGCTTCGGCGTGCTCGCCATCAAGCTCGCCGCGCTCGACCAGCTGCACAAACTCGTCCGCCACGCATGCCAGCACAGTCACCCCCTTGGCGAAGCGGGCGCGGGTCTCGCGGTAGAGCCGCCCGCGGAACGTACCTTCGGTAGCCAGCACCCCAACCACGGCGGTATGCGACTTCAGCGCGGCGGGCTTCACTGCCGGCTCCATGCCCACGAACGGAACGGCCGGCCACTCCGACCTCAGGACGTCGATTGCCGCCGCGCTCGCGGTGTTGCACGCGACCACGATCAGCTTGCAGTCCATTCCGAGTAGAGTGCGCACGTGGGCACGGGCATACTCGACGATCTTCTCGGGCGGACGCCGCCCGTACGGACAATGCGCGGAATCCGCTATGTAGACGGTGTTCTCGAGCGGGAGCAAAGCACGGACGGCGTCGCGGACGCAAAGTCCGCCAACGCCGCTGTCGAAGAATCCCACCGGCGCGTCCGCCCTAGGCGCGCCGGGGAATGGTTCCCTCACGGGAGAGCTCACAGTTCACGAATGAAGATGTTCTTGAATTCGAGCGGATCGCCGTGGCACTGCAGTTCGATCTGCTCGCTGGGGTACAGGGGCTTGCCGGGCTCGACGCGGTTCTCGAGCGTGACATTGTCGACGACCTTCACGCCGTTGAGCCACACCGTCACCTTGTCGCCGATCATCTTCACGTGGAAACGGTTCCAGTCGCCGACTTCGCGGTCCGCGATCGAAGTCGCGTCGCTCGGGTTCTCCTTGTTGTTGAAGAGTCCGCCCGAACCGATGTTCCATTCGTTGTGCGCGTCCCAGATCTGAATCTGGCAGACGCCGCGGGGATAGATCCCGGAATCGCCGGTCACGGACATGATGCGCCAGTCGGCCCACATCTCGAAGTCGCCGAAGTCCTTGATCGTCGCCAGCGAATACCCGCCGTTGAAGCCGTCGAAATACAGCGCTCCGTTGCGGACCGACCAGTGCAGGTCGCGCAGCAGATCGGCCTTCTTCTGCATTTCCGCCCGCTTCTCCGGCGTGGCCGCGCGGCGGATGTGGGGACGGTCGAACTTCTCCTCGGTGGTGACGCCCTTCCACATCGTCGTCAGCTGCTTCGGGTCGCCGTTGAAGAAGGTCTCGAACCCGGCCGGCGCCGCCGGACGGGCGTAGGTCTCGAGGTCGCCCATCTTCGCGTCGTCGGGAAGCTCCTTGACGCGGACGTTGCGGAACTTGACCTTCGTGCCGTGGCCAAGGAAGCCGATCCGGCCCTTCGCATTGTGCAGGCCGGGATGCTGCCTGCCGTCCGGCGTGTCGCCGTCGCCCTTGAACTTCGAGAGGTCCGCCTTGGTGACGAGGTAGCCGTTCAGGTAGACCTCGATCTCCTCGCCGGCGACCCGCACCTCCCCGAAGTTCCAGATGCCGCTCGAGCCCGACCGCGCATAGCTGCCGCGCGCGGCGAAATTGCCGACCTTCCAGCCGACCTGCCTGT
>JAZRXT010000173.1:0-3539 GCA_045600365.1 Kiritimatiellia bacterium | reverse complement strand
CTTCGCCGTGCGCTTGCCGTTGCGGGTCTGGAGCATGAAGAGCTTCTTGTTCTCGATCGTGAACTCCATGTCCTGCATGTCGCGGTAGTGCGACTCGAGCTTCTTGCAGATGTCCTGGAACTGCTTGAAGACCTCGGGCATCACATCGGCCATCTTGGAGATCGGCATCGGCGTGCGCACGCCCGCGACGACGTCCTCGCCCTGGGCGTTCATGAGGAACTCGCCCATGAGCTTCTTCTCGCCAGTCGCCGGGTCGCGCGTGAAGGCGACGCCGGTGCCGGAGTTGTCGTTCAGGTTGCCGAACGCCATCATCTGGACGTTGACGGCGGTACCCCAGCTGTAGGGGATGTCGTTGTCGCGACGGTAGACGTTCGCGCGCGGATTGTCCCAGCTGCGGAACACGGCCTTGATCGCCGCGATGAGCTGCTCCTTCGCGTCCGTCGGGAAGTCCTTGCCGATCTTCGCCTTGTACTCGGCCTTGAACTCGGCGGCGAGCTCCTTGAGGTCGTCGGCCGTGAGCTCGACGTCGAGCTTGACGCCCTTCTTCGCCTTCATGTCGTCGATCAGCTTCTCGAAGTACTTCTTGCCGACCTCCATGACGACGTCGGAGAACATCTGGATGAAGCGGCGGTAGCAGTCCCACGCCCAGCGCGGATTCTTCGTCTGCTTGGCGAGCGACTCGACGACCTCCTCGTTGAGGCCGAGGTTCAGGATCGTGTCCATCATGCCCGGCATCGAGGCGCGCGCACCCGAGCGGACCGAGACCAGAAGCGGATTCTGGGTGTCGCCGAACTTCTTGCCGGCCGACTTCTCGAGCTTGTCGATGTACTCCATGACCTGCGCCATGATGTCGTCGCCGATGAACTTGCCGTCATCGTAGTAGCGGGTGCAGGCTTCGGTCGAGATCGTGAAACCCTGCGGCACCGGAAGACCGAGCCCCGCCATCTCCGCCAGATTCGCGCCCTTGCCGCCCAGCAGCTCGCGCATGTTGGCATTGCCTTCGGTCTGGCCCGCACCGAAGAAATACACGTACTTTGTCTTTTCGCTCATCTCTCTTTCTCCTCTTCTTTTCTTTCTTCTTTTGTTTCTCTTTGTCTATGACATTCAATAGTATAGGAAATCCACGGACGGAATGAAAGCAAAAAATGCGCTATCAGAACAGTCCGCGCACCTTGCCCGTGGCGGTGTCGACGTCGATCCTGCGGTAGGCGGGCGACGCGGAGGTGCCCGGCATCAGCTTGATTTCGCCGGCAACGGGCACGATCAGACCCGCCCCCTGGTAGATCAGCACGTCCTTCACCGGCATGCGCCAGCCCTTCGGACGGCCCAGCAGAGTGGGATCGTGCGACAGCGAGTATTGCGTCTTCGCCACGCACACCGGCAGCTTCGCCGTCGCCGGATTGGCCTGGAAGCGCGCGAGCTTCTCGAGCGCCAGCGGCTCGAAATCGACCCCGTCACCGCCATAAACCTCCTTGACCTGCTTCTCGATGCGGTCCTTGAGTGGTTCGTCGAGATTGCAGAGGAAGTCGAAGTTGTTCGGCTCGTCGCACGCGGCGATTACCGCCTCGGCGAGCTCGAGTGCGCCCACGCCGCCGCGGAGCCAGTGGTCGGAGACCGCAAAGCGCGCACCCGCGCCCTCCGCCACCCGGCGAACGAGATCGCGCTCGGCCTGCGTATCGGTGTAGAACGCATTGAGGCACACCACCGGCTGAACGCCGGAACGACGGATGATGTCGATGTGGGCGAGCAGGTTGTCGCACCCCTTCTCGAGCAGCTCAAGGTTCTCGGTGGTGTAGACGGGATCGAGCGGAAGCCCCGCCTTCACCTTGGGCGCGCCTCCATGCGCCTTGAGCGCACGAACCGTCGCGACGAGCACCACGGCATCGGGCTTGAGGCCAGAGCAGCGGCACTTGATGTTCCAGAACTTCTCGTAGCCCATGTCGCTGGCGAACCCGCTCTCCGTGACGACGTAGTCGCCAAGCGCACACGCGAGCCGGTCGGCAACCACCGAGTTCTGCCCGATGGCGATGTTGGCGAACGGACCGGCGTGCACGAACACCGGTTGACCCTCGATCGACTGCATCAGCGTGGGCTTGATCGCGTTGACGAGGAGCGCACACATCGCGCCGTCCACCTCGAGATCGCGGGTGGTGACGGGCTCGCCGCTCTTCGTGTAGGCGACGATGATCCGGGAAAGACGGTCCCTGAGGTCGGCAAGATCGGCGCTCATCGCGAGAATCGCCATCACCTCGGACGCAACGGTGATGTAGAAGCCGGAGGCGCAGTTGAAGCCGTCCAGGCGCCCGCCACGGCCGATCTCGATGTTCCTGAGCCCTTGGGCGCAGAAGTCTAGCGCCCAGCGGAACTGGATGCGCTCGGGGTCGATGTCGAGGCGCTTGAGGCCGCGCTCGGCGAGCCAGGCGTCGTCATGGTTCTGCTCGTGCTGCATGCGGCTGTTGAGCGCCACCATGGCGAGATTGTTCGCATTGGTGATGGCGTCGATGTCGCCAGTGAGGCCAAGCGAGAGCGAAGTGAGTGGCACGACCTGCGCGAGACCACCGCCGGCCGCCGATCCCTTGATGTTGAAGGTGGGGCCGCCAGAGGGCTGGCGCACGCAGCCGACCACCTTCTTGCCCAGTTTGCCCAGCCCCTCGACGAGGCCAAGGGTGGTGGTGGTCTTGCCCTCGCCGAGCGCGGTGGGGGTGATGGCGGTGACGTCGATGTACTTGCCCTTTCTCCCGGCACCGACGCGCTTCAGGGTCTTCGTCACGTCAACCTTGGCGAGGACCCGTCCGTAGGGCTCCCATTCGCTCTCCTCGAGACCGAGTTCCGCGGCGAGTTCCGCGGCAGGCCGCAGAGTCGCCTCTGCGGCCTCCGCAATCTGCCAGTCCTTCATCTGGGTGGGATCGAGTTTCATGACATTCTCCTTCACTTTGAAAACACAATGGTCGGATCAAGCGGATAGCGTCCGAAGGCGGCCCCGTAGACCGCAAGGCCACGATTGCCCTCCAGGCGCACTTTCACCTTGCCATCAGCGCTCCTGGCCAGCGCCTCGGCGGGGATTTCGACGTCGACAAGATATCCGTAGCTGCCGGCATCGCGCAGCTGGCCCTTCTTCTTGAGCGGCTCGCCGACGCGCGTCTGCGCCGCCCAGGAGAGAATGCCGCGATGGTCGGCAGGGTCGTCGGGCAGCGTAATCGTCTGCACCGGCACACCGTTGACGCACACCCCGAGCTTGCCAGGCCACTTGTCGATCGACGTCTGCGGATAGGAATTGGGATTGAACGAGCGGTTCTTGTTGCCGCCACCGAGCATGAAGCCGAGGTCGGCGGTCGCCTTCGTCTCGGTCGTCACGTCCTTAGCGTACAGACGCTTCGAGCCAACCTCCGCGATGAAGCGGACGCCCTTCGCCTCCGCCGGCAGCGTAAACTCATACTCGAACGCGCCCTCGCCCGCGCCGCAGGCCTTCATGCCGCCGAGGACGTTCCACTGGCGCTGGCTCCACTTCGCCGAGACAAACTCGCACGCCCCCACGCTGA
>JAZRXT010000172.1:0-3543 GCA_045600365.1 Kiritimatiellia bacterium | reverse complement strand
CATGTACTTCTGGCCCTTGGGCTGCTGCTGGGCGAACTTCCACTTCATGCCGGTGGGGAAGCCCGCGCCGCCGCGGCCGCGCAGACCCGACTTGAGCATCTCGTCGACGACCTGCTCGGGCGTCATCTCGAAGAGCACCTTCTCGATCGCCTTGTAGCCGTCGCGCGCGATGTAGTCCTCAATCTTCTCGGGGTCGATCACGCCGCAGTTCCTGAGCACGATGCGGTACTGCTTCTGGTAGAACGGGATGTTCGCCTCGGCGACGAGCTTCTTCGCCTGCTCGGGATCGTAGCAGAGACGCTTGACAACGCGGCCCTTGACGAGATGCTCGGCGACGATCTCCTTCACGTCGGTGTCCTTCACCTGAACGTAGAAGGTGCCCTGGGGGAGGATCTTGACGATCGGACCCTGTTCGCAGAAGCCGAGGCAGCCAGTCTTCACCACCTGGACGGTATCGGTGAGGCCAGCAGCCGCCAGCTCGTTCTTGAGCGCCTCGACGATCTTGTCGGCGCCGCCCGAGCAGCACGCAGTGCCGCCACAGACCAAAACATAGGATTGATAGGCCATTGCTTGATTCCTTGATTATTAAATGCTTCGCAAGTGGTTAAATGGTTAAATCGCGTAGCAACTTCCGTCGCCCGTAAATTCAACTATTTAACCCTTTAACAATTTAACCATTCTTGACGATGTCAATCGACGGCTTGTCGAGAATCTTGTCGTCGATGAGCTCGCGCCCGACGATGTGCTTCTCGACGATCGCGAGCGCAGTGGCCGCGTCGACGTTGCCGTAGATCACCGTGGGCATTCCGGGAACCGCCACCTCGACGGTGGGCTCGGAATGGCAGAGGCCCATGCAGCCGGTCTGGCGCACGAGCACATTGGTGAGATTCTTGGCGGTGAGCGCGTCGACAAGCGCCGTGAAGGTGGCCTTGGCGCCGGCGGCGATACCGCACGTGCCCATGCCAACGATCACCTGCACGTCCTTGTTGGACGAGTCGCGCATTTCCAGCGCCTTCTGCTTTTCGCCGCGGAGCTTGCGAAGGTCTTCGAGTGTGAGTTTTGCCATGATTGTCTCCTTTGAAGTTGTAAAGTTGTTGAGCTAACTGATAATAGAATCGCTGATTGCGGAGATGCGCTAGGCGGCAAGATCCTCCTCCTGGGAACGGAGGAAATCGCGGGCAAGGGAAAGGCCTTCCACATCCTCCAGAGAACCAACGGCGGCAACCAGCTCGCTGCGCGCGATCTCATACGACTTCGCACCCTTCACGTGGGTGAAGACGAGATCGTAGTCCCCGGGGTAGTTGAAGAGCATCGCCGTCATTTCCGCGATGTCGCCCATCGGAGGCAGGTCCAGATTGTCCGCCGCGAAGGAGTAGTTTAGACGCGTCCCCTTCCCCTTCTCGGACTCAAGCCGCACCTCGCCGCCCGTCGCCTCGGCAATCTGCCGGAGGATCGGGAGGCCCAGACCGACCTTGCGCGCGTCGTGCTTGCCCGGCTCGGTGTAGAACGGATCGAAGGCGCGACTCTTCGTCGCCTCGTCCATTCCCTTGCCGTCGTCAAGTATCTCCACGCGGATCATCCTGCCGTCCTCTTCAAGCCGCACCTGCACGTTCTTCGCGCCCGCCTCGATCGAGTTCTGCGCCGTGTCGGCGATGACATCTGCGATCGTGGCGTGCACTTGTGCCTCAGCCTTCCTTGCGATACTGGTCGATGATGCCGGCCACGTCGCTCTTCGTGAGCTTGCCGTGCACGTTGCCGTTCACGACGCACACCGGCGCGAGACCGCAGCACCCGAGGCAGCGCACCGCCTCGACCGAGAAGAGACCGTCCTTGGTGGTGGCGTTGAGCCCCACGCCCAGCTGCGACTCGAACTCCTTGATCAGATCATCGCCGCCGCGCAGATAGCAGGCCGTGCCCAGGCACACCTGGACCGTGTACTTGCCGGCCTTCTGGAGACGGAAGAAATTGTAGAACGTAACCACACCGTAGATCTTGGCGAGGGGAACGTCCAGCAGTTCCGATGTCTCAATCGCAATCTCGCGCGGGATGTAGCCATAGGTCTGCTGCACACGGTGCAGCACCATGATCAGGTTACCCGGCTTGGACTTCCATTCAAGGATGAACGCCTTCAGCTCCGGCGTCATCTGTTCGAGTTTTTCGCTCACTTTTTGCTCCTTCTTGGGTTGAAACCGTATTGGGTGAAAATCTGTTCAGCCTATTATGCCATAAAAAAGGAAATTAGGCAAGTAAAAATAAAGGGAAATGCGTCAGTGATCGTGCGCCCCCTCACCGTGCCAGGGGACAAATTCCGGCACCTTCGCCTTGCCGGCGACGATGCGCTGGCGCACCGCCTCGTGCACCAGGATGGTAGCGGCGGCCGATACGTTCAGCGAGTCGGCCGTGCCCAGCATCGGTATGCGCACGCGCAGGTCGGCGCTGTCCATCCACTTCGCCGTCAGCCCGTACTGCTCGGCTCCAACCGCAATCGCCACGTTGCCTGTGAGGTCAACCTCGAAGTGCAGCTTCTCGGCGTGCGGAGTGGCGGCGAGAATGCGGAACGACCGCGCCCGCAGCCACGCCAGCGCCTCCTCGCTCGTCGCCGTCACCGTGGGCACGGTGAACATCGTGCCAGTCGGGGCGCGCACCACGTTGGGGTTGTGGACGTCGGTGTTGCGGTCGCACACAATAACCCCGGCCGCGCCCGCCGCGTCGGCGCTGCGGAGAATGGTACCCAGATTGCCAGGCTTCTCAATCGCCTCGGTCACAATCACCAGCGCGTCCGGCCCCGGCTCGAAATCGGCCAGACGCCGCGCGACGTGTGGACCAGTCATGAGCAGGCCGTCCGGACGGTCCTTGTACGCCATCTTGAGAAACGCGATCTTCGAGCAGACACACACCTCGGCCCCAGCCGCAGCGCAGTCCGCCACCAGCGCAGGCTCGTTCTCGTTCTTGAGATACAGGTCGGGGCAGCAGTAGATGGCGTGCGGACGGTACCCCGCGTCGAGCGCGCGCCGGCACTCGCGGAACCCCTCCACTATCATCTCGCCCGTTTCCTCCCGGTGCGAGCAGGTGCGGAGCTTCACCACGTGCTTGATGCGCGGATTGGACGCTGACGCGATGTCTATCACCGCCTCACCTCACCGTGCCGCCACTCTCGAACATCTTCTGCAGATCGTCCTCTTCCTTCATCTTCCGGCGGCGCTCCGCCAGCTGGACGTAGTCGACGCGGTTTTCAACCAGGTCGCGGCATATCTGCAGGGACATGAACGGGAAACTCGGGCGCAGTTGGTTGTACAGATCATCGCCGTTGGCCACATCGCGCATGAGGTCGGGCAGCACCGCCATCATCTCCTTGGCCACCCGCGCGTCGACCGAGACGCGCGCATAGCGCGGACTGAAGAAGATCACGTCGCCCGCACGCAGACTGCGGTCGATCGCGGTGCGGAAGTCGTTGACCTTCTTGAGCAGCATACGGGTGCGGGAGTTCGGGCGGGAGTCGACGTCGGGATAGCTCTCCTCCTCCGGCGCAGCACTGGCGCTCGG